>DATKLI010000077.1:0-30892 GCA_035542455.1 Thermoanaerobaculaceae bacterium
GCCGGGCGGCGCCTCCACGACCTTGACGCGCGGGTCGCTGACGCGGATCGTGAGGCGGCCTTCCGTTCGGTCGATGGCGATCGCGCCCTCGGGCAGCGGCACGGTCGCCCGCCACCGCCGCCACGACGCCGGCACGTTGGGTGCGACGCGCACGCGGGCGCATCCGGGCTCGAGCACCTCGACGCCGAGCAGCCCGTCGACGACGGCGTCGAGGAACGACCCGGCCGCGGTGAGGAACGCGTGCCCGCCCTCGCTGACACCGTCGGGGGTGACGAGCTCCTCGATCAACCCGGGGTCGTGCTCGTCCTCGAGCGTCGCCGCGCACCGGTCGAGCAGCCACAGCGCGCCGTCGGGATCGCCGTTGTGCAGGCGCGCCCGCGCCTCCACCGCGTTCCACCACGGCCACACCTTGTAGTTGTGGTCGTTGTGCGCGTCCACGTGCGTCATCGGCGGGGTGATCGTGACCGAGCCGGCGGTGCGCCAGTTGGTCGCGCGCACCGCCGCGAGCGCGCGTCGGGCCCGCTCGGGCGGCGCGACGCCCGAGAGCACGGCGAGTGCGTTCTCCGCAGACGACGAGCGCTCGTCGCGCCGCCCCCAGAGCGTGAGGTTGTCGTACCGTCCGGCCCTCTCGTCCCAAAGCGAGGCGTTGACGCCGCCCACGAAGCGCGCCCGCGCCGCGTCGTAGCGGGCCGCCGCCGTCGCGTCGCCCAGCGTCCGCTCGATCGCGGCGAACGTGCCGACCAGCTCGGCGAACAGCACGTTCGAGTACAGCACGCGGGCGCCGTCGGGAAACAGGAAGAAACGCGAGTGGTCCATCCACTCGGTGACGTCCACCAGCAGGCCGCTCTCGGAGGGATCGCGTGCGAGCCACGCCTCGACCCACGGTCGCAGCGTGCTCGCGGCGTCGACGAGAAACGCCCGGTCGCCGGTCAACAGGTAGTACCGCCACACCGCCCGCGTCAGCCACGCGATGCCCTCCGCCGAGCCGCCCTGCGACGGGTCCTCCGTCACCTTCAGCCCCCGCGGGTTGGCGGCGGCGTGGCGCCGGAGGTCGTACGAGATCGTGGCGCGCGCCGCGGCGAACCGCCCGGCGGCCATCGCCCCGGGCGCGAGCCCGGACCCGAGGTCCCGCGACCACACGTCGCGCCAGCGGAACAGCTCGCACACGTGCAGGCGCCCGTCGAACCCGAGGTCGAGCAGAAACTCGTTGAACCTCACTGCGCGGTCGAGCGCCGGCTCGGGCGTCACGAGCTGGAGCCCGCCCAAGTGCGGCGCCTCGAACCGGCGCCTCGCCTCCTCCCACGACGCCGGCGGCTCGCCCGACCCGGCCGCCACCACCACGGTTCCACCTCCACCGCTCAGCGGCACGGAGATTCGCCCCGCAGGAACGACCGCAGGATCGCCGCGCGCCTCCACCTCGATCGCGACCGGACCGGCCGCACCCTCGACGCGGATCGCCGCCGCGTACGGCACCTCGGCGGTCGCGCCGTGGAGGACGCGCACGACGACGCCGGCGACGGTCGCTCGATACTCCACGCCGCCGGGGAAGAACTCCGCCGCGACGTCGGCGACCGGGATGTCACGCGACTCGCCGCCCACGACCACGCGAAAACGGCCGGACGCCGTGCCGCCCGAGAAGAACTCGAACCCGCCGGGCCGTACCTTGACCACGCTGCGCCCGTTTCCGACCAGCCCCTCCGGCGCGGCGCCGCGGTACGAGATCGTCATCTCAGCACGGCCCGAAGGCGGCGTGCCGCTCGGCTCCGGCGCCGCCAGCAGGAGACACAGCGCGAGTGCGACCATCGTCACTCCCGACACGGGTCCCGTTCGGCCGGGCCCCGCGCTCCGCGCCGCGACACGAAGCGCGCACGGCGTCACCTCGCGGCGGCGGACACGTCGTGGGGCATCTCCAGCATGATACCCGCAGAGACGAGATTGACCCCGACCGCGGCGGTGATACCGTACGGCGAATGAACGCCAGGTCGCTCCTACCCGCACTCGTCGCGGCCGCCGTCACCGCAGGGTCCGCGTCCGCCACCGGCGTGGTCGTCGCACCGCACCCCGACGACACGGAGGCCTCGTGCGGGAGCCCGACCGCCTCCATTGGCGCCGCGAGGAACGGTGTCGTTGCCGTCACGCCGACGGCGGACGAGCTCGCGGCCTCCGGGAAGAACGCCGATGAGACGCCACCCGCGGACTGGGCCGGGCTCGCCCGCTACCGCGCCGACAACGTTCGCCTTGGCCGGCCGCGTCCCGAAGAGGAGCGCGTCGTCTTCCTGGGCGACTCGATTACGGAAGGGTGGGCCGCGGCGGTGCCGTCGTTCTTCTCGGGGCGGCCGTGGCTGGGCCGCGGGATCTCAGGCCAGACGACGGCGCAGATGCTGGTCCGCTTCCGGCAGGACGTCGTCGCGCTCCGGCCGCGGGTCGTCGTCATCCTGGCGGGGACCAACGACCTCGCCGGCAACGGTGGGCCCGCCACCCCCGAGATGGTGTTCGACAACCTGGTCTCGATGGCCGAGATCGCCCGGGCGAACGGGATTAGGGTCGTGCTCGCCTCGCTCCTGCCCGCGCTCGACTTCCCGTGGCGGCGCGGCCTCGAGCCCGCCCCCAAGATCGCCGCGCTCAACGCGCTCATCCGAAGCTACGCGGAACGCTGCGGCCTCGTCTACCTCGACTACCACTCCGCGATGGCCGACAGACACGGCGGCCTGCGCCCGGAGCTGACCTCGGACGGGGTCCACCCCAACGCCGCCGGGTACGCGGTGATGGGTCCGCTCGCCGAAGCGGCCGTCCGACGGGCGCTGCGATAGCGCGTCCCGACGCCGGAGTCCGCCCGCCGCCGGCAGCGCTGCCCGCGCGCCGACCGAAACGGGAATCTTTCTCGGCCGGAACGATTTACCATAGCGCCATGAGCGACGAGAAACCCAGCGCGGCCTCGTTCGGCCCCAACGTCTGGTTGATCGACGAGATGTTCCGCGAGTTCAAGGAGCGCCCCGAGTCGGTGAGCGAGAGCTGGCGCGAGTTCTTCTCGGACTATCGCCCCGCGATCGGACGCGTCGCGCCGCCGCCCCCGGCGGTCGCCGCGCCCGCCGCCGTCCCCGTCGAGGCCCCCGGCCGCCCTGCACTCGCACCGGTTCCTTCCGCGGTGCCGATCGTCGGACCGGCAAGGCGCCTGGTCGAGAACATGCAGGCGAGCCTCACGGTCCCGACCGCCACTTCGGTCCGGACGATCCCCGTCCGGCTGCTGGAGGAGAACCGCTCGCTCATGAACCAGCACCTCGCCGAGCTGACCGGCGGCAAGGTGAGCTTCACCCACCTCCTGGCGTGGGCGCTCGTGAAGGCGCTGCACCAGATGCCGGGGATGAGGTCGCTGTTCGTCGAGATCGACGGCGCGCCCCACCGCTTCACCGCCGAGCACGTGAACTTCGGGATCGCCGTCGACATCGAGCGGCGCGACGGCACGCGCGGCCTCGTCGTCCCGAGCGTCAAGCACGCCGAGACGCTCGAGTTCGCCACCTTCTTCGCAGCGTACAACGAGCTGATCCGGAGGTCGCAGGCCAGCCAGCTCACCCCGGAGGACTTCGCCGACACGACCGTCACGCTCACCAACCCTGGGATGCTCGGGACCACGCAGTCGGTGCCCCGCCTCATGGCAGGTCAGAGCGTGATCGTCGCCGCGGGCAGCATCGGCTACCCCGCCGAGTATCAGCTCGCCGACCCCTCGACCCTCGCCCGGCTCGGCGTCAGCAAGGTGCTGACGCTCACCTGCACCTACGACCACAGGGTGATCCAGGGCGCCGAGAGCGCCGAGTTCCTCAGCCGCGTCGCCGCGCTCCTCGCGGGCGGCGATCGGTTCTACGAGGAAGTGTTCGAGTCGCTCGCCGTGCCCCACGAGCCGGTGCGCGTGGCTCCGGACGTCAACCCGTACTTCTCCGACCGCAGTGTGGACGCCCTCGTGCGCAAGCAGGCCGGGGTGCTCGCCCTCATCAACATGTACCGCGTCCGCGGCCACCTCGTGGCGCACACCAACCCGCTCTCGACCGAGATCCCGACCCACCCCGAGCTCGAGCTCGAGCGCCACGGCCTCACGCTCTGGGACCTCGACCGCGAGTTCTACACGCTCAACGTCGGCGGCCACGAGCGGGCCACGCTGCGCGAGATCCTCCGGATCCTCCGCGAGGCGTACTGCGGGACGCTCGGCGTCGAGTACATGTTCATCCAGGAGCCCGACCAGAAGGCGTGGATCCAGAGGCGGGTCGAGGGCGCGGACCCGTCCGGGTGGCTGGACGCCGCCGCCAAGCGCCGCACGCTCGCCATGCTCAACGCAGCCGAGGCGTTCGAGCGCTTCCTCCACACGAAGTACGTGGGCCACAAGCGCTTCTCGCTCGAGGGACTGGAGTCGCTGATCCCGATGCTCGATCGCGTGCTGACCGGCGCGGTCGCGGCCGGGATCGCCGAGGTCGTGCTCGGGACAGCGCACCGCGGCCGCCTCAACGTGCTCACGAACATCCTGGGGAAGAGCTACGAGAAGATCTTCCGCGAGTTCGAGGGGAACATCGATCCGCTCTCGCGCGAGGGCAGCGGCGACGTCAAGTACCACCTGGGCGCGACCGGCACGTACACCAGCCCGGCGGGCGGCCAGCTCCACATCACGCTCGCCTCCAACCCGAGCCACCTCGAGGCCGTGGACCCCGTCGTCGAGGGGATGGCCCGCGCCCTGCAGGACATGCGCGGCGACACCCGGCACGAGCAGGTGCTCCCGGTCCTCGTCCACGGCGACGCCGCTTTCGCGGGACAGGGGGTGGTGGCCGAGACGCTCAACATGAGCGCCCTCTCCGGGTACCGCACGGGCGGGACGATCCACATCGTGGTCAACAACGGGATCGGGTTCACGACCTCGCCGGCGGACGCGCGCTCGTCCGTGTACGCCACGGACGTCGCCAAGATGGTCCAGGCGCCGGTGTTCCACGTGAACGGCGAGGACCCGGAGGCGTGCGTGCACGTGATGGACCTCGCGCTCGCGTTCCGGCGCGAGTTCAGGAAGGACGTCGTCGTGGACGTGGTCGGCTACCGGCGCTGGGGCCACAACGAGGCGGACGAGCCCGCGTACACCCAGCCGATCATGTACGCGAAGATCCGCGACCGCCGGTCGGTCCGCAAGCTCTACACCGAGCGGCTGGTCAACCACGGCGACCTCTCGCTGCAGGAGGCGGAGGCCGCGCTGAAGGACTTCCAGGACCGCATGGAGGCGGCGTTCGCCGCCACGCACGAGAGCGCGCCGCCCGCGATCTCGCTCGAGACCGGGGCCGCCGAGGCCGCGCCCTCCGGGCCTCCCCCGCCGCCCGTGGCGCCCTTGGCCCTCCAGCAGATCCTCGAGCGGGCAACCGCGGTGCCGGACGGCTTCCACGTCCACCCGAAGCTCGCGCGCCAGCTCGCCCAGCGCCGCCAGATGCTCGCCGCCTCCGAGGTCGACTGGGGCACGGCGGAGCTGCTGGCGTTCGGCTCGCTCCTCACCGAGGGGATCCCGGTCCGCCTCTCCGGGCAGGACTCGCGCCGGGGCACGTTCTCGCAGCGTCACGCGGTGCTCGTGGACCAGGACACCGGGAGCGAGTACACCCCCCTCCAGCACCTGGCGGAGGGGCAGGCGCCGTTCCTCGTCTACGACAGCCTGCTGTCCGAGTACGCCGCGCTCGGGTTCGAGTACGGCTACTCGGTGGTGCGGGGGGACGCCCTGGTGCTGTGGGAGGCCCAGTTCGGCGACTTCTCGAACGGCGGCCAGATCGTCATCGACCAGTTCATCGCGTCGGCCCAGGAGAAGTGGAACCAGAGCAGCAAGCTGGCGCTCCTCCTGCCGCACGGCTCCGAGGGCCAGGGGCCGGAGCACACGAGCGCCAGGCTCGAGCGGTTCCTCCAGCTCGCGGCGAGGGGGAACCTGCGCGTCGCCGTGCCGAGCAGCGCGGCGCAGTACTACCACCTGCTCCGCTCGCAGGCGCACCGGGCTGACGCCGTCCCCCTGATCGTCATGACGCCCAAGAGCTTGCTGCGCGCCGAAGCCGCCAAGAGCCGCGCCGAGGAGTTCGGCGGGGCGTTCCGGCCCGTGATCGACGATCCGGCGGCGCCCGCCGACACCGCGACCGCGCTGCTCTGCAGCGGGAAGATCGCCTTCGAGCTGCTCGAGCTGCGCCGCGCGCACGCCGGGTCGCCGTCCGCGATCATCCGCCTCGAGCGGCTCTACCCGTTCCCGGAGGAAGAGCTCCGCGGCGCCCTGCGCGCGCTGCCCGGCGTGCGCCGGCTCCGCTGGGTCCAGGAGGAGCCTGCGAACATGGGGGCGTGGAGCTTCGTCGCGCCCCGCCTGCGCGAGCTGCTCCCGGGTGTGTCGCTCGCCTACGTCGGCCGGCCGGAGAGCCCGAGCCCCGCGACCGGCTCGCACCGGATCTTCCAGGCCGAGCAGGAGCGCCTGGTCTCCGACGCGTTCCGGCCGCCCGACTGACCGGCGCCGCCGACCGCCGGCCACCGAGCGAGGCCGAGCTCCCGCCGACGGCGGCCGGTGTGAGAAACTGCGCCATCACATCCGGAGGCCCGCAATGGATCGACCCGATCAGTCCCGCGCCTACACGGTCATCTTCTTCCTCATCGCGACGCTCGGCGTCGGGTTCCTGTGCTACCGAGTCCTCACGCCGTTCCTGGCTGCGATCGCGTGGGCGGTCATCCTGGCGGTGGCGTTCCAGACGCCGTGGTCGGCGCTCGAGCGCAAGATGCCCAGGCACCGCGGCCTCGCCGCCGCGTTGTTCACGCTGGCCCTCGCGCTGATCGTCCTGCTGCCGGCCGTAGTCTTCATCGCGGTGCTCGCGAGCCAGGCGATCGACGCCGCGAACCTCGTCGCGGCGAAGCTCTCCGGACTGCACCTCCGGTCGTTCTCCGACTTCGTCGCGCTCCCCGGCGTCGCCCAAGCCCTCGACGGGCTGCAGAGCCGTCTCGGGATCGCGCCGGAGGACTTCCAGAAGATCGCGACCAGCTTCGTGGCGAAGGCGTCGGCCACGGCCGCCGGGGTGAGCGGGAAGCTCATCCTGAGCCTGTTCGACGCCGTGCTCACGTTCTTCCTCGTGATCTTCCTGCTGTTCTTCTTCCTCAAGGACGGCCGCGAGATGGCCGCCAGCGTGTTCGACCTGCTGCCGACCGACGCCGAGGGGAGAAGTCAGCTGGCCCGGTCGCTCCAGTCGATGCTGGCCGCGATATTCCGCGGCTCGCTGCTGTGCGCGCTCGCCCAGGGAACGACCGGCGCGGTGGGGTGGTGGATCGCGGGGCTGCCGTCGCCCGCGCTCGCCGGCGCCGTGATGGCGATCCTCTCGCTGCTCCCGGTGGGCGGCACCGCGATCGCGTGGCTCCCCGGCTCGGTCTACCTCTGGTCCACGTCGCACCCCGGCCCGGCGCTGTTCCTGTTCGTGTGGGGCCTGACCGTGACCTCGATCCTCGCCGACAACGTCCTGCGTCCGATGCTCATCCGGGGCGCCGAGGAGCTCTCCACGCTCGTCGTGTTCCTCGGCGTGTTCGGGGGGTTGGCCGCGTTCGGGTTGCTCGGCATCTTCATCGGACCCGTCGCTCTCGCCCTCGCGATCACGCTGGTGGCCACGATGCGGCGCGCGGCCGACGCGGCGACGGTGCTTCCCTGAGCCGCGGCAGCCCGGTCGGAACCCGACGGGTGCAGCGCCGGCGCGGCGTCTACGTGTCGATACACTCGTCTAGAAGCGGAGCCGGTAGACGATGCCCTCCTCGGCGCCCTCCGACGGGCGGCACACACCCACACCCTGGAGGTTGAGGCCCTTCTTGACCTGCAGCGTGCACCGCAAACTGGTGCCCTTGTCACCCTCGAGGCGACCCGACATCGCGATCACCGCCGGGCCGCTGGCCGCGTACCCCGGACCCGTTCCCGGACTCACGGCGCCGCCTCCGAACGACGGCGGCGGTCCGGGGATCCCGACCGGCGAGGGGGTGCGTTCCTCGCGGGTGAGGTGGAACGTCCCCTCGAGGCGCTCACCGGTCTGCGGGTTGGTCCCGTGCACCGCGGCCGATTCCGCGCCGACCGCGACGGAGACGGGGACCGTGACCGCCGGCGTGCCGCCGGTGAGCGTGCCCTGGCGTGTGACCGCGCACCCCGCCGCCAGGCACGCGAGCCCGCACAGCGCCGCCACCCAACCGGCTCTCACGCTCGTACCTCCGACGCCGCTCCGAGGTTCATGCTACCACCCGGCGGCACCGCCGCCGACCGGGCACGGGGGCCTCCACGTCATCTCTCGGAGGAAGGCCGCGCCGGGACCGTGCCCCGCGGTGCCGCAGCCTCCGGGTTTCCTCCCGACGCCCCACTCGGCGTCGGCGTGGCGCCGCCGCACTTCACCCGGGCCCACCCACCTCGGATGTCGGTGGCCCCGCAGTACGTCCTGCCGGTGCTGTTCGGCGTGTTGAGGTAGGTCAGGATGTCCTCGCACGTCTCGTCGTTCTCGGGCACGACCTGGCAGACGCCCGCGAATCTCTCGTTCGAGAAGCAGCACGGCTTCGGCGCCTCAGCAGGCCGGGCGACGCCTGCCGCCACGACGAGCGCGACGCACGCGGCCAGCCACGTCACCGCCGCGAGCCTGTCGTTCATCTCGCACCTCCACGTTCGCGTCGAGCCCGGAGGCGACGCACGGCGCCGCCCTCCGGCGCTCGTCCTCCCAATTATGTCCCAACGCCCCTTGAATTGACCAGCTTCCCTCGCGAGGCGGGAACACCTCGTAGACGCTGAAGTCCACCCAGAACAGCGCCCGCGTATTGGGCGCGACCTGGAGGACCCGCGAGCCGATCGCCGACGGGGATCGGCGAGCCTGCTCCACCTCGGCCTGTCGGAGGCGCATCCAAGCTGGAACGCGACGGGGCGCCCTCGGGCGCCCGACGCGTGCGCGCAGCCCCGGGGTTCGGCCCGGATCGACGTCTTCGACCGTCTACCGCAGCGCGGCCGCGGTCACCATCGCGGCGCGCCGACGCACGCGCCGCTCGACGTCGTGCGCGCGGTCTGCCGTCAGGGGCCGACCTCCTGGAGCGCGCCGCCCTTCACCTTGAACGTCGTCGTGGTGAAGAGCGAGTTCAGTGCCGCGGGATCCGCGTAGTAGTTCGTGCCGATCTCGGACGAGTCGATGTGGTAGTACGTCGCGGTCAGGGTGTCGGGCGATGCGGTCACGACGACGCATCCGTGCGAGCCCGGCCAGTCGTCCACGATCTCCGCCGAGCTCACGTTGGGGTCCAGCGACGAGAGCTGCAGGATCTCGCCGATCGCCGCGACGAGCTGGTCGAGCCCGGCGACCTGGGAGAGGACGGGAGACGCCTGGGCGATCGTCAGCACCTCCTGCTCGAGCGTTTGCGAACTCACCGCCGCGCCCGTGAACTCGTACAGGCCGTTCCCGTGGTTGCTCACGAACGAGCCGTGGATGTCCCCGGAGATGATCACGGTGCCCGGAATCCCCTGGAGGTATGAAACGATCTCGTCGCGCCGTTGGGGGAACCCGTCCCACTGCTCGGTGTCCACCAGCAGCCGAGTCCGGTACGCGTCGGGGAACGATGGAGGCAGGAACGAGGCGATCTGCGGGTTCTCGAAGTCGAGCACCATCGGCGTCATCGAGACCGAGCTCGTGAACACCTTCCACGCCGCGGTCGAGTGCGAGAGCGTGTCCTTGATCCACGCCTCCTGGGTCGCGCCGTAGACGTCCTCCGCCGCCCCCTGCGTCGCCGCCCACAGGTACCCGCTCAGGATGTCGAACCCGTCCTTCGCCACGACGTACCGTGAGCCCTGCGAGTCGTAGAGGTTGAGCTTGCCGAGGAACAGGTACGAGAGGCCGCGGTCCATGGCGGCCAGGTCGGCGGGGGCGAACGGAGCCGGCTGCCCCGCGCCGGTGAAGAGCGAGTTCAAGTAGGTCGCGCTCACGTTGCCGCTCGCGGCCTGCGCGGCTGCGGCAGCGGCGCCCGCGGCGTCGAGGAACGGGTTCGAGGCCTGGTACAGCTGCGTCAGGATCGCGACCGCGGTCGCCTGCACCACGGGGTTGGCGTCGATCGCCACGTACGGGTCGAGGCTGCCCTCGACGGCGCCGTACGCGGAGTCGCCCAGGATCTCCACGAGCGTCGGCTTGTCGAGCACGACCGCACCGGGGAAGGCGTTCTCCGGGATGAGGACGTCGGAGCGGTACGAGCGGTAGTCGGTGAGCATCAGGTCGAGGTTGGCGCCGAAGTTGAACCCCTGGTAGATCACCGCGTTGGGGTACAGGATTGAGTCGTCGATCGCGAGCGTCCCGTCGGCACCCAACCCGACCGAGATCGGCATGTACTCGAAGAACGCCTGCTCGGCGTGGCGCCGGCGCTCCGGATCGTTCTCGTCCTTCCTCTTGTCGAAGTAGGTCGCGACGGCTCCGTGACAGTCGTTCGAGTACTCGTGATCGTCCCACGTCGCGATCATCGGGAAGCTCTCGTGGAGGTTCTGGAGCGCCGGGTCGGAACGGTACGTCTGGTAGAGCTGGCGGTAGTTGGCGAGGCTCGCGGCGGCCCAGTACGGCTGCTGCGCGCTCCCGAGTTGGATGGCGCCGGCCTTGTCGGTGAAGTCGATCGCCCGACCGGGGATCGGGGTCTGCGACGAGGGGTCGCCCGCGGTCTCGTAGATGTAGTCGCCGATGAACGCGACGAAGTCGAGGTCGTCGCCGTGGTCGAGCAGGAGCCGGGCGTACGTGTTGTAGAAGCGCCCCTCGTAGTCCTGGCACGAGAAGTACGCGAACCGCACCGGCGTCGCGTCGGTCGGCGCCGGCGCCGTCTTCGTCCTCCCGAGATGCGAGAGGTAGATCACGCCGCCCTTGTAGAACACGAAGAAGTAGTAGTACGTCGTGCGCGGAGCGAGCCCGCCGATCCTCACCTTGAGACAGTTGTCGTAGGCCGCCTTCGCCGCGAACACCTGGTTGAGGACGACGTGGCTGAAGAACTGGTCCTGCGTGACGATGACCCGGACCGGGATGTCCTGTCCCGCCGCGTCGGGATCGGTCACCCGGGTCCACAGCACCACGCTGTCCGGCCGCGGGTCGCCGGACGCGACGGACTGGGGAAAGAACTGCGGCCCCTGCGCCACCCCGGGGATGGGGGCCCCGGAGGTGACCGCGGGCGCCAGCTCGGTGCGGATCGTCTCCAGCGTGATCTCGGGGACGCGCACGAGCCGCGCCCTGGCGGTCGAGCTCCGCGCCCCCGCGACGCCGGCCAGCGCCAGCCACGCCGCCCCACCGAGGGCGAGCACCTTCCTGGTCTCCATGAGCCCCTCCTCCCGATCGCCCCGGTCCCTGCCGACACGGGCGACCGCGCCTTCAAGACGCGGCGCCGGAGTGCTGCCGACTGTGCATCTGGCGATCGGTCAGGGAGTTCAAACGGCGGAGGCCGGCGGGGAATTCCCCGGGCGGGGTCAGCCGTCGCGGCGCCGGGCGACGATCCCGTACAGCCCGGCGAGGTGCGCCAGGACCGGGTGCAGCGCCCGGCTGTGCTCGACGCGGACCAGCCAGCGCAGGAACCGGGTCAACGCCCGGCCCCGGACGCTCCCGAGGAGCAACGCCGTGATGCGGTGGGGCGGCGTCAGCAGCGCTCCGGCCACGAACGTGTCCACGACCTCCAGGCCCTCGCCGAGCGCCGCCTGCACGTCGCCTCGCCGGAAGTAGTGTTGGCCCGGTTTCTCGTGCCGCCCGAGGAGGCGCTTCAGGACGAGCCTGAGCCGGATGAGGACGCAGCGCTGCCAGAAGACGAGCAGCACCACGCCGGAGCCCCGGAGCACGCGGCCGTACTCCCCCACCGCGTCCGCCACCGCGGCGTCCGAGAGGTGGTCCAGCGTCGAGAGGTCGAGCACCGCGTCGAACGACGCCGGGCGGAACGGCAGCGCGCGGATGTCGGCCTGGACGACGTGCGCCCCCGTGACCCGCCGACGGCCCAGGGCGCAGATCGGGTACGCGAGCTCGAGCGCGACCACCCGGCACCCGACCTCGTCCAGGAGGTGGTTGACGATGTCCCGGTTACCGCCCAGGCACTCGTTCCAGAGGTCGGTCTTGAGAACCCTCGGCGAGCCGCCGCTGTTCCGTTCCATCGCCGCCTCGACCGCGGCGCGGTACGAGTACCCCAGGTACTCCGAGTGCCACCGGCCGCGCGGAGAGCCCGCCATCGCGATCTCGTCGCTCAGCGACCTCAGGATGTCGTCTCCGCCCACTCGTGTCCCCGCGACCGCCGGTGGTGTGCCGTCTGGGTGCGATCTTCCTCCCGGGGATTCTACCAACCCGGAACCGCGCGGTGAGCGGTCCCCGTCGCGTCCCGCGGTGGTACGCTCGGGCGGTTGCTCCTCGGAGACCGCGCGCCATGACGACCGGCAAGGCACCGCTTTGGGTGCGGGCGGGACGCGTGTACCGCGAGAAGGGCGCCTCAGGGGTGTGGTTCGGCGCGCTCTCTCTGGTGGGGTACCGGCGGCTCGTCCTGCTGGCGGTGCGCCTCGACGCGCCGGCGCCCGTCTGGCAGGCCCGCGTCGACGCTGAGATCCGTCCCCTGTTGCCGGCCGACGAGGCCGCGTTCGAGGCGCTCGGCCAGGGCGACGCGCGCGTCTTTCGCGAGCGCCTCGCACTCGGTCACCAGCCGTGGGGGGCGTGGTCCGCAGGCGCCCTGCGCCACGTCGTGTGGGTCGGGGTGGGATCGGCGTGGGTGGAGTACCTCCGCTGCCAGGTGTCGCTGGGCGTAGGCGTGGCGTACGCCTACCGAGCCTACACCGAGCCGCCGTACCGCGGGCTGGGGCTGGGTCCTGCCACACAGAGCGCGTGCCTCGCGGCGCTGCGCGCCGACGGGTTCGTCGCGTCACTGGCCGGCGTCCTGCCGGACAACCCGTGGGCGTTCGCGCCGTGGCTCAAGGTCGGCTACGCGCGCATCGGAGTCGTGCGGGCGTTCGGCGCCGGACGACGGCCATTGGTCGCCGCCACCTTCCGCCGGGGCGCCGGGCTGCGCACCGGGTTCCGGTTCGAGAGGGCCCTCCGCGGCGCACCTGCGTAGGTGCGCCCGCTGGCCTATCATTCCGGGGGTGAGCCCGAACCTCCGGTTGGCCGGAGCGAGAGCGCTCGTCGCGCGCGTCGTCGGGATCGCGGCGGCGCAGAGCCTGTACTGGGTGGCATTCCTCTGGCGGCGCGCGCTCCGGAAGACGACGTTCGTCGCAGTCACGGGTACCCACGGCAAGACCACCGCAAAGGAGATGCTGGCGGCGATCCTCGGGTCCCGCTCGCCCACGCTCCGCACCTTCGACAACGAGAACACCGGCGTCCTGCTCACGCGCAACCTCCTCCGCGTCCGCCCCCGCCACCGCTTCGCGGTCCTCGAGCTCGGCGTCGGCGCGCCCGGCGAGATGCGCCGCCTCGCACGTCTCGTCCGGCCCGACGTCGCGCTCGTGCTCACCGTGCTTCGGACCCACGTCAAGGCGTTCGGCGACCGCGGCGCGCACGCGGCCGAGAAGGCGATCCTCCTCGAAGAGCTGCGCCCGCGAGGAACGGCGGTCCTCAACGCGGACGACCCGCTCGTGGCGGCGATGGCCGCCTCGGTCCGCGGCACGGTGGTGATGTCGGGAACCTCCCCGCAGTGCGACGTGTGGGCGGAGGGCGCGACCTCGGCGTGGCCCGAGCGCCTCGAGTTCGACGTGCGGAGCCGCGACGGCGAGTCGTGCCGCGTGCGGACGCGGCTCGTCGGGAGGCACTGGTGCGCGGCGGCGACCGCCGCGCTCGCCGCGGCGCGCGCCATGGGAGTTCCGCTCGCCGCGGGTGCCGCGGCCCTCGGCGACGTGGAACCGTTCCGCGCCCGCATGCAGCCGCTCCTGCTCCCGTCGGGCGCCGTGGTCGTGCGCGACGAGTACGACGGCTCGATCGACACGTTCGAGGCCGGCGTGCGGTTCCTCGCCGACGCGCGCGCGGAGCGCCGCGTCGCCGTGGTCAGCGACGTCTCCGACTACGGCAGCACGATGCGGCGGAAGCGCGTCGCCCACCTGGGACGCGAGCTCGCCCGCGTCGCGGAGGTGGTGGTGTTCGTGGGCCGCGCCGCGGCGCACGGGCGAGACGCCGCGCGTGCGGCCGGCGTCGCGGCGGAGAGCGCCCGCTCGTTCGTCGACCTGCGGGAGGCCGCCGAGTTCCTGAGAGCGACCCTCAGGCGCGGCGACCTCGTCTACCTCAAGGGGCGCGTGAGCGACCACATGAGCAGGCTGTTCTTCGCCCAGCTCGGCCGGGTGGCGTGCTGGAAGACCGACTGCGACCTCAGGATCGTCTGCGACCGCTGCCCCGAGCTCGGGACACCGCCGACCGACCTCGCAAAGGCCGTCCCTGCCCCCCTCCAGCGAACCGCCGAACCGGGGCCGGCGCTCGACGCTCGGTGATCTCGGGTCCGCCCGGTCAGCAGGCGTCCACGAGGCCCCGCCCGCGCAGGAACATCTCGTCCCAGAGCTGAACGCCGAGAACGGCGTTGAGGACCTGGCTCAGGTCCGCTTCCCCCGCGCGGTGGCGCCGCAGCGCCTCGCGGACGGGCGCGGGGGCGAAGTACCCGGACGTGCGGAGGCGGCGGTCCCCCAGCATCTCCTCGGCGAAGGCGGGCAGCGGGCCGCGCCACCACCCGGTGAACGGCGCGAGCATCCCCCGTTTGCGGCGCCAGCAGATCTCGGCGGGGAGCGACGGCTCGAGCGCGCGCCGGAGGATGTACTTCTCGGTGTTCCACCGGAGCAGGAGCGAGGGTGGGATCCCCGCGCACAGCTCGACGAGCTCGTGGTCCAGGAACGGCACCCGCACCTCGAGCCCGAACGCCATCGCGGCGCGGTCGTTCGTGTGGAGCACGAAGTCGGGGAGCCGCACCTGCATCTCGCGGAGCCGGAGTGACGAGAACGCGGACGGCGAGCCGCCGCCCGGCTCACGCAGCGGCCATCCGTCGTCACTCGTCTCACGCCCGGCGAGCCGCGTGATCTCGTCCGAGAGAACCTCTCCCGCCTCCGCGGCCGGCACGACGCCGACCAGCCTCCGGTAGCGCTCGGGACCCATCTCGCGCGGAGCGAGGATGAGCGGCACGATCCAGGGACGGCGCGCCTCGAGAGCGCGCCCCAGCACGAGCGCCCGCCTCAGCCGCAGCGGCAGCCGCGCCACCTGCGAGGTCCAGGAGTTGGCGCGGAAGTAGGGGTACCCCCCGAGTACCTCGTCGGCGCCCTCGCCGGTCACCACCACCTTCACGCTCCGCGCCGACGACCGCGCGAGCACCAGGCGCGGGATCTCGATGGCGTACGCGGTCGGCTCCTCCATGTGCCACACCGCCCGGGGGAAGAGGTCGAACGAGCGGTCGTCGCAGAGCGCCTGCTCGTTCGGCATGCCGTGCCCCGGGTAGGTGTCCAGCGTCCTGTGCGCGCGCGTCTCGTCGGCACGCGGGTCGGAGAAGGCAAGCGTCAAGGTGCGCGGCGGGCGGCCGAGAAGCCGGCTCGCGAGGTGCACGACCGTGCTCGAGTCCACGCCGGGGGAGAGCCACGCCCCAACCTCGACGTCGCTCCGCAGGTGGACCCTGACCGTCTCCTCGAGCTTCGCGAGGAGCGCCTCGGCCCACTCCCTCTCGCCCAGCGGTGACCGCCCCGCGACGAAGGGGGGATCCCAGTACCGGCGCACCCGCGCCTCGCCCCGTTCCCAGACGAGCAGGTGCGCCGGCGGGAGACGCCGGATCCCCGCGAAGAGCGTCCGCGGCGTGCGGACGAACCCCAGGGTGAGCAGGTCCTCGACGGCGGCCGGCTCGACCGAGCGGTCCACCTCGCCGCCCGCCAGGAGGGACTTCACCTCCGAGCCGAACCAGAGGCCGGACGGCGTCCGGCGGTACACCAGCGGCTTGATCCCCAGGCGGTCGCGCGCCAGCACGAGGCGGCGGCGGCCGGCGTCCCACAGTGCGAGGCCGAACATGCCGCGCAGCCGCGTCACGAACTCGAGCCCCACGTCCTCGAACAGGTGGACGACCGGTTCGACGTCGGAGTGCGTGCGGAACCGGTGGCCGGCGGCCTCGAGCTCGCGCCGCAGCTCGGGGGCGTTGTAGATCTCACCGTTGCACACCACCGTGATCGAGCCGTCCTCGCTGGAGATCGGCTGGTCGCCCGTCGCGAGGTCGACGATCGCGAGGCGGCGGATGCCGAGGCCGACCCCGGGGACCGTCGCGACGCCGGCCCCGTCGGGGCCGCGGTGGACGAGCGGTGCCGTCATCCGCTCGACGAGCGTGCGGTCGACCGCCCGCAGCGGATCGACCGGCGCGAACCCGCAGATCCCGCACATCACTCCTCCGACCGTGGCTGGTCAGGCGTGACCGAGCGTACCACGCCGACGGCGGCCCCTTCCCGGGCGCGCGCGGCCCGACGCCGTGCGCTCGCTTGACTGTCGGGCGTGCGCCGGTATGATCCGGGCGCACGGCGAGGAGGAGTCCACGGCTCAGAGGAACGCGCGAGCCGAGGAGCTGGCATGATCGTCCACAGGCCGGAGCTGAGCGAGAGCCGCGACGGCGTCACGGCGTCGGCGGCGGTGGAGGTCGAGACCCGAGGCCGGAGCGATCCAGGCGCGCTCTGGTTCGAGTTTCCGCACAGCGTCGGAGAGTTCGCGACCTCCCGCGCCGACGCGTTCGCCGCGGCGCTCCTCCCGCTCGCGATGCACCTGGGCGAGCCGCTCACCGTGCACGGCGGGATCTCGTGCCGGCTCGCCCGGGGGCTCCGGGAGTACCAGCAGTTCCAGTCCAGCTGGAAGCCGACGATCTTCCGCGTCGTCGAGCTCCGGTGCGACGAGGTCGAGAGCCGCGACCCCGGTGAGGGCGGCGGCGGCGTGGGGACCGCGTTCTCCGGCGGCGTGGACTCGTTCCACACGCTCAGGACGCACCTCGCCGGGAACGAGCCCTACCCCCCGTACCGGATCTCGCACTGCCTGCTCATCAACGGCTTCGACTCCGACGCGGACGTCGCCGGCGCGGGGTTCGTGCCGATCCAGAGGGTGTACGAGGCGCTGATGGCGAGGCTCGGGGTCCAGCTCGTGGTCGTGCGCACCAACCTCCTCCAGTTCCTCGGCGAGCTCCTCCTGAAGCAGTCGTTCGCCGCCTTCGTCACGGCTCCGGCGCTCGCCCTCGGGCGCCTGTTCTCGCGCTACTACGTCCCCTCCTCGTACCGGTTCACACAGCTGGGGCCGTTCCCCGACGGCTCGCACCCGATGTTCGACCACCTCGTGGGCACCGAGACCATGGAGACGATCCACGACGGCGGTCACCTCACGCGCGTCGCGAAGACGCTCGCGATCGCGAACTGGCCGGAGACGCACGACCACCTGCGCGTCTGCTTCAACGCGACCGGCGTCCAGCCGGGGCGCGGCGCGATCGCGAACTGCTGCGAGTGCGAGAAGTGCGTCCGCACGATGGCGACGCTCGACGTGGCGGGTGTGCTCGGGAACTTCCGCTGCTTTCCGAAGCCGCTCGTGAGGAGGAACATCCGGCGACTCGAGTACGCCACCCCAGGGTCGCGCGTCTTCGCCGAGGAGATCGTCGAGTACGCCGCGAGGGCGGGGAGGCGCGACGTCGCCCGCGACTTCCGCTTCGCGATTGCCGCCAGTCTCTTGTACCGGCGGCGCCTGCGGTCGCTGATGCTCGCGAGCTACCGCCTCGAGCAGCGCGCGCCGCGCTACGCCGCCGTGTCCCGCCCGACCAAGCGGCTGATCCAGCGCACGGGGCTGTTCCGGGGGTGGCTGTACTGAGCCCGCGGGCGCCCTATCCGAACCGACCGCGGCGGATCCGCGCCGCGCTCACTCCACGCTGAAGTAGACGCGCGCCCCGCCCTCCTTCGCGGCGCGCTCACCGCCCCGGACCTCGAACACCCTCGTCGCGTCGACCGCTCCCCCCTGCAGCACGAGCGCCACCACCGCCTTGGTGCGCGCTTCGGCCAGGGCGCGAAGTTCGTCCGGTGAGACCGTGATCGTCCCGAGGAGCCGCTGCTCCATCTCCGCGGGCGGCGGCGGGGGGACCTGCGCCGCGTCCTTCCCCTTCTCGGGCGGGGGCGCAGGGAACGCCGCGTCGAACGCCGCTTTCAGCCACGTCTCCCGCTCCTCGGGCGCGACCGTCACCGTCTCGGCTTCGACCCCCGGCTGGCCGGCGGCGAGCGCCTTGGCCTTCGTCTCGCGCAGCAGCCGGTCGAGGCCCCCCTTCTTGAGCGCCGCCACGTCCGCGCCGGGGTCGGCGGTCCCCTCGACCTCGAGGCTCAGGTCGGGCCGATCCGCCAGCGCCTTGGCGAGGACGCCGGCCTTCTTCACGGCCTCAGGGTCGGGCTCGCTGCTGCCCGGCTCGAACGACGCGAAGCTGAGGTCCGCGTCCCCGCCGCCGAACATCTTGCCGAGGAGCGCGAACGGCGAGGTGACGATCTTGGTGAGCACGTTGACGACGGCGTGCCAGATCGCCTTCCCGTACCTGAAATCCGGATCGTCCAAGCTCCCCTCGATCGGAACCTCGAGCTCGATCACGCCGTTGCGGTCGCGCAGCAGCGCGAGCGCCAGCTTCACCGGCAGCTTCGTGGCGTCGGGGCTGCCGGTCTTGTCGCCGAGGTAGAACTGGTCCATGCGGACCTTGTCCTGCACGTCGAGCCTGCGCTCCTTGATCGTGAGGCGCGCGTCCACGTCCAGCTTCCCCTTGCGGATGGTGTACCCCAGGTACTTGCCGGCGTAGGGGCCGAAGTCGGAGAGCTCCGCGCCGTGGATCGCGAGGCTCACGTCGGTGTCCTTGTCGTGCCGCAGCGGCATGGCGCGCCCCTGGATGAGCACCGGGGCGAGGCCTCCCGCCCGTCCCTTCACCTCGACCGCCGACTGGGTTTCGGGCTTGCTCGAGAGCCCCGTGTAGCTCCCGTCGAGATCCGTGATGAGGAGCGCCGCGTTCGGCTCGAGGCTGCGGTCCACGAACGCGAGCCTCCCCCCGCGGATGCGGACGCTCACGATCGCGACCTCGAACGGCGTCTGGCCGGGGTTGGGCGCGGTGGGCGGCGCGATGTCGGCCACCGCAGCGCCCGGGGGAGGCGGGCCGGCGCCGCCGCCGGCGGGCGCGAGCTTCAGCGCGCGCGCGACGTTCGACGTCCGGTCCGGCGCGACCACGAGCCGGCTCTCGGGCTCGAGGAGCTCGACGGACCGGATCGCGAGGGTCCTCGACGGCATGCGCACGTCGAGGCCCGCGAGGCGGAGCGACCGGTACCGGAGGAACGGCTCGCGCTGGGCGCCGTCCATCGCCTCGAACCCGTCGAGGCGAACGTCGCCCGCGAACGACGTGGAGTCGCTGGAGCGTCCCTCGAACGCTCCGCGGAGCCGGCCGTCGACGGCGAGGGCGCCTCGGTTGAGCCGGACGTCGAACGCCGGCTCGAGGTACGGGTCGAACGGCTTGACCTCGACGTTCTCGGCCTTGACCGCGAGGTCGAACGCGGGCTTGAGCGGCGCCACGCTCCCCTCGAGGCGGAGCGTCCCGCGACCGTTGATCCGGGTGGCGAGCGTGAGCTTGGCGGAGTGCGCGGGATCGAGGTCGAGATCCGACACGTGGACGTCGAGTCCTTCGAACAGGGCGTGGACGGGACGCGGCGTGCTGCGGTCGTCGAACACAGCCCGGAACCCGGTCGCCGCCAGTTCGCGGAGCGCGAGCTTCAGCTCCGCGCCGCCGTCCGTCTTGGGGTGCGGCTTGGGCGTCAGGAGCTTCACGAGGTCGAAGCCGCCGTCCGGCAGGCGCGTCGCCTCCACGCTGCCGTCCCGCAGTGCGAGCGAACCGATCGACACCGAGGGAGCGAGCAGGTCGGCCTCGACGCCGCGGGCTTCGATCGTCGGCACCGCGACCGCGGGCTCCTCGCGGCCGGGCTCGCCGAGCGCCAGGCCGCGCACGTCCAGCGACCCGTCGCGCACCCGGCACACGTGGCCGTCGGCGCTCCACTGGAACGCGTACGACGCCTGCGCGCTGAGCGTCCCGCCGCGCAAGTCGAACGCCACCTGGTCGCCGTAGTACGGCCTGTACTTCGGCAGGAGCAGGTTCTCGAGGTCGATGCGCCCTTCCGACCGCAGAGGGTCCAGGGAGAAGAAGCCGTTCCACGCGAAGCTCTCGCCGGATTCCGTCGTGCCCTTGAACGAGTACGGGTTGTTGCTGTCGCGCTCGGTGCGGAACCCGGTCAGCTCGATGCTCACCGGCCCGAGCGTCGTGGAGAACGGCTCGGTGAGGCGCCGGTCGGACAGCACGAGCGTCGCGCCCCGGATGGCGAGGTGGCCGATCGCGACCTGCCTGGGCTTCGCGGGCGGTTTCGGCGGCGCACCCGGCTCGGGCTTCGAGAGGCGCTCCACGATATCGGAGAAGTTGAGGCGCCCCCCCTGCTCGAGCACGACGCGGCCGTACGGCTTGGTCCAGTCGATCGCCTTGAACGAGATCGTCCTCGTGAACACCGAGGAGATCTGGGCGTTCACGTACAGGCGCTCCCACCCCACGAACGCCTCGCCGTCCGTGTCCTTCACGAGAAAGCCGTCGAGCGTCACGGAGAGCGTGAACGGGTTTGTGCGGACGCTCCGGAGGCTCACCTCGCGGCCGAGCACCTTGCCGAGCCGCGGCGGCAGCTGCGCCTTGATCACCGCCGCCACGACGAGGAACCCCACCATTGCGTACAGCACGACTGCTCCCGCGCCGACGAAGAGCCAGCGGCGCGCGCGGACGCCCAACACCGCAAGGAGAGATGCTCGTCGCATTTGAAAAGCCTAGCACCCGCCGGAGCCTCGCCGCGGCGCGCCGGTGGTAGTCTGCAACTCGTGACCGCGCCTCAGTCGAGAGATCGGCGCCGCACGCACCGCGAGCCTCCACGATGCGCGCCGTGAGGGGTGTGCCGGTGGACCGGCTCGCCGCCGCGGCGCTCGCCGCGCTCGTGGCGCTCGGCCTCGCCGTCGCCGCGGTCGCGAACCTGCCCTACCCGGGGATGTGGTGGGACGAGGCGGCGTCGTTCTGGGGATCGCAGGGGCTGTCGCGGTATGCACCGCCGTTCGCGGCCCCGGGCTCGCTCCGCGACGTCGTCCGCATGAACCGCTCCGAGAACCTCGATCCGGGAGGGTTCCACCTGCTCCTGCACCTCTGGACGAGGCTCGGGAGAGGGCTCGCGTGGCTGCGCGCGCTGCCGTTCGCGTTCTTTCTCCTCTGCGCCGCCTGCCTCGGCACGGTGGGGTGGCGGTTGACGAGGTCGGGCGTCTTCGCCGCGGCCTCCTCCGCCTCGCTGCTGCTGATCCCCGGGACGACCTACTTCGCCTTCGAGATCCGCGCGTTCAGCATGGAGTCGGCGGGGGCGGCCGCCGGCGCTCTCGCGCTCGTCTTCGCCCTCGAGCGCCCCTCCTCCACGCGCTTCCTGCTGCTCGGTGCGACGTGCGCCGCGTTCCTGTCGTCGCGCTACAGCTACGCGTTCACCGCCGCCGGAATCGTGAGCGCGGCGCTGGTGGTCTCGCTCCGCCGCGGCGCGTCGCGCCACGAGCTCGTCCGGTGGAGTGCGGCCGCGATCGGCCCGCTCCTGGTCGCAGCGGCCGCGATCGTCCGCGTCACGACGGCGCAGCAGCTCTGGCCCGAGATGCGGGCGGGGCGGCTGGGCGTCGCCGCCCCGGCCTACGTGTGGGGCTCCATCCTGCGCGGCAACCCCCGAGCCTCCGAGGTGGTTCTCCGGAACGCGTTCGCCCCCGCATGGCTGCCGATCACGTGCGCGGTCGCCTTCTGCCTCTTCGTTCGCCCGCGCGTGTCACGGGCGCTGGCCCCTGCTCGCGGTGACGACACCACGCACAGCCACGACCGCGTGGGCGCCCTCTACGCCTTCGTGCTCGCCGTCGAAGGGCTCTCGATCGCGGCCTCGCTCCTCGGCGTCTACCCCTGGGACGTCGGCCACAGGTGGAGCGCGTACCTGTCGACGGTCTCCGCGCTCGCCGCAGTCGCGCTCGCCGCCGACGGAGTCGCCCTCACGCGGCTCGCGCTCCGACCGCGCCCGGCCCTTGGCGACGCGGTCCGCACTGCCGGCGTCGTGCTCGCGTCGGCCGCGGTGGTGGTCGCGTTCGTCCGCACGGCGGGGTACCGCCAGCTCGTCGCCGCGCCGCACCGCGCCGACGTGACGCCGCAGCTCGATCGCCTTCCCGCCTCCGGGTTGCGGGACGGCTGCGTCTTCGTGACGTACTACGAGGTCCCGATGGTGCGGTACCTGTACGAGTACGGCCCGTACTCGTACCGAGCCGAATACCCGCGGGTGTTCCGGTTCGAGACGGCCGACCAGTGGGCCTCTGCGGCGCCGGTGGACGCCGCACGGGACGGGATCGAGTATGTCGTCACCGCTCTCCCGCTCACCGAGGCGCGGGCGCGGTTCCCGGACGCGTCGCTCGCGCCCGTCGCCGGCGGCGACCGCAGCTTGCTCCGCGTCACGCCCGCCGCGCCCGGCTGGCGCCCGGAGTAGGCCGGGCGTACGGCGAGGGACTGTGCAGGGCCTGCTCCTCTCCAGCACGATCGACCTCGAGGCGCTCCGGCGAATCCTCCGAGTCGTCACGACGGTCTACCTGGCGGTCCCCATCCTGCTGTTCTCCGCCGGGTGGGTGCGTGCGCCCGGTGCCGTCCTCCTCGTCGCCGCGCTCGCTGCTGTGGTCGCCAACCTCGCCCGCAGGCAGCGAGGCCGGCCGCGCCCGCACATTGACGGGCCGGCGCGGATCTCCGTAGGGTCGCTCGCCCTCGCTCTCGCTCCGGTCGCGGTCGCGGTGCTGCTCTCGGGGGCGGGAGGGTGGGGACCGCGGACGTGGGACTGGGCGAAGCACGACGCGATCCTCAGGGACCTCGTGGTGCAGCCGTGGCCCGTCCGCTATTCGACCGAGGCGGGCTCCACCGCGCTCGTGTACTACGTCGGCTACTACCTCCCGGCGGCCGCCGTCGGGAAGCTCGCCGGATGGGCGGCGGCGAACGGTGCGGTCGTGCTGACGTCGCTCGTCGGTGCTGCTCTGGCCGTGCTCTGGTTGGTCGTCCTCACCGGCGCCTCCCCTCCGGTATGCGCGGCCCTGTTCGTGGTGTTCTCCGGCATGGACATCCTCGGAGCCGCGGCGCTCTCGCCGCCGGGGTCCGGCGTCACCCGCCTATTCTCGGAGTTCTTCGTCCAGGATTGGGCCCGCACCTGGCAGTACAGCGGCAGCTTCTCGCTCCTGTGCTTCGTCCCGAACCAGGCGATCGGGGGGTGGCTGCTGACGGCACTGGCCGCGGACCGGCTCGAACCCGCGCGCCCGGCTCCGCCGGTCGTGGCGCTCGCCGCCCTCGGGCTCCTCTGGTCGCCGTTCGTGACGATCGGCCTCCTTCCGCTCGTACTCGCCTCGGTCCTCGTCTCTGGCCGCCCCGTTCGGTCGGCCGTCAGGGAGCAGCTCTCCGCCGCGAACCTGGCCGGAGCCGCGCTCGCGGTCCCTTTGCTCTCGTACTTCGGCGCGCGCATGCGACCCCTCGCGCTTCCCTCGCGCTATCACCCCGCCGCGACGCCTGCCGCGCGCGCCGACTTCTGGTTCGTGCCCGCGCACATGCCGCTCGAGACGTTCTTCGCTCGCTACCTCCTCTTCGTGTCGTGCGAGTTTGCGGCGCTCTGGGTACTCCTCCTTTGGGCGCAGAGCCGAGACCCGCGCGCCGCGACGCTGCGACCTCTGCTCGTGGTGTCCGGGTTCACGCTGCTGGTGCTCCCCTTCTTCCACTACGGCCTCTACAACGACCTCGTGATGCGCGCCTCGATCCCGGCGCTCTTCGTCGTCCAGATCTGTGCCGCGCACGCCCTCCGCGGCGGTGTGAGGTCCCCGGCCGCGCTCGCTGTGGCGGCGGTCCTGGCGGTCGGTGCCCTCGCCGGTGGAAACCTCCTTCGCCTGCAGGCGCGGCCGGTGGTATGGAGCCGCCGCCTCGTCCGGTTGCCGTCCATGGGCTCGGTGCGCAACCTGTTCCAGATCCAGCTCCACGACCCTCCCGCGATGAAGAAGGAGTTCGTGGCCCAGTACCTCGGTGCGACCGACTCGCTCTTCTTCAGGCTCTTGGCGCGGGATTCGGCGCCGGTCGACGTCACCGGCCCCGATCCCCCGGGGAGCGGCGTTCCATAGGGTGGCGGGCGTCTACTTCGAGGGCAGGCGGTGCACGAACGGCGGGCGGCGCTCGGCTTCGCCCATGTCCTCGGCGGCGAAGTAGTCGCAGACCATGCGCTGGCCGTCGGGCCGCGTGTAGACGTCGGCGCGCGGCCGCTCGATCACGCCGGCGATTACCTCCGCGACCTGCTCGGCAGTCTGGGCGCCGGGGATCGCGTGCGAGTCCGTCCCGCCGTGCAGGGCGTTCAGGCCGAAATCCGTCGCGACCACGCCAGGGTGGACGCTCGTGACATGGATGTGGGGGTACCGCTCCGCGAGCTCCATGCGGAGGTTTGCGGTGAGTGCGCAGAGCGCGTGCTTGGCCGCGCTGTAGGCCGAGCGCTGCACTGCGTACGGCACGCGCGCGAGCATCGAGGACACGTTGACGATGTGGCCCTGGCCGCGCCCGATGAAGTGGGGGAGCACCGCCTGCATCCCGTACAGCGCCGACTTGACGTTGACGCGGATCATGTCGTCGAGGTCCTCGTCGGTGAGCTCCGAGACGAGCTTGGTGATCCCTCGCCCCGCGTTGTTGACCCAGATGTCGACCCGCCCGAAGCGGGCGAGGGCGGCGGCGAGCACACGCTCCACATCCTCGCGCCGCGTGACGTCGGCCGGGACCGCGAGCGCCCCCGGGCCGCAGCGCGCCGCGACCTCCCGAAGCTCCTTCTCGCGGCGGGCGGCCAAGATCAGCCTCGCGCCGCGGCTCGCCGCGAGCACCGCGAGCGTTGCCCCGATGCCGCCCGACCCCCCTGTGATGACGATGACCTTCTCTCTCATGGCCGCACTGTAGCAAGCCGCCTCGGGAGGGGAAACCCGGCATCGTCGCAGTCCAGCGCGACCGGGCTCGGCGACCGCTGTACGATGGCGGTGGACGCCATGGCTCGACCGGTCTCCGTCACGCTGCTCGCCGCCGCACTTGCCTTCTGCACGGTGGCTCCCGCCTCGGCCCAGGAGCCGAGGCCGTCCCAGCTGGGCCCGGCCAGCTTCCGCGACGACGAGGTCGTGGAGATGACCCGAGCCTGGCGGTTCCACGCCGGTGACGAGCCCTCGTTCGCCGACCCATCGCTCGACGACTCGGCGTGGACCCCGATCGACCCGGTGCGTCTCGTGTCCGTGCCGCCCGGTCGCGCCTGGCCGGGTCACGGGTGGTTCCGGCGCCACCTGATCATCGACCCGGCGTTGCTCGGCGCGCCGATGGTCGCCTCGGTCCAGGCGCCCGGCAGCGTCGATGTGTTTCTCGACGGCGGTGCCCTCCTGCGGTCGAACGGCCCGTCGGACGGCGCCGTCGCGAATCGGGCGCTCAACGCCGAAGCTTCGACAGGGATGGCGTTCACGGGTCGTCAAGACCATGTCCTGGCGGTCCGGTACTCGTACCGCGGCGCTCCGGCCGCAGGAGGCGATCCCGGGTTCCGCCTCACGCTCGAGACGGCTGCGGGCGCCGCGGGTCGCCGTGCCAGGGAGCGGCTCCAGCTGATCATCGAGATCGCCTCCATCGTGTTCGCCGCCAGTCTCGCGCTCCTCCACCTCGCGCTCTTCTGGGCGTACCCGAGGGCGTTGGAGAACCTCTTCTACGCGCTGTGGATGGTGTCGTTCGCTTCGGTCGTGCTGTGTAACCGCCTGGCGCGGGAACTCGCGAGCGAGAGCGCCCGCGAGCTGCTCGCGCGCCTCTCGATCTTCCCGGTCATGGCCGGTCTGCTGTGCGTGCTCCTCACCTACTACGCGGTGAAGACACGCCCGTTCCCGAAGAGCTGGCGGTTCTTCGCCGCGTTCGCGGCCGCCGTCGCGATCGTCACGGCACTGGTGGGCGAGAGGCTGCCCGGACGGGCATGGTACGTCTACATCCCCGCGATGGCGATCGAGGTGATGCGCGTCGAGCGCAGCCGCCGCACGGTGGTCCGCTCGGACCTGGGGATCGTCCTCTGGGCGATGCTGGTCCAGTTCGCGGTGGTCGTGGTCGTCATCCTCTCGAACGTCGGGGTCGTGCCCGCGCCGCTGGGTGACAGCACCTACATGGTGATCCCGCTCCCGCTCGCCGTCGGGATGTCGGTGTTTCTCGCGCGGAGGTTCGCCCGCACGAATCTCGACCTCGAGCGGAGACTGGTGGAAGTGCAGCGGCTGTCGGACCAGGTGCTCGAGCAGGAGCGCGCGGCCCACGCACAGGAGCTGCGTCAGCGCCTGCTCGAGGCGGAGCACGCGCGCACCGAGGCGGAGGTCGAGGCGGCCCGCTCGCTCCAGCTCTCGATGCTGCCGCCCGCGCTGCCGTCGGTCCCGGGCCTCGAGGTCGCCGCCCTGATGACGACCGCGAGCGAGGTGGGCGGCGACTACTACGACTTCCGCGCCGACCCCGACGGCGGGCTCGTGGTGGCGATCGGCGACGCCACCGGCCACGGCGTCGCGGCCGGGATCATGGTGACGGCCGTCAAGGCGCTGTTCGCGAGCCAGACTGGGCACTCCACTCTCGCCGCCACGGCGGCGGAGTGCAACCGTGTGCTGCGTTCGATGAACCTGAAGCCGCTCCACATGTGCCTGGCTCTGGCGCGCGTCACGCCGCGGTGGGCGGCGGTGTGCACGGCCGGAATGCCGCCGGTCCTGATCCGTCGCGCCGCCTCCGGGGAGGTTGAGGAGCTCGGCGCCGGAGGGCTGCCGCTCGGATCGCACCTCGGTGCGGCGTGGGAGGAGCGCGGCGCGGCGCTCGCGCCGGGCGACACCCTCCTGTTCGCGAGCGACGGCCTGTTCGAGCTCGAGGACCCGGGAGGCGCCGCGTTCGGGTTCGACCGGGCCGCGCGCGCCCTTCGCGAGGGCGGAGACGGCACCGCTGCGGAGCTCGTGGAGCGCCTCTCCGGCGCGGCCGCGGCGTGGCGCGCCGGCCGGGAGCAGGTGGATGACCTCACCCTCGTCGTCGTCCGCGTCAACCGGTAGGACCGCCCCCGGCCGGAGGCGCGTCCCCCGTCCAGAAAGCAACCGGCCACGCGAGTGCGTGGCCCGTGGGATTCGCGTGGTTGCGGGGGCCCCCAACTTCCGAATATGCGACCTTGAGCCATCCACAACTGCGTTTCGGATCAGGTAGTTACACTAACTACCCCGCCTCGGATCAGGGCGACGGCACGCGCCCCGCTCTGGAAGAGGCTCCGGACCGCCAAACCGCCTCCGGCCCAACGCCCTCCCGAGCCGGATCGCCTGTCTTGGGTCCACCCGCCGCTCGAGCAGCTCTGCTCGCCCGGCCTTCGTCGCCACAGCCTCCCATTCATCGATCTTCGCGAGGGCCCTCTCCGTCCGGTGCGCCCGCCGCTCGGCCCTCCACACCGCCAAACCCCGTGACGCGGCCGTTCTCGACCCTCACGTAGGCGTCCTCGATGCCCTGACCGAGTGCCCAGCAGTGCTCGAGCTCGGCTGCAACCGCAGCGTAGCCCGGCAGGGTTGCCGGCCACGGATCCTTGAGCTGGACCAGCTGCGTCCCGCCATCCCACCGAGACCGCAGCGCGCGGACAGCGTCCCCGAAGGTCGCGCCGATCGCGAGCTCGAGTGCGTCGCGGGCCTGCGTCGGGAGAGCGGTCTCGTCCCCCTCGAGGTTTTCGGCTAGATCCCGCACCGTGGCCTTGCCCTCGAAGTAGCTCTTCGTCGGGATCAGCCACATCGTGTCAGGATCGGCCCCAGCGACGATCGCATCGCTGAGCGCTGCCCGCCACATGTTCAGTGTCGGCACCGTGTTATCCCCCGTCCTCCGGCGGTCGCAGGTTAGCGCTGCAGCGCCGCCCGACCGTGTTCTTGCCTCGTGGAGTGCTCATGCCCTCTCTGTGGAACGGCCAAGACCTCCGCCACGAACCAGGAGTTGAAAGAGAAGCGGCAACGCGATGGCCCCTTGACGTTGCCGCCTCAGATCCGACTGAATTGGAAAACCCAGAGTGCAAGCACGCAGCCCGGGTCGCTACGTTCGGCCCTACACCGCGCCGAAAACCCCGAGGTCCTTGGCGGGCACTCAGGTACTCGCCTGCAGCCGCGACCCCTACACGGACCCCGCCGCCTTCGAGATCTCGCGAGCGGCAACGGCGAACATGACCCACGCCCACCCCCGGAACATCAACTCGATCGCGACGAACATTCCGATCACCCAGAGCGCAGAGAACGGCGAAGTCCTCCAGATGATTACGCCCAGGAGCGTCGTCACGATGCCACCCACCACGGCCCAACCCCAGTTCGGCAGTCGAAGCACGACGGCGGCGCCGATGCGGAAGAGCCCACCGGCGAGGAACAGCGTCGCCAGGAGCAGCGTCAGCCCCAGCGCTCCGGCGTCAGGGTGGACCACGATCAGGGCGCCCACGACGGTGCTCAGAATGCCCCCAAACAGATGAAGCAGGATGTCGCGCCACCCCTTGGTCCAGAACACGGCAACGACCTCGAGGACCCCGCCGAAGAGCAGCAGCCACCCGAACACCAACACCGAGGTGAGCGTTGTCAGCCAGGGAACGATCAGCGCAACCGCGCCGAGGAGGAGCAACGAGATCCCCAGGGCCAGGAACCAGCCCCACTTCGGCCGCAGCTTCCCCGTTTTGTCGAATGATGTTTGACTGTTCATGACGTTCATTCCTCCAGTGCCTGCTTGGCAAGTTCCCACGCCTGGTGCAGCTTCTCGTTGCGCCGCTTGAGTTTGACCTGCTCCTCCGAGATTCTGGCCTCGAGCTTGGCCTTCGCGTCTCCGTGCGCCACTGCCAGCTTCGCCTGCAGCGTCTTGATCTTCGCCTCGCTTTCTTCCGTCACTGCGGCAAGTGTCGCCTTGGCACGGTTCTGCGTCGCGCGCAGCTTGCCCTTGACGACGCCGATCTTCGCCTCGAGCTTGGCCTTGTGCTCCTTGGTCGCTTGGGCATCCTCGGCCTTCAAGGCCGCGATTTCGGCCTTGAGCGCCGCCGCCTCTCTCTCGAGCTGGGCGTCCACAACCTCTTCGCGCGCCCGACGCAGGACGATGCCGCCCGCGGCCTCGAGGCGCGTATCGACCGGTATCACCCACTCCTCCCAGACTTCGGCGACGACAGCGGCCTTGCCCGGCTGCAGCTGTTGCTCAACCTCGGCGAGGAAATCGCCGTTGACGCCGACTCGCGCCAGGTCGTACACGGCACCTCCGAGGGTCCCGACGCCAGCCCCGACCGCGAGTCCCACCGGACCACCGAGGAGTCCCAGCAGGCTGCCAGCAAACAGACCCGCCGCGGTCCCGAGCGGACCCTCGTCGGTCGCCTGTTTGACGGCCACCTTTCCGCCGGCGTCCTTCGCGACCACGGCGGTCGCGTAGAGACCAATGGCGCCCTCTGCGTCCAGCTCCTTCAGAATCCTGGAACCCTCATACGCCTTGCTCTCGTTGTCGAACACGGTTACGAGCATCTTGTCCATCGCTCCCCTCCTTTCGGGAACCACGCTAACCTAGGGTCGACCTAGGATGGCCGTCAATTGCGGTGGGCGACAGAAGAATCGGCCGGAGGCGCCAACATGAAACCCAAGGAGACGGTCTCGGTCCTGCCCGCAAGGGCAGCGGTCGACGCGCTCGGCAAGCGCGACATCGACGTCGAGCCCGTACTGACGGCGGCGCAGCTTTCGCGGGAAGCCATGGCACGGGTTGACAACCGATTACCGCACGAGAGCGTTCGGCGGCTATGGGAGGCGGCAGCGGAAGCCGCCCATGACCCCTCCTTTGGAGTGCATGCCGCCGAGGCGCTCCCGACGGGGGCCTACGACGTCTTCGACTACGTGCTCTCGACGGCAGCCACGGTTGGTGAGGGCCTCAGGCTCCTCACGAGTTACGTCCGCCTGATCAATGACCGTTCCAACCTGCACCTCGTTGTCGAACCGCGCATCGCCCGTCTCTCAAGCCGGGTGCCCGTGCCGGCGCCGCAGTACGATGAGTTTTCCCTGACGCTCCTACTCGTGCGCAGCCGACAGGCGAGCGGTACCCACTGGACGCCCGACCAAATGACATTTCAACACGAGCGTCACGACAGCGATCGCGAGCTCGCGCGGGTCTTCGGCTGTCCCATCACTTTCGGCGCAACCGAGAACGAAATGCGGTTTGCGCCGTCCGTTCTGGACTTGCCGCATGTGCATTCGGACTCGCGACTGCTCACGGTCGTGACCCGGTATGCCGACTCGCTCCTCGTATCGCTGCCCGGTCGCAACGACGTGCTCGCGTCGGTATCTTCCACGATCGCACGCCAGATGGCAAAGGAGTTGCCTTCGCTCCGGTCGACAGCCGACGTGGTCCACGTTTCCGAGCGGACACTGCAAAGGCGACTGGCCGGGACCGGTGTTTCGTACTCGAAGTTAGTCGACGGGGTCCGCCGCGACCTTGCTCTCAAGCACATTGGCGATGCCGGGCTGAGCATCAGCGACATCGCCTACCTTCTGCACTTCGCCGACTCGACCGCCTTCTACCGCGCGTTCAAGCGCTGGACCAGCGAAGCGCCCGCCCAGTACCGCAGGAGCCTCTTCCAGTAGGCGCGCCAGTGCCGAGCCGTCCTCCACCCAGGGGCACCGGCCGTCCGGGGCGGGCTAGCTGTGGAATCTCACGAGGTTGTTCAGTGAAGGGAGTGGTCCATCCAAGTCACTTCCGTCATGCTGTGGGTGGCTAAACCTGCAGCACGGAAGGAGACAAGGATGGACCTGCACCAGAATGCCCGAAGCTGTCCCGCGAGTCGAGCGGTGCTGGTGGAGCGGGTGAGGAA
>DATKLI010000078.1:0-34564 GCA_035542455.1 Thermoanaerobaculaceae bacterium
ACGCCTTTGCCTTCCAGTCGTCAGGCCTTCGTACCAGGCTCCTGACGAGGTATCTTCACTTCTACAACGTCCACCGAGCCCATGCTTCTCTCGGTGGCAAGCCGCCCATCAGCAGACTGAACAACGTCGTGAGAAACAACATCTAGACCCCCCGAGCCCCCCGCTCGTCGCGGCGAAGCCGCTCCTCGCCTGGCGTTGCACTCGGCGGATCGGATGCTCGCGCAGCCTCCGGCTACGCTCCGCTCCTCCCGCCTCGTGCGCCTTGCGATAGGCCCAACGGCGGCAGCGCGGCTACACGCAGTACGCTGCGGCCCTGCTCGTTTCGGCCGGAGGAGGGTGCACGGATCGTGGCCGGCTCTCGGCCGCGCGGCTAGTCGCCAGTCGCTACGGTCCAGCTGGGTGAGGCGATGGGAGACGGAAGACGGTGGAGGAGAGAGGAAAGACGAAGTCAAGCCGCCCTGGTTTTCCGTCTTCCCTCTTCCTTCTGTCCGTCCGCAGCGCGGCGCGACTACACGCACGAAAGCCACGGCGTTGCTTGTTTCGCCCCCGACTGACCCCTGACCCCTGACCCTGGACCGCGCCTGCTATCCCTTCAGGTGGGCCTTCATCTCCCCGTCGGAGACGTCCCGGACGTGCTGGGCGAAGTACCAGTGGTGGCCTTCGGGGTCCTCGGCGGCGTAGCGCCGGTCGCCGTAGAACTGGTCCTCGGGTGGGGCGATGATCTTCGCGCCCGCCGCCTTCGCGCGGGCGAAGTGGGCGTCCACGTCGTCGACGTAGACGTGGAGGCTCTGCGTGACGGACCCCACGTGCTTCGGGTTCCGGTACTGCGGCCCCGGGCGGCCCATCATGACGAGCCCGTCGGCGAGCCGCATCTCGGCGTGGGCGACCTTGCCGTCGGGTCCCGCCATCCTCATGCTCTCCCGCAGCCCGAAAGCCTGCGAGAGCCAGCGGAGCGCGGCGTCGACGTCCTCGTAGTACAGATACGCCGCGATTCGGGGGGTGTCCTCGGGTGGGTTCTTCGGCATCGGCGACCTCCGGTCGGGGAACGTGGGGCAACCCGGCCGCAATCCCGGAGGCCCAACAGGGCAACCGCGAAGAAGGAAGAGGGAAGACGGAGGAGGGACTTCGAAAGGTGGAGACCGACAGGGGCAGGAGGTCGCCGGCTTTGTCCTTCGTCTCCCTTCTCCCTTCTTCCCTCTGCCCTCGCAGCCAGCGAATTGGGCTCTTGCACGGTGGTATAACTTGAGTTATACTCCAAACGTGAAGACGGCGATCTCAATTCCTGACGAGACCTACGCGGAGGCGGAGGAGGCAGCGCGGCGCCTGGGCGTGTCTCGCAGCGGGCTGTACGCGAAGGCTGTCGCGGAGTTCGTGGCGCGCAACCGCGGCCTCGGCGTGCGCGAGGCGCTCGACGGCGTGTACTCGGTTGAGGTGGCAGAGGTCGGCGAGGCACTCGCCCGCGCACAAGCGGCGGCGATCGCGGACGAGGGGTGGTGATGCGGCGCGGCGAGGTGTGGTGGGCGTCGCTCCCGGACCCGACGGGCTCCGGTCCCGGCTACAGACGCCCCGTCGTCGTCGTGCAGGCGAACGAGTTCAACGAGAGCCGGATCCAGACGGTCGTCGTGGCCGCAATCACCTCGAAGCTCGCCCTCGCCGGCGCTCCGGGCAATGTCCTCGGCAAGCGCCGCGAAACCGGCCTGCCCACAGACTCGGTCATCAACGTCTCGCAGGTGCTGACGCTCGGCAGATCGTTCCTCACTTTGAAAATCAAGGCCCTCCCCGCGTCGCTCATGCGCTCCGTCGACGCCGGCCTCCGGCTGGCGCTGGGGCTTTGAGACCGCAGAGGGGCAGAGGAGCTCGGACCGTTCGAAGGTTCCCAGGTTCGAATGTTCGAAGGTTGGGAGACGGGTCCAGTTCGCCGGGAATCGACGGTGCAACTGGAGCGGGTGGTAAGCTCTCGAGGTGAGCCCGACAGTATTGCGGGTCGGCCGGTTGCGCTTCTACTTCTTCTCGCGCGAGGAGTCCCGCATGCACATTCACGTGGAAGGTCCGTCGGGCGAGGCGAAGATCTGGCTGGAACCGGCGATCGAGACCGCGGAGAACCACGGCCTGGGGCCGACGGGACTCCGCAACGCGTTGAGGGCGGTCAGGGAGCACGAGGATGACATCCGCGCGGCCTGGAAGGCGCACTTCGGCGGCTGAGGTCACCAACGTCTCGCGCTGGGGTTTCTGGCTTCTCATCGACGAGCGCGAGCTGTTCGTCCCGTTCGAGCTGTTCCCGTGGTTCCGCGACGTCTCGATCGGGCAGCTCGTCGACGTGACGATGCCGCACCCGGGCCACCTCTACTGGCCGCGGCTCGACGTGGACCTCGCGGTCGACTCGATCGAGCACCCCGACCGCTACCCGCTCGTCAGCATGACCACCCCCCGCGTCGCCGAAAGCCCACCGCGTCGCCGACGATGACCCGCGGCGACCCGGCGTCACGTCGTCCCCAAGCCGAACGTAGCATCCGTTCGTGCCATCTCCAAAGCCAGGACAATGGACCCGATACCTCGCGGCTGTTAGGGCTTCGGCACTCGGTAGAGCGCGTATCCGTTCTTCTCGCCGCACCGCTCCTCGACGGCGACCACGATGGTGCCGGCAGGCTCCTGCCATGCGGGCCCGCTCTCCAGGATCTGACACGGGAACAGGGGCCGCACGTATCCCGGGGGCGTGGGTTTGACACCGGCCTTGAGCGCCTTGAATTCCTCGTCCATCACCTGCGCCTCGGGTTTGTCGTAGTGCGGCTGGCTGGTATCCACCTTGTAGATCCCGCCGCCGAAGAAGAGCCGACCGCCAGACCCCCGGACGACGTGCGTGGTCCCCTTCGCTCGGCCGACTTTGTTCACGCCCTCCTCAGAAAACTCCTTGAGCACATAGTCGCGCACCCTGTGACGCTGCTCTGTGTAGATCGGCTCGGCGACGTAGAAGGACCGTGCTGCGACGCGGCCCAGCAGGCTACCGTCTGTCTCGGCCACAACCTTGTGTGCATCGAGGTCAATAAGTTGCGTTCTGGCTGTCAGCGACCGCCCAGCGTCAAAGGAATTCGCAAGCAGCCGGCCGTCCTCGGACGGTACCACGACCCCGACGTTTGGCACGTGCACGGCGTCGGGGAACTCCGGACCACGGGATTCGCCGAGGCAATGGACCTCCCTGGGCTCTAGGAGAGCCTCGGTCCGATCGCACTCCCATTCGAGGTCGTGGAGATAGACGATTGTGGTGGCGCAGTCGTAGCCGCCATCGGTCGAGACGACGACGAGCTGGGTCCCACCCTTTACGAAGAACAGGTCGAGAGCGACATTGGTGCCGCCTCCCCATTCGCCGAGCGTCTCATTCGGATCGCCGGAACTGTCCAACGCCTCTAGGAACGGGCCCAGATTCGAGTACCCGATCCGGGGTCCGCCACCGATCGGACCCGCGAGGGTGTACGCCTGCAATCGGAGAGGACGTTGCCGATACTCATCCCACCACAGACCGGTGCACAGCCTGGGGCAACGGTAGATGAGCGTTGCCTTTGGGCTCGTGTCCGGCTGCGCCAACGTCGTCGTGCCGCCGATGGACCAAGAGACAACGACCAAGAAGACAACGATGACGAAAAAGGATGCCCTTCTTACCCTTCGCCTCCAACTCCATCCATTGCTACCGGCGCCACCTCATATTTCGGTCGAGTCTTCGGCCTGCGATGCTCCCGGCGAGGTTACCACCGTCCCGCCGAGTGATCCGGTCCCCGGAGCCCTCGGAGGTATGTAATAGGCGACTTCGACCTGGCTCGAGGCAGACGCCGGACGACTCAAGCGGGGATGGCGCTCGTGGCAGCTCAGCAGGTGGAAGACGACGAACCGTGGGGTGGGACCAGTCCGCCCCTCGGGAGTGAGGCGCATAGGGAGCAAAGCCACGGGCGGGGGGTATTCAATCCGCCGGTGCTGCTGGTGGCCGATTGCTCCGGAGCCCGCCGGTCCCGGACGCGCGAGCCGCGCTGGGGTGTCGCCGGCGCGGTCTCTTGCGAACGGCGAGGGGCCCCAACGCGGATCGCGCTGTCCGGTCGCGGGCTCAGGAGTCCGAGGGCGCAGGCCGCGGGGGCGGCCAAGCCCGAGGGCGGCCACCGCAGCACCGGCAAGAAGGAAAGCCATGCCCGCAAGGCAGCAGAAGAGAAGTGTGGTGCCCGCGCCCGATGGGCAAGAACAACCCTTGACTTGGTTCTAGGCGGAGCCTAGCATCGTGAGGTGGCCTCAGGGCCAACCCGTCCACGCAACAACCTAGGGAGAAGGTGTAACCATGGCTGAGTACAACCAGGACAAACTTAAGGCCCTCGAGACTGCCGTGGCGCAGATCGAGCGGCAGTTCGGCAAGGGCGCGATCATGCGCCTAGGCGCGCAGGAGGCGGTCAACGTCCACGTGATCCCGACGGGGTCCATCGGTCTCGACGCGGCGCTCGGCGTCGGCGGAATCCCGCGCGGCCGGGTGATCGAGATCTACGGACCGGAGTCGTCGGGCAAGACGACGCTGGCGCTCCACGTGATCGCGCAGGCGCAGAAGCTCGGCGGGCTCGCGGCGTTCATCGACGCCGAGCACGCGCTCGACCCCGAGTACAGCGGCAAGCTGGGCGTGGACGTGGACAACCTGCTGGTGGCGCAGCCCGACAACGGCGAGCAGGCGCTCGAGATCGCCGAGACGCTCATCCGCTCCGGCTCCGTGGACGTGATCGTCATCGACTCGGTGGCGGCGCTCGTGCCGCGAGCCGAGCTCGAGGGCGAGATGGGCGAGGCGGCGGTCGGGCTGCAGGCGCGCCTGATGTCGCAGGCGATGCGCAAGCTCACCGGGATCGTGTCCAAGTCCAAGACCTCGGTGATCTTCATCAACCAGATCCGGGAGAAGATCGGGGTGATGTTCGGCAACCCCGAGACCACGACCGGCGGGCGCGCGCTCAAGTTCTACGCCTCGGTGCGCCTCGACATCCGGCGCATCGGCGCGATCAAGTCGGGCGAGGACTCGGTCGGCAACCGGACCAAGGTGAAGGTCGTCAAGAACAAGGTCGCGGCGCCCTTCCGGGTGGCGGAGTTCGACATCCTGTACGGGGAGGGGATCTCCAAGCAGGGCGAGCTCCTCGACCTCGGTATCGAGCACCGTCTGGTCAGCAAGTCCGGCACCTGGCTGTCGTACGGCGACACACGCCTCGGCCAGGGGCGCGAGAACGCCCGCTCGTTCCTCAAGGAGCACCCGGAGGTCGCGAGCGACCTCGAGCAGAAGCTGAGGGAGATGCTGCCGACGCTCGCGCGCCCGGCCGCCGCCGCCGACGAATCGTGACGACCGTGGATCGTGGATAGTGGGTCGTGGGTCGATGAGGCGAGCGCGTCGCCCGTCACGGCCGGCGTAGTGCGATCCACGATCCACGAACCACGGCCCACGATGCGGCTCGCGGAGCGGGCCGCATGAGGGCGTGGGTCGCGCCCCGTTACGGACCGCCGGGGGTCCTCGAGCTGCGGGGCCTCCCCGACCCGGTCGCCGGGCCGGGCGAGGCGCTCGTCCGGGTGCACGCGGTTGGCCTCAACTTCGCCGACTGCGCCGCGCGGCTCGGCGTGTACCCGCGCGTCCCGAGGCCGCCGTTCGTCCCGGGGATGGAGGTGAGCGGCGAGGTTGCCGCCCTCGGGGAGGGCGTGTCCGGACCGCCGATCGGCACGGCCGTGGCCGCAGTCCCGGTGTTCGGCGGGCACGCCGAGCTCGTGCGCGTGGACGTTCGCTTCCTGCGGCCGCTCCCAACGGGCACCGATTTCGTGACTGGTGCCTCGCTGGCGGTCACCGGGCTCACCGCCGACCACGCGCTGTTCACCGTTGGCAGGATCCGTTCCGGCGAGCGGGTGGCGATCACGGCCGCGGCCGGCGGGGTCGGGACGATGGCGGTGCAGATGGCCGCCGCGGCGGGCGCCCGCGTTCTCGCCGTCGCGTCCACAGGCGCCAAGCGCGAGCTCGCGCGCGCCCTCGGAGCCCGGGAGACGGCGGGGTACGACACGTACCGTGGGGCGCTCGACGGCGGCGTGGACGTCGTGGTGGACGCGGTCGGGGGGTCGCTCTTCCGAATCGGGTGGAACGCCCTCAACCGCGACGGCCGGTACGTCCTGTACGGGTTCGCGGCCGCTCTCGGCGCGCGCCGCGTCCGCTGGGTGCGCGCGGGGGTCGAGCTGCTGCGCATGGGGCTCGTGCTGCCGTCCGCTCTCGTGCAGGCGACGAGGACGCTCGCGGGGTTCAACCTTTCGCTGGTGCCACACCTCGCGGCTGAGCTGCAGGCCCGCTTCAAGAGGATCGAGGGGCTGCTCGCCGACGGCACCGTCAAGCCGGTCGTGGGCGCCATCCTCCCGTTCGAGCGGCTGCCCGAGGCCCACGCGCTCCTGCAGGGCCGGGGCTCGACGGGAAAGGTGGTGGTGACGCTCTGACGTTCAAAGGTTCGAATGTCCGAAGGTTCCAATGCGGCAGAGGAGCGGAGGAGCAGGGGAGAAGCCAACCGCGGCGAGTTGGGGTGCCTTTCGCTCCTCTGCTCCTCCGCACCCCTGCTCCCCCGCTGTCCGCTGAACCTTCGAACCTTTGAACCTGTGAACCTTCGAACCCACTCCCGATGCGGTAGACTTCCAGGCCGTGGGAGCCGCGGGGAAGATCCTGGTCGTCGACGACGACGCGCCGAACCGGCTCGTCGTGCGGACGATCCTCGGCGGAGCGGGGTACGAGGTCCGCGAGGCCGGCGACGCGTTCACGGCGCTCGACGAGATCGACCGCGACGCGCCGCACGCCGTCCTGCTCGACGTCAAGATGCCCGGGATGGACGGGCTGGGACTGCTCGAGAACCTCAGGAAGCGGGGCGTGGACGTGCCGGTCGTGGTGCTCACCGGGCACGGCGACGAGTTCACCGCGTCGTCGTGCCTGCAGGCCGGCGCCGACGCGTTCCTCGACAAGCCGCCCGAGCGCGCCAAGCTCCTGCTCGCTCTCCAGGGCGCCGTCGCGCGCGGGAAGCTCGCGGAGGAGAACCGGCGCCTCAAGGGCGCGGCCGGGGAGCCGCCGCCCCTCCTCGGCGACTCGGCGGAGATGAAGGCGCTGCGCGAGGAGATCGCGCGCGTGGCGCCGTCGCGGGCCACCGTCCTCATCGTCGGGGAGTCGGGGACCGGCAAAGAGCTCGTCGCGCGCCGGATCCATCACCTCTCCCCGCGGGCGCGCGAGGCGTTCGTCCGCGTGAACTGCGCCGCGATTCCCGAGGAGCTCATCGAGTCGGAGCTGTTCGGGCACGAGAAGGGCTCGTTCACGGGCGCCGTCCGCAAGCAGATCGGCAAGTTCGTTCAGGCCGACGGCGGCACGATCTTCCTCGACGAGATCGGGGACATGTCGCTGCGCACCCAGGCGAAGGTGCTCCGCGTCCTGCAGGACGGCGAGGTCGAGCCGGTGGGTGCCGGCGTCGTGGGCCACGTGGACGTGCGGGTGATCGCGGCGACCAACAAGGACCTCCCGGAGGAGGTCAAGGCCGGCCGGTTCCGGGAGGACCTCTACTTCCGGCTCTCGGTGGTCGTGCTGCACACGCCGCCGCTGCGCTCCCATCCCGAGGACATCCCGGCTCTTGTCGAGCACTGGACGGCCGAGGCGTGCGCTGAGTACAACCGCCGGCCCAAGCGCTGGACGCGCGAGGCGCTCGGCCAGCTCTCGGCGTACCCTTTCCACGGCAACGTGCGGGAGCTGAAGAACGTCGTGGAGCGCGCCGTGATCATGCAGCTCGAGGACGAGATCCGGGGCGTCGACCTCCTCCCCGCCGCGGCGAGCGGCGGGACGGAGGACGAGGGCGTGTTCTCCGCTCCGACGCTGGCCGAGTTCCAGGAGCGGGCCGAGCGGGCGTACCTCGTGCGCCAGCTCGCCCGGTACAACTGGAACGTGGCGGCGACCGCGCGGGCCATCAACACGCCGCGGTCCAACCTCTACAAGAAGATCGAGGCCTACGGCCTGAAGCGGGAGGAGTGATGGGCGGCATCACGCTCGACGACATGACGGCGGCCGGAGCGCTGCTCGAGGGCCACTTCAAGCTCTCGTCCGGCCGGCACTCGTCGCGGTACCTCCAGTGCGCGCTGTACCTCGCGGACCCGACGCGCGCGGAGGCGGCCGGCCGCCAGCTCGCGGCCCGGCTGAAGAACGCGGCCGCGCAGCTCGTCGTGGCGCCGGCTCTCGGCGGGGTGATCATCGGGCACGAGGTGGCGCGGGCGCTCGAGGACGTGCCGTTCTACTTCACCGAGAGGTCCGAGGGCGCGATGACGCTGCGGCGCGGGTTCCGGATCGAGCCCGGGTGCCGGGTGCTCGTGGTCGAGGACGTGGTGACGACGGGCGGCTCGACGCGCGAGGTGATGGAGGTCGTGTCGCATCACGGCGGCGTGGTGGTCGGCGTCGGCGCGATCGTCAACCGCTCCGGCCAGGAGAACCCGTTCGCGCCGCTGCCGTTCACGGCGCTCCTCACCGTCGACGTGCCGACCTACCCGCCAGAAGCGTGCCCCCTCTGCGCCTCCGGCGTGCCGATCACGAAGCCGGGCTCCCGCCCCGAGAGGCGAAGCTAGGAGTTCAGAGTTAAGAGTGAAGAGTCCAAGACGAGAGAACGCACGGCGGCGCCGGTCCGCCGTAGTTAACTCATAACTCTTCACTCTCAACTCCTAACTTCTCGCGATCACATAGGCCCAGTCGGCGAGAAGCGCTCCCACGATCGCGAGGCGGGCCCAGCGCGGGAGTGGTGACGTGAGTTGCGGAACCGGGAGGCGGAGCGCCGCCCAGATCGGCGCCACCAGCCCTCCGACGGCGAACGCCACGCCGGCCGCGGCGGCGAGCGGATTCGCCGCGAACGCCCCTCCGACTTTGCCGTTGAGGAGCGCCACGGCGGCGTGTGTCGTGCCGCAGGTGGGGCACGGCACGCCGGTGAGCGCACGGAACGGGCAGCGCGGAGCGAGCGGCGCCAGCGCGAGCCACACGGGGCGGAGCGCGACCGAGCAGACGGCAACCACACCCCAGAGGAGCGCCACCTGACGCTCCTCCGGAGTGGGCGGGCCGAATCTCACCTGACGCTCAGCGAGCGAGGTGGCCGAGGTGGCCGAAGTGCCCGATCGCCGCGGCGATCGCGGCACCGAAAGCGATCGCGATGATCGCGATGCAGACGCAGCAGAGCACCAGCGGGAGCAGCACGGCGAGCGCCGCCTTGCCCTGTGTGGTGCGGTGAGCGATGGCGATCCCGATGATGTACAGCACGAGAGCCCACACCGCCGCGATCATCCCGCCGCAGAGCGGGATCACCTGCAGCACCTGGACGGTCCCGGTGTAGCAGACCACCCGCACGGTCGAGCTGAACCCCGTGTTCGCGCCGCCGACGAGCATCAGGAAGAGGTGGACGATCGCAGACCAGATTAACACGCCGATCAGCACGAACACCGGCGCGACGATCATCAGCCCCACGCTCATGAACATCGGCAGCCCGAACGTCATCCTCGGGTTGTACCCGGGGAGGTTCGAGAGGAACCCCATCATCGCGCCGCGCAGCGCGATGCTGTAGATCTGGTTCGCGATGATCCCGACCCAGCCGAAGATGATCGCGTACAGGATCGGCTTGCCAAGCGTCCCGGTCAGTGACATGCGGGCGAACGCCTGGCTCGGGGAGGTGATGACGAGCTTGGCGGTCTCGTACAGGCCCTCGAGCGCGGGGTACCCCGGCTGCTCCCACGGCAGCGCGGTCGCGGCCGGGGGCGGCGGAGTGCCGCCGGGCGGGGGTGGGGGCACGGTGCCGGGCGGCTGCATGCCGGGCGGTCCGGGCGGCATCGGGGGCGTTCCGGGGGGGTAGGTCTCGGCCATGAACTCCTCCTTCGCGGTGCTGCCGTGAGTCTACCCCACTTTGCGCCGCCGGCGTCGGACCTCTCGCTTCGTTGCGGATCGCGGCCCTGCGTCCTCATGTAGCCTCCGGATACACTCCGGCACGGGCCGCTCCCACGCCTCGCGATAGGCCCAACGGCGGCGGCGCAGCTGTACGCGACTCTCGGGAGCTCTGCACTCTCTGAACAGGGAAGACGGGAGAGGGGAGACGGGGGATGGAAGGGAGAGACGGGCAACCCGGCGTGTTCCCTCTGCCCTCTTCCGTCAACCTTCTCCCTGCGTTCCGCGTCAGCGCGGCTGCACGCAATCCGCTTCGGTCCTGGTCGTTTCCTCCTTGCTGACCCCTGACTCCAGTCTGTCCCGGCCAGTGGCCCCCGGTCCCCGGCAACGCGTCTTCGACCCACGACCCACGATCCACGAACCACGGCCTTTCGCGCCCCGAGCCCCGCCCCCCGGCCTCCAGTGGTGTCTCGCCTGTGCCCTGTCTCATCTCCGGGTGTTTGCCTGGGCTGTTCGCCGCGGTGTATCATCCCTGCCGCCGGTCCGGACGGCGATCCGGGCCCGGAACCAGCGGGTCTTCCCCGTTTCTGCGTCGCCCAGAATGCGCCCGCGCTCGGGAGGTTGCCGGTGGCTGCCACGGTCGGGATTCGTCGCGAGGACAAGAGCCGCTGGGAGCGGCGGGTGCCCATCACGCCCGAGATGGCGGGAAAGCTGCACCGTGAGCACGGCGTCGAGTTCGTCGCCCAGCCCTCCCAGGTTCGGATCTTCCGCGAGGAGGAGTTCGAGCGGGAGGGCGTGCGGATCCGGGAGGACCTCTCCGAGGCCGGCGTGGTGTTCGGGGTCAAGGAGATCCCGGTGCAGCACCTCCAGCCCCGCAAGACGTACGTCTTCTTCGCCCACGTGATCAAGGGGCAGCCGTACAACATGCCGATGCTCCGCCGCCTGATGGAGCTCGGCTGCAACCTCATCGACTACGAGAAGGTGACCGACGAGACCGGGCACCGGCTGATCTTCTTCGGGTGGCACGCCGGCGTCGTGAGCATGGTCGAGAGCCTGTGGACGCTCGGGCGGCGCCTCCAGCACGAGGGGATCGCGACCCCGTTCACCGCGGTCCGCAGCACGCTCACCTACGGAAGCCTCGCCGAGGTGCGCGCGGCGGTGCGCACGGCCGGCGCCCGGATTGTCGCCGAGGGCCTCCCTCGCGAGATCACGCCGCTGATCGTCGGCGTCGCGGGGTACGGCAACGTCGGGCGCGGGATCCAGGAGATCCTGACGGACCTCCCCACGATCGAGATCGCTCCGGAGGACGTCGCGCGCGTCGCGAGCGACCCGCACGCCTCCGACCGAGCCGTCTACCGCGTCCAGTTCAAGGAGGAGCACGTGGTCGCCCGCAACGACCCGGCGGCCCGCTTCGACCTGCAGGACTACTACCTGCACCCGCACAAGTACCACTCGACGTTCGAGCAGTACCTGCCGTACCTAACGGTGCTGATGAACTCGAATTACTGGGACGCGCGCTACCCGAGGCTGCTGACCAAGGCCCACGTTCACGACATGTTCGCCGGCGGACGCCAGCCGCGCCTGCGCGTGCTGGGCGACGCCAGCTGTGACATCGGAGGCTCGATCGAGTGCACCGTCAAGGCCACCGAGCCGGACGACCCGGTGTACGTCTACGATCCCGAAACCGGCCAGATCACGATGGGCGTCGAGGGTCACGGGCCGGTGGTGCTCGCCGTGGACATCCTGCCGAGCGAGCTGCCGCGCGAGGCGTCGGAGTACTTCAGCGAGATCCTCGAGCCGTTCATCCCGGCGATCGCGAGCGCGGATTACACGGTGCCGTTCGAGGAGCTCGCGCTTCCCTCGGAGATCGCCCGGGCGATGATCCTCTACCACGGCAAGCTGACCCCGGACTACCGGTACATCGCGGAGCACCTGAAGAGCTGAACGCGCTCCGCGTTGACGAGACGTGAACGCCGACGTGTGAAAGAGGTTGCACGAGACAAGGGAGGACGCCGTGAAGAAGGTCGTCGTATTCGGGGCCGGGCTGGTCGCGAGCGCCCACGTGAAGTACCTGCTGGAGCACTCGTACCAGGTGACGGTGGCGACCCGGACCGTCGCCAAGGCGAAGAAGATCGTGGGGAAGCACCCCAACGGGCGCGCCGTCGCCTTCGACATCGAGCGCGAGGGCGACCAGCGGCTCGACGAGATCGTGCGCGAGCACGACCTCGCGGTGAGCCTGCTGCCGTACGTGTACCATACGCGCGTCGCCAAGTCGTGCCTGCGAAACCGGAAGCACATGGCGACCACCTCGTACGTCAAGCCCGAGATGCAGGCGCTCGACGCCGAGGCGAAGAGGCTCGACCTCGTGCTCCTCAACGAGAGCGGCGTGGACCCCGGCATCGACCACATGACCGCCATGAAGGTGATCCACCGCGTCCAGGCCGAGGGCGGCAAGATCACGAGCTTCATGTCGTACTGCGGCGGCCTGCCGGCGCCGGAGGCGAACGACAACCCGTTCGGGTACAAGTTCTCGTGGAGCCCGCGCGGGGTGCTCATGGCCGGGCGCAACTCCGCCCGTTTCCGCCGCGACGGCGAGGTGATCGAGATTCCCGGACCGGAGCTGTTCCTGAACTACTGGTGCGTGCCGGTCGAGGTCGAGGGCACGGTGATCCCGTTCGAGGCGTACCCGAACCGGGACAGCCTCCCGTACGCCGAGACGTACGGGATCACATCGGCGCGGACGATGTTCCGCGGAACCCTGCGCAACCAGGGGTGGTGCGCCACGCTGAAGAAGGTCGCGGAGCTCGGCCTCCTCGACGAGGCCGAGATGGACCTCCGGCGGCTGACGTACGCCGAGTTCATGGCCAGGCTGATCGGCAAGGAGACTCCGCGCGGGATCAAGAAGGCGGTGGCCGCCGAGCTCGGGCTGGCCCCGATCAACCCCATCGTCGGGAACCTCGCGTGGCTCGGTCTCTTCGGCGGCGGGAAGCTGCCCGCGAAGTGCAAGTCGCCGCTCGACGTGCTGACCGCCACGATGCTCGCGAAGATGCCGTTCGCCAAGGCCGAGCGCGACCTGCTGATCCTCCAGCACCAGTTCGTCGCCGAGTTCCCCGGCCACAAGGAGAGGATCACCTCGACGATGATCGACTTCGGGATCCCGGACGGCGACTCGAGCATGAACCGGACGGTGGGTCTCCCCGCAGCCGTCGGGGTGCGGCTCGTCCTGGAGGGCAAGATCAAGGCGCGCGGCGTGCTCGTGCCCGTCCTGCCGGAGATCTACGAGCCGTCGCTCGCCGAGCTCCAGCGCCTGGGCATCCGCTTCACCGAGAAGGTGGTCAGGGTGTAGTGGAGCGCATCCGTGGGGGCGGGCCGGCGCCCGCCCCCGCGGGGAGACGGGGAGGGCGCGTCGCCCGGGCGGGCGAATGGACGTTGCCCTCCAACCTCGGTGCTTCCCGCGGCGGTTTGGTGGGGACGGGGGAGAGCTGTCAGGCGGTCTTACGGCCCGGGGCGAGGACCATCGTGAGGTCGCGACCCTCGAGTGGACCCGCGTCGCGCTCGAGGCGGACGAGATCCGCGAGTTCGACCTTGATGCGCTCGAGCACCTCGTAGCCGTTCTCTGGCCGGCGCATTTCGCGGCGGCGGAACATGATCGTCACCTTGACGTGCTTCCCCTGCTCGAGGAAGCGGCGCACCATCGAGAGCTTCGTGTGGAAGTCGTGGTCCGCGACGCCGGGCCGGAACTTGACCTCCTTGACCTCGATCTGGTGCTCCTTCCGCCGCGCCTGGCGCGCCTTCTTCTCCTGCTCGTAGCGATACTTCCCCCAGTCCATGATCTTGCAGACGATGGGACGGGCGGTGGGAGCGACCTCGACGAGATCGAGGCCGCGCGTTCGGGCGAGCGCCAGTGCTTCTTCCACGGGAACGATGCCGACCTGGGAGCCGTCGGCATCGACGAGACGGACGGGCGAGAGCCGGATCATCTCGTTGATGCGTGTGCGATCGCGTTCGTCGGCGATGAGAACCTCCTCCTCGGCGGGCCTCCGACCCGCTCCTGTCCTAGCGCTGAAGCTGGACTGCCCGAGTATACCAAAGGGCCGCAATGCAAGGCCTGCTCGCAGGTTCCCGGGTTCGGAAGTTCGGAGGTTTGAGAGCTCGGGCCAAATGGGAAACGGCAAACGTCAAAGGAAAGACGAGGAAAGGCGGCGTATGTCGCGTCTTCCCTTTGCCCTCTTCCGTTTCCCCGTTGCCCGCCGTGAACCTGCGAACATCCGAACGTTCGAACGCTCGAACGGTCACCGGCGCGGCGTACCGCCGGCGGCGAGCCAGCGCGCGTGCTCGATCTTGAGGCACCGGTCCATCACGACGGCGAGTCCCGCCGCGCGGGCCCGATCCGCGGCCGCGTTGTGCGCAAGGCCGAGCTGCATCCAGACGGTGCGAGCCCCCCGTGCGATCGCCTGGTCCACGATCGCGGGGATGAACTCCGGCCTGCGGAAGATGTCCACGACGTCGATCACGACCTCGCGCGGGATCGACGTCACGTCCTGATAGCACTTCTGGCCCAGGATCTCCGGAACCGCGGGGTTGACCGGGACGATCGTGTACCCGTGCGCCTGCAGGTATGCGGCGACCCTGTACGAGTCGCGCTCGGGCTTGTCGGAGAGCCCCACCACCGCGATCGTCCTGGCGGTCGCGAGTATGCCGTCGATCTCGTCGTCGCTCGCGTTGGACAGCGGGAACTCGCAGCTCTCGTCACCCATGGCGCCCCCCGCGGCAGTATGCGCCCGAACGCCCGCCGGCCGCCACTCCGCACTCACCGGGGCGCCGAACGCCATACCAGGCCGACGTGGAAACCCACATCCGGGCTGTTGTCGAAGATGAGGAGATTCTCCAGCACCGAGACCTCCACCAGCACCGCCCGGCTCACGAGGTGTTTCCACCCCGCTGTGATCTCGTACGTGTTCTTGGAGAAGTCGCCGAAGTTCTCGGCCCCGGGAGAGGTGACGAGCGCCTGGACGAGCCACGAGGAGCCCGGAGAGACGCGGTACTCCAGGCCGGCGAAGTACGACAGCTGGTTCGGCTTCAGCCGGACCCCGGCGAGCTCGGTCGTGGCGTAGTGCATCGCGACAAGCGAGCCGTAGAGGTTGAACCTCCCGAGCCGCTGGCCGGCCGAGACCCCGGCTGCGACGTCGTACCCCCCGCTCGAGAAGAGCGAGGCGGTCCTCCCGGCGGGGAGCTTGAGTGTGAACGACGCGGTCACGGCGGGTGTGGAGGCGGTCCCGCGCGCGAGCAGGTAGCGCACGCCGGCCGTCGCGTCCTCGATCCCCCACCCCGCGTCGCCGCCGCTGCGCTCGAACACCTGGCCGTCGCTGCCGCGGATCAGGATCAGGTAGCGGTTGCGCGGCGCCCGCTTCCGCTCCTCGTTCGGGACCTTGAGGAGCCCCTCGAAGTTCTCGATGAACCGGTCGAGGATCCCGCCGCCGCGGTACGACACGGGGAGCGCCGCCCTCAGCTCGAGGTCCGGGGTCACGCCGTACGCCGCGCTGAGGGTGAACCGGAGCGTCTCGGCGTCGATCGTGTACCGCTGGGGGTCGACGTCGAAGTAGTTGTTCCAGCTCGTGAGCAGCCCGAGCTGCCACTGCCCGTCGCGGAGCGTCACCGGCGTCTCCGGTGTCGGCGTGAGCCGCAGGATCGCGAGCGGGGACTGCGCGCGGAGGCGGAGGGGGCCGAGCCCGACGGCCTGGCTGGCGTTCCAGTCCGAGACGTCCTGCGCGGCCGCCCCGCTCCCGAGCAGCAGCGCCGCCGCCACGATCCGCACGGCGGCGGACGGGCATCCCCCTCGTGGCCGAGCCTTCAAGGGTGAGTCGTCCAGGCGGCGATCGCCGTTACTCTCCGCGCCCGCCGGCTCGCGGCCGCCGGAACGCCATCCCGGCACCGAGCGCCGCCGTGGCGCCGAGCACGGCGGCCCCGAGAGGCGGGGCCGCGACGCCCCATGCCCCGACCGCGAGCTCCGCCGTGAACGGGCCGATCACCCTGGCGAGCGACCCGATCCCCTGGAACGCGCCGAGCGCGGCGCCTTGCTCGTCGGCACTCGCGCTGCGCGAGACGAGCGCAGAGAGCGAGGGCGTGGAGAGGCCGGCGCCGAGCGACGCAACGGGGAGGATCGCCATGACCTCGGCGAGCGTGTGAGCGAGGGCGAGCAGCACCAGGCCGATCGCGCACAGCGTCAACCCCGCGAGGAGGAGCGTCCGCTCCCCGAACCTGCGCGTGGCCCGCCCGACTAGCCCTCCCTGCACCGCCGCGGCGAGCACGCCGATGTAGACGAACAGAAACCCGACCCCCGAGTGGGGAAGGGCGAGGCGGTCGTGGAGGAACTGTGCGAACGTGACCTCGAACGCCGCGAACCCGGTGACGAACAGGAAGCCGACCGCCATCAGCGGCGCGAGCTCCGTGTGGCGGAATGCGTACGCGAGCCTCGCGAAACCCGATGCCGGCGCCGCGGTCCGGTCCGCGCCCGTGGCGGGCCGAGTCTCGGGGAGGAACAGCATCGTCATCGTCCACGCCGCCAGCGAGAACGCCGCGGCGCCCCACCCGGGCGCGGCGAGGCTGACCGGCGCGAGCACCCCCGCGAGTGCCGGCCCGGCGATGAAGCCGAGGCCGAACGCCGCTCCGATGAGGCCCATGCCGTGCGCCCGCTTCTCGGGCGGGGTCGTGTCCGCGATCACCGCCTGCGCGGTCGCGATGTTCCCGCCGCAGATCCCTGCGAGCAGGCGCGACGCGAAGAGCAGGGACATCGAGTGTGCGAGGGCGAACAGGACGAAGCCGCTCACCGAGCCCGCCAGCGAGATCAGGAGGACCGGCCGGCGGCCGACGCGGTCCGAGAGCCGTCCCAGAATGGGGGAGAAGACGAACTGCATCGCCGAGTACGAGGCCATGAGCAGTCCGAACGCCCACGGAGCCGGGTGGTAGTGCTCGGCGTAGAGCGGCAGGAGCGGGATGACGATCCCGAACCCGACCAGGTCGGTGAAGACGATCAGGAAGAGCGTTGTCAGGGTGCGGCGGGGGGACGGCATTCCACCTCCTCGGACGGGAACGAGTCTACCCGCCCCGCCATTTCCACAAGCCTGGTAGGGTCGTTGGGCTGGGGCGAAGTTAAGAGTGAAGAGTGAAGAGTTAAGAGTTGGAACGCGGAAGCGCCGAGCGGCGCGTCGGCCCTCTGTCTTTCAACTCTTCACTCTAAACTCTGAACTCTTCACTGGGTGCGGGACCGGCGGCCCGCCGGTCGGGTGGGATAGAATCCGCCGCGTGAGACTCGTTTTCTTCGGAACGCCGGAGTTCGCGATCCCGACTCTCGACGCGCTCGTCGCCGCCGGCCACGACGTCGCGCTCGTGGTCACCCGACCCGACCAGCCCGCGGGCCGCCACATGCACCTCACGGCGCCGCCGGTGGTGGGTGCCGCGCGCCACCTGGCCCTACCCCTGGCGCAGCCCGAGAAGCTTGGCGTCGACGAGTTCACGTCCCGGCTGCGGGCCCTGGCGCCCGAGGTCGCGGTCGTGGTCGCGTTCGGCCGCCTGATCTCGCCGCGGGTGCTCCGGGTCCCCCGGCGCGGGTTCGTGAACCTCCACCCCTCGCTGCTCCCGCGCTACCGGGGGCCGTCGCCGATCGAGTCGGCGATCGCGGCCGGCGACGCCGTGACCGGGGTGACGACGATGCTCCTCGACGAAGGGATGGACACCGGGCCGATCCTTCTCCAGCGCGAGGTCCCGATCGGCCCCCGCGAGCGGACCCCGGAGCTCGAGAGGCGCCTCGCGGCAGCCGGGGCCGAGCTCGTGGTCGAGACGCTCGCCGGGATGGCCGCGGGCACGGTCGTGCCGGCCCCCCAGGACTCCGGCAAGGCGACCGTGACCTCCAAGCTGGACCGGAGGATGGGCCGGGTGGACTGGCGGCTCACCGCGTCAGAACTCGCCAACCGGTGCCGGGCGTTCGACCCCTGGCCGGGCATATTCACGAGCTTCCGCGGTGCGAGGCTCAAGATCCACGGCCTCGAGGTCGGCGAGCCGAGGCCGGGCGAGGAGGCCGCCGGGACCGTGCTCTCGGTGTCGCCCGCGGGGATCGCGGTGCGCGCCGGCGCTGGAACAATCGCGGTGGTCACGGAGGTGCAGCGGGAGGGGAAGCGCCGGATGCCGGCGGACGCCTTCATCATCGGGGAGAGGGTTGCTCCCGGCGAGTCTCTCCGCTGACCCCCGTCTGGCCGCGGCGAGGGTGCTCGCGCGCGTCGAGGCCCGTGCCGCGCACGCCGCCAGGCTCCTCGGCGGCGCGGCTCCGGCCGAGCGCGAGCTGGTGATGGGCACGCTGCGCTGGCAGCTCACCCTCGACCACCTCCTGGCGCGCCACCTCCGGACGCCGCTCGCCGGCCTCGACGCCCGGGTCCGTGCGGTGCTGCGGCTCGGGCTCTACGAGGCGCGCCGGATGCGCACGCCCGCCCCCGTCGCCGTCGCCGAGGCGGTCCGGCTGGCCAAGGCGCTGGCGCCGCGGGCCGCGGGACTCGTCAACGCGGTGCTCAGGCGGTCCGTAGCGGAGCCTTGGCCGGACGCGCGCGACGAGTCGACGCCGCTCTCGATCAGGTACTCGCACCCGGATTGGCTGGTCGAACGCTGGCGCGCCTTGCTGGGCAGGGACGGCGCCGTCGCGGCCCTCGCGGCCGACCAGGAGCCCGCACCGTTGTACCTGCTCGCCGCGGCGAGCTCGCTCCGCAACCTTGATGCCGCGGGGTGCGTGACGACGCCGCACGCGGTGGTGCCCGGGATCGTCGCCGTCGAGGCCGGCACCGAGGCCGCGGTCGAGGCCCTGCAGGGCGGCCGGGCGTACGCGATGGACCCGACGGCCGTCGCCGTGGCGCGCCTGCTGCCGGAGGTCGAGGGGCCGGTCGCGGACGTCGCCGCGGCCCCGGGAGGGAAGAGCCTCGTGCTCGCGAGCGAGCGTCCCGGCGCCCGCCTCGTCGCGCTGGACCGCCACCCGGGCCGCGCCGTGCTGATGCGGGCCAACCTCGCGCTCGCGGGGCGGCGGGCGACGGTGGCGGTCGCCGACGCCGGAGCCTCGCCGCTCCGCCCCGGGAGCTGCGCGGCCGTCGTGCTCGACGCCCCGTGCTCCGGGACCGGCACGCTGCGGCGCCACCCGGAGATCCGGTGGCGGCTCCGGCGGGAGGACCTCGGCGCGCTCGCGGCGGTGCAGCGGCGGATGGCGGCCGCGTCCGCCGAGCTCCTCTCCCCGGGAGGTTTCCTTCTGTACGCCACGTGCTCGCTCGAGCCCGAGGAGAACCAGGAGGTCGCGGCCGCCCTGTCCCTCGAGGCGGTGCCCGTGGGAGAGCGCCTCCCCGCCGGGATGGCCAGGGTCGAGTTGCCGTCGGGCGGCGCCGCGATCCCGCCCGGAAGCGGCGGCGACGGGTTCACCGTTCACCTGATGAGGAGACCGGCCTGAGCCGCCTCCCGGGGGTACACTTGAGCGGGGAGCAGGGCCGTGCCGAGAGGTTTCCGCGGCCCCGCACGTGGACGGGCTCCGGCGCCGCCGGGCTCAGCCCATGGAGGAGAGGAATGGCGGGAAAGACGGAGTTGGTCGAGCGCATCGCGTTCGAGACGGGGCTGCCGAAGGCGCACGCAGCGCGGGCCATCGAGGTGATGACCGACGCGATGGCCGAGTGGCTCGGCGCTGGCGAACGGGTGGCGATTCCCGGGCTGGGCAGCTTCTACACCTCCGAGCGACCGGCGCGGGAGGTGCGCAACCCCCGCACGGGGGACCTCGTGCGCGTGAGCGCTTCCCGCACCGTCAGGTTCCGTCCCGGCAAGGAGCTCAAGAGCCTCGTCAACGCCAGGGGGTAGCCGAGTTGGGGAGCGCCGCGCTCGTCGTCGTCGACGTGCAGAACGACTTCTGCGCGGGCGGCGCGCTCGCCGTTCCTGACGGCGATGCGGTCGTCGGCCCGATCAACGCGCTGATGCCTCGTTTCCCGCTCGTCGTCGCCACCCAGGACTGGCACCCGCCGGGCCACGCGTCGTTCGCGTCGGCCCACCCCGACCGGAAGCCGCTCGAGGTGATCGACCTGGACGGCATCCAGCAGGTCCTCTGGCCGGACCATTGCGTGCAGGGGACGCGAGGCGCCGACCTGCACCCGGCGCTCGACCGGCGCCCGTTCCGGGCGATCGTCCGGAAGGGAACCGACCCGGGGGTCGACAGCTACTCGGCGTTCAGGGACAACCACCGGGCTCACCCGACGGGCCTCGCGAGCCTCCTCCGCGAGCTGGGCGCCGGCCGTCTGATCATCGTCGGGCTCACCACCGACTACTGCGCCGCCAATTCCGCGCGGGACGCCGTCGAGCTCGGGTTCGCGGCTGAGATCTGGCTGCCGGCGACGCGGCCGGTGGGCGCTCCGCCCGGTCACACCGAGCGCACCCTCGCCGAGCTCCGCGCGCTGGGAGTGGTGCTCCGCGAAGACCTCCCGGAAGTTCACAGTTGACAGTTGACGGTTGACAGTCAGAAGCTCACAGCGTCCTTCTGCGAAGGGGTTGCCTCTGGGTGGGTGGGGGACTGTCAGCTGTCAACTGGGTGGGCGGGTGGGTGGAAGCTGCCGGCTGGGTGGGGGGCGGAGGGGGTCAGTCCTCGAACGCGGAGCCGCCGATGAACTCGCGCAGGATCGACGTGTGCGGCACCTCGTCGGGGAACACGGGGACGAACCAGCTCAGGAACTTGAGCAGCCGGTACGCCTCGGTGTACGCCGTGTGCTCGCGCGGGACCTCGAGGAGGAAGCGCTCGGCGAACACCCGCAGCACGGCCGGCTCGTAGACGAGCGCCGAGTTGAAGATGACGTCGGCCTCCTCCTGGAACGGGAAGATGCCGCGCGCCTCGCCGCGCCGCACCGCACCCCACATCTCGATCGTGCGGGTCGCCGGGTGCCCACGGAAGAGGCGGTCCCGCACGATCCTCCGCAGCAGACGGGTGTCGGACGTGAAGATCCGGTTGTGGTCGTCGAGCGTCAGCTGGGTGAGCGCCGAGATGAAGACGCGGTACTTCGCCTGCTCCGACACCGCCGCGGTCAGCCGGTGGTTGAGCGCGTGGATCCCCTCGACGAGCAGCACTTGGTTGGGGAGCAGGCGCTGCTTGCTCCACCTGTCGCGCTCCGCCCGCTTCCCGCGGACGAAGTCGTAGCGCGGCATCTCGATCTCGTCCCCGCGCAGCAGCGCGGCGAGGTTGGCGTTGAACATCTCGAGGTCGAGCGCCTCGAGCGCCTCGTAGTCGGGCTTCCCGTCGGCACCGACCGGGGTGCGGTCGCGATCGAGGAAGTAGTTGTCGAGGGAGAGCCCGACCGGCTGGATCCCGTTGACGCGCAGCTGCACCGCGAGGCGGCGGATGAACGTCGTCTTCCCGGAGGACGAGGGACCCGCGACCAGCACAAGGCGGACCCGCTTCGCCTCGCGTGCGATCGCGTCGGCGATCGCGGCGATCTTCTTCTCGTGGAACCCCTCGCCGATGCGGATCTGCTCCGAGATCTCGCCCGAGAGGCACATCCGGTTGAGCGACCCGACGTTGGCCACGCCGAGCAGCTCGTTCCAGCGGCGGGTCTCCCGGTACGCCGCGAACAGCTTCGGCTGGGGGGCGAGCGGGGGCAGGTGGGTGGCGTCGCCGTTGCGCGGGAACCGCAGGAGGAGGCCGTCCTCGTAGGGGACGACGGCGAACCCCCGCACCTTGCCGGTCGTGGGGGCCGTAATGATGTGCGAGATATCCACGAACAAGCCGCAGCTCACGAGGGCCACCGTCGAGGAGCGGTGCGTCGCGAGCAAGGCGAGCTTCGAGTCCTCGCCGCCGGCGCGGAAGATCGCCTCCGCCTCCTCGGTCGTCGCCCGGCGCCGCTCGAAGCGGCGGTTCTCGGAGCAGATCTCCGTCATCCGCCGCTCGATCGACGCGACCGTCTGCGGCGTCAGGGTCGTTCGAGACTGCCACGAGTAGAAGTACCCGCCCCCGAGCGACTGCCCGACCACCAGGCGCGCCTCGGGGTACAGCTCCCGGACCGCCTCCAGCAGCACGATGCTCGCGCTCTGGCGCGCGACGGCTTCGCCTTCGCGCGACGACGTCCGGACGACCTCGAGGTCTACCTGGAAGCCAAGGAGCGGGAAGTCGAGCATGACCAGCCGGCGGTTGACCAGGGCGGCCACGACGTCCTCCGGGACCGCGCCCACGACCTGCACGAGGAACTCCTCGACCGTCGTGCCGCTCGGGACCTGGCGCCGACCTCCGTCGAAGCTGACGACCACCGCCTCGTGCGTCACAGCCACCTCCGGACTGGGAATTGTAGGCTATTCGCGTCCCTTGGCAGCGGGTAGAATCGCCGGAAAGCCCGCTGTGCCTCCCCCTGGCTCGGCGGCGAGGAGCCGAGTTGGCTAAGAACCCATTCACGGCCAGGATCGTCCGCGCCATCGAGACGATCACTCGGCGCGTCGAAGAGCGGGGCGAGCCGCTGTTCCACGGCGGCGAGGAGCCGCTTCCGCAGAAGCGCGAGGTGATCACGATCGTGCGCGGGCTCCAGGAGGTGATCTACCCGGGGTACTTCGGGGACCAGTCGCTCTACCGCGAGTACCTGCACGGCCACCTGGGGGACCAGCTGTTCGCGCTCTCGAGGAAGCTGGAGGCCGAGGTGGGCTTCGCTCTCGCCACCAACTGCGGTCGGCGCGGCGGCGGCCCCGCCCTCAAGGCCGGCGAGGTGGTCACGGCGTTCCTCGAGCGGCTGCCCGACGTGATGGACCTGATCGCCGCCGACGTGGAGGCGGCGTACGAGGGCGACCCCGCCGCGACGTGCCTGGAGGAGGTGATCCTCGCCTACCCGGGCGTCAAGGCGGTGTTCACGTACCGCATCGCGCACCTCCTGCACGGACTCGGCGTGCCGCTGATCCCGCGGATCATGACAGAGTTCGCGCACAACGAGACCGGCGTCGACATCCACCCCGGCGCACGGATCGGGCGCGAGTTCTTCATCGACCACGGCACCGGCGTCGTGATCGGCGAGACGACGCACATCGGCGACCGTGTCAAGCTTTACCAGGGTGTCACGCTCGGCGCCCTGTCGTTCCCGCGCGACGTGCGTGGCGAGCTGGTCCGCGGCACCAAGCGGCACCCCACGCTGGAGGACGACGTCGTGGTCTACGCGGGCGCCACGATCCTGGGGGGCGACACCGTGGTGGGGCGCGGGTCGGTGATCGGCGGCAACGTGTGGCTCACGACGTCCGTGCCGCCCGGCTCGAAGGTGACGCTCTCCCGCGATCAGATCGGGTACGAGATCACGTCTCGCGATCCCGAAGGCGCCCGTTGACCCTCCGCGACCGCGTTTGCTACGGTGACCGCCCATGATCCGGCGTGCGTTCGCCGTTGCCGCCGTGCTCGCGTGCGTCCCGGCCGCGGCGCAGGAGCCGCTGCCGCCCGGGCTGCACGGCGCGGACCGCCTCGCCGCCCTGGTCCAGCGCGTGAGCCAGGTGCAGTCGAGCCTGACGACGCTGACGGCCACCTTCGAGCAGCGGCGGACGAGCAAGCTCCTCGCGGCGCCGAGCGTCTCGCACGGCACGTTCTACTACAAGGCCCCGGACAGCGTGCGCTGGGAGTACCAAACGCCGAGGCCGATGACCGTGCTCCTGACCGGCGGCGTCGCGATCACGTACCGGCCCGCCGAGAAGCGCGCCGAGCGGGTCGAGGTCGGGCGCGCCCAGAAGCGCGTCCTCCGGTTCCTCTCCGCCGCCGAGCCGCTCGAGCAGCTCAAGGCGTACTTCTCGTTCACGTTCCGCGACCCGGGCGGGACCGCGAACTACCAGCTCGAGCTGCGCCCAACCGCGCACCAGATCAAGAAGCGGCTGCGGGAGCTCGACCTCGAGATCGACCGCCAGTCGCTGCTCCCCGTCAAGGTCGCGTACTTCGAGACGGACGGCGACGGCACCGAGTACTCGTTCTCGAAGATCGAGATGAACCAGCCCCTGAGCCCCGACCTGTTCGACCTCGTTCTGCCCTCGGACGTGAAGGTCGTGCACCTGAAGCTGGGGAGCGGCGAGTAGCCGGGCGCCGGTCGGCGGTCGCGGCGAGCCGGAGACCCGCGCCGCCGGGAGCGGATGACGGTCGGAGTCGCCGCCGGTCGCAGGCCGAACCTCGCGGCGCCGGACGTCTCGGGGCGAAGGGGCGGAGGAGAGGGATGATCGGGTCGTTCACCGCCGTGGCGAGCGACGGCGCGAGCGCCGCCAGGGCCGGAGAGCTGGTGACGGCGCACGGCGTGGTCCGGACGCCGGCGTTCATGCCGGTGGGCACCGCGGCGAGCGTCAAGGGGATCGCACCGTGGGAGCTCGAGCGGCTCGCCCCGGAGATCGTGCTCGCGAACACCTACCACCTCCTGCTCAGGCCCGGCGTGGAGGTGATCGCCGAGCTCGGCGGGCTGCACCGGTTCATGGCGTGGGACGGCCCAATCCTCACGGATTCGGGCGGGTTCCAGGTGTTCTCGCTCGCCGACCGCCGGAAGTACGACGAGGAGGGCGTCACCTTCCGCTCGCACATCGACGGTTCGGAGCTGCGCCTCACGCCCGAGCGCTGCGTCCAGACGCAGCAACGGCTGGGGGTGGACGTCGCGATGGCGCTCGACGTGTGCCCGGCGCTGCCGGCCGGCCGGGTGGAGCTCGAGGCCGCGGTTGCGACGACCTCGGCGTGGGCGGCCCGCTGCCGGGCGGCCCTGCCTGCGGGCGGGGACACGCTGCTGTTCGGGATCGTGCAGGGGGGGCTCGAGGACGACCTGCGTCGCCGCGCCGCCGAGGCGCTGGCGGCGATCGGGTTCGACGGGTACGCCCTCGGCGGGTACTCGGTGGGGGAGCCGGTCGAGGCGATGTGGGCGTCGGTCGCGGGCGCGGCACCCATGCTGCCCGCCGCCCGACCGCGCTACCTGATGGGCGTCGGCACCCCGCGCGACATCGTCCACGCGGTGGCGTCGGGGTGCGACCTGTTCGACTGCGTGATCCCGACGCGCAACGCCCGCAACGGGCTGCTCCACACGTCGCGCGGGCCGGTCGTGCTCAAGAACGCGCGGTGGAAGGTCTCGGACGAGCCCCCGGACCCGGCGTGCGACTGCCCGACGTGCCGGCGCTGCTCGGTGGCGTACCTCCGCCACCTGTACCTCGCCAGGGAGGCCGCGGTGGTCGTCCTCGCGACGGTCCACAACCTGCACTACTACCTGACCTTGATGAGAACGATCCGGTGGGCTATCATAACCGGCCGCTTCGCCGGGCTGCGCGCCGAACTCCTCGCCGCGGGCCGGGCGGAGGAGTGAGGGCGAGGAAACACCATGGACCCAAAGAACCCGCTCATTCAGTTCCTGCCGTTCCTGGTGATCTTCGGGATCTTCTACCTGCTGCTCATCATGCCGATGAGGCGGCGGCAGAAGAAGCACCAGGAGCTGCTCTCGAAGCTCACGAAGGGCGACCGCGTGATCACCAACGGGGGGATCTTCGGCACCGTCATCGACGTCGACGCCGACGTGCTGACGCTCCGGATCGGGGAGCCCAAGCTCGACATCAAGGTGGCCCGTTCGGCCGTTGCCGGACTCGCGAAGGACGCTGGGAGCGTGGACCTCAGCCCCAGCGAGCCGAAGTAGGAGGTTGCGATGAAGGGCAAGCTCGCGTGGCGGTGGGGACTGATCCTCGCGGTGACGGTCGCCGCCGTGTACTTCATGCTACCTATCGACAAGAGGATCCACCTCGGCCTCGACCTCAAGGGTGGGATCCACCTCGTGCTCCAGGTAAACACCCAGGACGCGGTCCGCGCCGAGGTGGACGACGCCATGGAACGGGTCCGGGGCGACCTGACCGAGAAGGGCTCCGCGCCGGTCTCGGTCCAGCGGCTCCCGGACGGCGACGGGTTCCAGCTCAAGCTGGCGTCCAACACCTCCGGCAAGGTGCTCGACAAGGTGATCGACGACCGCCTCGCGGAGTTCAAGGTGTCGCGCGGGGTGGACCTCACCGCGACGCTCAAGCCCGAGGTGGTCCGCGCCATCAAGGACATGGCGGTTCGCCAGGGGCTCGAGACGATCCGCAACCGCGTGGACCAGTTCGGCGTGGCGGAGCCGGTGATCCAGCGCCAGGGGCTCGAGGGCGACCGCATCGTCGTTCAGCTCCCGGGGGTGGACGACCCCACGCGCGTCAAGGACCTGATCCGCTCGACCGCGTTCCTCGAGATCAAGCCGGTGGTGCGCGTCGCGCCGACTGAGGAGGCGCTCCTCTCCACCTCCAACGGACAGGTGCCGGAGGACTCCGAGGTGATCTCGGGCGACATCGAGGACCTCGAGGGACGGGTCTCGGGCAAGGAGTACTACCTGCTCAAGAAGGCGTCCGTGATCTCGGGCCGCGACCTCCGCAACGCGCGCCGGTCGCAGGACCAGTACGGGCAGCCGGCCGTGAGCTTCACGCTCAACCCCGAGGGAGCGAACAAGTTCGGGTCGTACACCGCCGCCCACATCGGCGACCGCATGGCGATCGTGCTGGACAACAAGGTGCGCTCGGCCCCGGTGATCCACGGCCACATCACCGACTCCGGGATCATCGAGGGGAACTTCACGGTGCAGAGCGCCGAGGACCTCGCGCTCGTGCTCCGCGCCGGCGCGCTGCCGGCATCAATCACGTACCTCGAGGAGCGCACCGTCGGACCGAGCCTGGGCCGCGACTCCGTCAACCGCGGCCTCACGGCCGGCCTCGTCGGCCTCATCCTCGTGGCGGCGTTCATGCTCGTCTACTACAAGGGGGCCGGGATCAACGCCAACGTCGCGCTCGTCCTCAACGCGGTCCTGCTGCTGGGCGCGATCGGCGCTCTGGGGGCGACTCTGACCCTGCCGGGCATCGCCGGCGTGATCCTGACGATCGGCATGGCGGTGGACTCGAACGTGCTCGTGTTCGAGCGCATCCGGGAGGAGCTCGAGGTCGGGAAGACGGTGCGGAACGCCGTCGCGCTCGGGTTCTCGCGGGCGTTCGCGACGATCATCGACACCCACGTCACGACCATCGTCTCGGCCCTGTTCCTGTTCCAGTTCGGCACCGGCCCGATCAAGGGGTTCGCGGTGACGCTCACCGTCGGCCTCGCGATCTCGATGTTCACGGCGGTTTTCGTCTCGCGCACGATCTTCGAGGCGCTGCTGTCCCGGCGCGCCCAGGTCAAGACGCTCTCGGTCTAGGGGGACGGCATGCGCTTCTTCCACAACACCAAGATCCGCTTCATGGAGTACCGGTGGCACTGGATCATCGCGTCCACCGTCCTCAACCTGATCGCGATCGGGCTCATCTTCGTCGGACCCGGCTTCAAGTACGGCGTCGACTTCGCGGGCGGCACCCAGCTCACCCTCAAGTTCAAGGGCGAGCCGGACCTCTCGCGCGTGCGCCGGTCGCTGGAGGCGCTCAACCTCGGCGACGTCACGATCCAGCGCTTCGACGAGGCGGCGCTCCACCAGATCCTCGTCCACATGCAGAACCCGAAGGGCCAGGAGGGCGACTTCACCGCGCACATGATGCAGGCGCTCGAGCGCGAGTTCGGCAGCGGCGCCGGCAAGCTCGAGCTCAACCTGCAGGGTTCCGACGCGCTGCGCGACGCGCTCGCCGAGGCGGACCCGGACAAGGTCGGGGGCACGATCGACGAGCGGCGGGTGCACTACAAGCCGATGACCGACGCCGTCCTCGAGCTGCGCAAGCGAACCGGGATCATCTCGGGGCCGGACGACCTGCGCGGACTGACGGCGATCTCGACCGCCACGAAGGCCTACCTCACGTCGAACGCGCACTTCGGCGACTTCGCGCTGCTGGCCGCCGAGAACGTCGGCCCGGTCGTCGGGAAGGACCTGCGCCAGAAGGCGATCTACGCGGTGTCGTTCTCGCTCCTCGGGATGCTGGTGTACATCTGGTTCCGGTTCAAGCTCCAGTACGGGATCGGCGCGATCGTGGCGAACTTCCACGACACCCTGATCACGCTCGGCGCGCTCGTCGTCACGAAGCGGCCGATCAACCTCCCGACGATCGCCGCGCTGCTGACGCTGGTCGGGTACTCGACCAACGACACCGTCGTGATCTTCGACCGGATCCGGGAGCGGCTGAAGCTCGAGCGCGGAAAGCCGCTCATCACGGTCATGGACGACGCGATCAACGCGACGCTGTCCCGGACGATCATCACGTCGGGCCTGACCTGGGTCGTCGTGCTCGCGCTGTTCATCTTCGGCGGCGACGTGATCAACACGTTCGCGTTCGTGCTCGTGATCGGCATCGTCGTCGGCACGTACTCGTCGATCTACATCGCCTCGCCGATCGCGCTCGGGATGTCGAACTGGCTGGAGAAGCGCAGGGTGGCCCGCCGCCGCCGGTAGATATCGTGGCTCGTGGGCCGTGGGTCGTGGATCGCGGGCCCCGGCGCCAGTCAACGAACGAAGCGGGGCCGGCGCACGCCGGCCCCGTTCGCTCTAGGTCGAGCCGACAGCTGGCAGCTCACGGCTCACAGCTCACAGCTCACAGCTCGCAGCCTCCCTCCCCGACGGGCGTCTTGTTTCTGGGGTGGGAGGGGGAGCTTTCGGCTGGTCGGGTGTGCGGCGGAGAGCTGTCAGCTGTCGGCTGGTTAGGTGGGTGGGGGAGAGCTGTGAACTGTCAACTGTGAACTGTCAACCGGGTGGGCGGGGGAGCATCCCTTGACGTGCCAGTAGAATAGTAAGGTGACGGAATCGCTGCTCCGCTTCGAGGACATCCTCGAGCTCGTCTCGGTGTACAACCCCGAGTGCGACGAGGACCTGCTCAGGCGGGCGTACGTCTACTCGGCGATGGCCCACCGCGGCCAGGTCCGGGTCTCCGGCGAGCCGTACCTCGTGCACCCCCTCGAAGTGGCGCGCATCCTCGCCGAGATGCACCTCGACGAGATCGCCATCGCGACCGGCCTGCTGCACGACCTGCTGGAGGACACCTGGGTCAGCGAGGACGAGCTCGAGGAGCAGTTCGGCGAGCACATCACCGGCCTCGTCAAGGCGCTCACCAAGATCACGACGATGGAGCAGTCGTACGCGGCTCGCGAGGCGGCGCAGGCCGAGAACGTGCGGCGGATGCTGCTCGCGTCGATCGCCGACGTGCGCGTGATCCTGGTGAAGCTCGCCGACCGGCTGCACAACATGCGGACGCTCGGGCACCTCCCCGAGGACCGGCGCAGGCGGATCGCGGCCGAGACGATGGAGATCTACGCGCCGATCGCCCACCGGCTCGGCATGGGGCGGATCAAGGCGGAGCTCGAGGACCTCGCGCTCGCCTACCAGCACCCCGAGGAGCACCGCGCGCTCACCGAGCAGCTCGCCCAGCGCGAGGAGCTGGCGAACTCGATGATCGCGGAGATCCGCGGGGCGATCACGCGCGTCCTGGAGGAGAACTCGATCAACGCCGAGGTCCGCGGCCGGATCAAGCACCTCAACTCGATCTGGACGAAGCTGCGGAGGCAGGGGATCGGGCTCGACCGCGTGTACGACTTCCTCGCGTTCCGCCTGGTCGTGGACACGGTGCCGCACTGCTACGCGGCGCTCGGGCTGATCCACCAGCTGTGGCGCCCGGTCCCCGGCCGCATCAAGGACTACATCGCGATGCCGAAGCCGAACGCGTACCAGTCGCTGCACACGTCGGTGATCGGCCCGGAGGGGCAGCCGTTCGAGGTCCAGATCCGCACGCGGGACATGGACGAGATCGCGGAGCGCGGGATCGCGGCCCACTGGCTGTACAAGGAGGGGCGCGAGCCCAGCCACGACGCGGAGCGCGTGTCGTGGCTGCGGAGCCTCGTCGAGGGCCAACAGGAGAACCCCCGCGACTTCCTGAACTCGCTCAAGCTCAACCTCTACCCCGAGGAGGTCTACACCTTCACGCCGAAGGGCGAGGTGTTCGCGTTCGCGCGCGGCGCGACCCCGATCGACTTCGCGTACCGGGTGCACACGGAGGTCGGGCACCACTGCGTCGGCGCGCGCATCAACGGCAAGCTGGTCCCGCTGCGGACGACGCTGCAGAACGGGGACATCGTCGAGATCCTCACCTCGGCGAACCAGGTGCCCAGCCGCGACTGGCTCGAGATCGCGGTCACCGGCCGGGCGCAGAACAAGATCCGCGCGTGGCTGAACCGCGGCGAGAAGGAGCAGGCCGTCGAGGCCGGGCGCCGGCTGCTCGAACGCGAGTGCCGCAAACTCGGCATCGCGTTCAAGAGCCTGCGGGAGGACGGGAAGCTCGCGCAGCTCGCGTCCGACCACGGCTACGGGCGGGAAGAGGACCTCGTTGCGGCGATCGGATTCGGGAGGCTCGCGCTGAAGGACGTCCTCGCCCCGATCGCGAGGACGCGCGCCGCCCAGACGGCCGCGGCGCCGACCCCGCCGGCCGCGAGGCAGCGCGGCGTCGCCGACGGCTCGGTGATCATGGTGCGGGGCCAGCGCGACCTGCTGACGTACCGGGCCCAGTGCTGCAACCCCCTCCCGGGCGACGAAATTGTGGGCTACATCACACGCGGGAGGGGTGTGGCCGTCCACGCGGCCCACTGCCCCAACGTCAGGAAGCTCCTGTTCACCTCGGAGCGAGAGGTCGAGGTCGAGTGGGGAGGCGTCGGCGGCGCCTACGCAGTACCGCTCCACGTCGGGTTCGAGGACAGGCCCGGGATGCTCGCGGCGCTCTCGCAGGCGGCCAACGAGGAAGGCGCCAACATCCGGAGCTGCCACCTCGCGACCAACGAGGACAAGCTCGGCACCGCGGAGCTCGTGGTGGACGTCCAGGGGCGCGAGCACCTCGACCGCGTGCTGGTGGTGCTGCGGCGCATCCCCGGCGTCACCAGCGTGGAGACAGCAGTGGCGGCGCCCGGGCGCCGCCTGCGACTGCTCTGAGAAGTAGTCGAGCGGCGCGCCGGCCGGGGCGCCGCCGCCGTCAGGCGAGGAGCCAGCTCAGTGCGCTGCCTTCACGACCTTGCCCGACCGAAGACACCGTGTGCACACGTTGATTCGCACGGTCCGACCGTCGACGACAGCGCGCACAGCTTGCAGATTCGGGCGCCACTCCCTGCGGGACACGTTGTGCGCATGGCTAATCTGGTTGCCGAGTTGGCTTCCTTTGCCGCATACCTCGCAAATCCGGGCCATCGATCCTCCCTCCCTCGCCTGAGGGCAGGGGATTCTAGCACTCGAGTGGGGTTTTGCCAAGGTGGGAGGCTGCTGAGGCGTCCTTGACATTGGAGTTTACCGTGGCTACATTAGTCACAAAAGGATGAGAGGCACGCTTTCACCCTAGCGGGGACGAGCAGAAACGTACAGAGGGGGCTGGCAACCGTGCGGCTACGAAAGAAAAAGGGCATCGTAGGGCTCGACATAGGCTCCTCCGCAATCAAACTCGTCGAACTGAAGGCCGGAAAAGGCGGCAGGTTCAGCCTTCTCCACGCTTCCCACGCCCCGCTCTCACCCGAGGCGATCGTCGAAGGAACTGTCATGGATTCGTCGCTGGTGGTCGAGGTGGCCCAGCGGATGATCCAGGAGCAGAGCGTCAAGAACCCCGGGTTCGGGGTCTCCCTGTCGGGGATCTCGGTGGCCATCCGCAAGATCCAGGTCCCGGCGATGTCCGAGGCCGAGCTCGCCGAGTCGATCCACTGGGAGGCCGAGCAGTACCTGCCGTTCGACGTCAACGAGGTCAAGCTCGACTACGTGGTGCTGGGCGGCGACGCGGACACCGTGGACGTTCTCCTGGTGGCCGCGAAGAAGGACCGGATCGCGGACTACACCGGAATCATCACGCAGCTCGGCAAGGTGCCGACGCTCGTCGATGTGGACGTCTTCGCCCTCCAGAACGCCTACGAGCACAACTACGGCTCGCCGCAGGACAAGATCCTCGCCCTCGTGAACATCGGGGCGCACATCATGAACGTGAACATCATCGCGCGCGGCCAGTCGGTGTTCTGGCGCGACATCGTCTTCGGGGGCAACGCGTACACCGAGGCGATCCAGCGCGAGCTGAACCTCACGCGCGAGCAGGCGGAGGCGGTCAAGACCGGCGAGCAGCTCGGCGACCACACCCCGCAGACGATCCTCGGAGTCCTCAACGGCGTGAGCGAGGACCTCGCGGCCGAGCTCCAGAAGACGTTCGAGTTCTTCTACACGACCTCCAGTCACGACCACATCGAAGAGATCGCCCTGGCCGGAGGCGCGTGCCAGGTGCTGAACCTCGACGGTGTGCTGCGTGAGCGGCTCGGGGCGCGCGTCGAGGTGATGAACCCGTTCCGCGAGATCGCCTACTCCGAGAGCCAGTTCCCGCCCGAGTGGCTCAACCGCCACGCGCCGGCGATGGCCGTCGCGGTGGGCATGGCGCTGCGGACCGCCGGAGACTAATGCCCATGATAAAGATCAACCTCCTCGTCGAAGCGCGCGCCGAGAAGGTCGCGCGAGCGCCGTTGATCGCCTTCGGGGCCGCGAGCATCAACAACTTCATCCTGATCGGCCTGATCATCGTGGGTCTGGCCGTCGTCGGCGTCCGCTACTGGAAGCTCTCGTCGAAGCTCTCCGGGATCAAGGCCGACATCGCCACGAACCAGCGCGAGTACGACCGGCTGAAGCCGATCATCGCGGAGGTCGAGAACTTCAAGAAGAAGAACGCCGAGCTCAAGCACAAGATCGAGGTCATCGAGCAGCTCAAGCAGAACCAGTACGGGCCGGTGCGGATCATGGACGAGGTGAGCAAGGCGCTCCCCGACCTGCTCTGGCTCACCAACATGAGCCTCACTGGCAACGTGGTCGCACTGCAGGGCCAGGCGCTCAACGAGAACGCGGTCGCGAACTTCATCTCCAACCTGACCGCGAGCCCGTTCTTCCACGAGCCGAGCCTGAAGATCATGTCGCAGGACGAGAAGGGCGTCTTCTCGTTCGACCTCTCCTTCACGTTCGAACACACCCCGCGTGAGGCGGCCGGCGCGCCGCCGAAGCGGAGCTAGGGGGGCTTTGCGTCATGGCGGGCCTCGACCTCGAAAACCGACCCTGGTACATCGCGCTGATCATCGGTGTGGTGATCTCGGGCGTGCTGATCTTCGCCTTCGAGAACTACCTGTTCAAGGACATCGAAAAGGAGATCGTCGCACGCACCAAGGACCTCGAGACGCTGAAGAAGAAGGTGCAGGAGGGCAAGATCGCGGAGAGCCGGCTGACGCAGTTCCGCGAGGAGGCGGAGCGCCTGGAGACCGAGCTCTCGCGCCTGCTCCGGATCCTGCCGACCGCGAAGCAGACGGACGAGCTGATCAAGAAGGTCAAGTCGCTCACCGAGCGGGGGAACTTCCGCCTGGTGACTTTCCAGCCGCAGGGGTTCATCAAGAAGGAGTTCTACTCGGAGTGGCCGATCAACGTGCAGCTCGAGGCGAGCTACCACGAGCTTGCGCTCTTCTTCGACCGGCTGTCGCGGTTCTCGCGCATCATCAACGTCGAGAGCCTCCAGGCGTCGGCCAACAACAAGAAGGGCTCGGTCTACACGATCAACGTGTCGTTCACCATGAAGACGTTCATCTACGGCGAAACGAAGCAGGAAGGAGCGCGGTGATGAACAAGAGGGCGCTGGCGCTGCTGCCGACGCTGGTGGCCGCGGCCGCCCTGGCGCAGGGGCCTCCGCGACCGAGCCCGACGCCGGGCCCGACGGAAACCCCGATCGACACCTCGACCGTCGAGCGGATCCTGCGCGGCGACGAGGCCGTCGAGGCCGGAGCCGGGTTCACCTACGACCCGGCGGGGAGGCGCGATCCGTTCCGGTCGCTGCTCGCCCGCCAGGCCAAGGAGGAGGTGGGCCAGCGACCCCCGGGGCTGCGCGGCATGGGGATCGAGGAGATCAAGCTGCAGGGCATCCTCAAGCTGCCCGAGGGCTACGTGGCGATGATCCAGGGCACCGACAACACCAGCTACCTGATCCGTCCCGGCACCGTGCTGTTCGACGGCAACGTCGAGAGCATCGAGCCCGGGAAGGTGGTGTTCCGGATGCAAGTGGCCGATCCGAAGAGCCTGAAGCCGTACCGCGAAGTGACTCGGACACTTCAGTGATCGCGTGGGGGTTGCGATGATGGCGACATGTACTCGCTCGTTGACAGCGGTGGTGGCCGTCGGGGTTCTCGCGGCCGTCCTCGTCCCTGTGGTGGCCACGGGACAGGCGGCAGTCTCGATTCTCGGGATGGCGTGGACTCCCAAGCCTGCGCCGGCGCTGGTGATCAGCGCCTCGGGGCCGCTGACCTTCACGAAGACGCAGCCCGAGCCGGGCGTGGTCGTGCTGGAGTTTCCCGAGGCGGTCCTGGCGAAGCCCATGCCGTCGGTCCAGGAACCCGCCGCGGGTCTGCGGCAGGCGACGCTCTCGACCGCGGATGAGGGTGGAAAGCAGTGGGCGCGCCTGCGCGTCGTGGCCGATCCGGACGCCAGCATCGCGGTGACCGGGCTGCCGTCCGGCGTCGAGGTGCGGGTCGAGAAGCCGCGCCAGGCGGAGGCCGCGCCAAGGGCCAGCGAGCTGGCTGACGTGCTCGCGGTGGCCGACAGCACCGGCGTCTCGGTGCAGCTGAGCGCCAAGGGCCCCCTGGACGTCAAGGCGTTCACGCTCGAGAACCCGCCCCGCGTGGTC
>DATKLI010000079.1:0-6644 GCA_035542455.1 Thermoanaerobaculaceae bacterium
ACGCCTTTGCCTTCCAGTCGTCAGGCCTTCGTACCAGGCTCCTGACGAGGTATCTTCACTTCTACAACGTCCACCGAGCCCATGCTTCTCTCGGTGGCAAGCCGCCCATCAGCAGACTGAACAACGTCGTGAGAAACAACAGCTAGCTCTTCCCGGTGACGATGAGCCGCGCGAACGCGTCGCAGCGCGGGCGTAGCGCCTCGACCTCGGCGGCGGAGTACACGAAGAACACGGGGCCCTGGCCCGGGACCTTGAGGCCGCCGCGGCCGGCCGCCTTCGGGTCCGAGAGGCACAGCGGCACCACGCGCTCCTTGAGGATGGCGTACTGGCGGTCGGTGAATCCGTTGGCCTTGGCGGCGTCCGACGTCGCCTGCCGCAAGGCGCTCCCGACGTCCGGCTTCCTGTGCACCTTGCCGGGATCCGGGCCGCACCGGGCCTCCACCATCGCCTGCAGCTTGTCCTGGAGCTCCCGGCCGCTCGTCTGCGCGGCCGCGGGGTCCCTCCCGGGCGCGCTCATCGCCGCCGTCGCCTCCTGCATCGCCCGCTGGAACTCGGGCGTCATCATGAGCTCCATCTGGCAGCTCGCGTACTCCTCCTTCGTCTTCGTCGCCATGGGCGCCGGCGCGTTGGCGCTCGCGGCGATGCTCCTGCGCGAGCTCTCCTCCATCGCGAGCGCATTCCCTAACCGGTCCAGCGTGGCGGGCGTCATCTCCAGCACCGTGTCCGTGAACCTCGGGCCGCCCTGGGCGGCGGCGGGCGGCGCCGCGGCGAGGACGTTCGCCGCTGCCGCTACGATCGAGAGGACGAGCACTCGACCCGGCATCACGACCTCCTCGGGCGCGCGCTTCCGCGCGCCGACCCCTCGCGTCTTCCCGTGGATTCCCCCTCTTGCAATGGTACCCGACGATCGGCGCGTCCCCCGGACGCGCCGGGCTGCTGCCGTCGTGGGGGCACGGGGAATCGGCGGGCAGGGGCGGGAGTTATGCAGCGTCGAGGTCCCTGGGAAGGGGAGGGTTGTGTGAGCCGCAGGTCAGGTCTCCCGTCGTGGCTGGTCGGCGCGCTGCTGGCGCTCGCGGCAGTGCCCCCGCTCGGCGCGCAGGATGCGCCGGAGCAAGGCACCGCCTCGCCGCCGAAGTTCCGCCTCACCATCGAGACGAAGCTCAACGCGAGGGACTCGAGCGCACAGGAGTACAGGATCGACTACCCGTTCCCGCCCTCGTGGATCCCTCCCGGCGAGGACGGCCTCTACGAGCGGACGCCCGCCGCCGGCCAGTCGCTCGAGCTGTCGAACGTGGCGGTCGAGGCCGACGGCGATCTCACCCCGGGCATCCACGGGCGAGTCCGCGTCCACTTCCTCGATCTCTACAACCGCAACCCGACCTCGTCCGACGACAGGATCTTCGTGCGCGAGGCGTGGCTGCTGATGGGCCACCGCTGGGACGCCCTCCAGCCGATGCCGGGCAGCAGCGTGTACCTCCTCGTCGGGAAGGCCCCGCGCTTCACCAAGCAGGTCGAGCGCAACCTCGAGAGCTACGGCCTCTGGGGAACCGCCGTCGCCCGCTTCGAGGAGGCGCAGGCGCAGCTCGGCGGCTCGCTCGGCCGGCACGTCTACTTCCGTCTCGAGGCGGCGACGCCGAACCCGCTGTTCATGCGCGACCCCAACGCGCTCGCGGGCGACAACGGCACCCCGCAGCAGGTCCCGGGGAACGTCCACGAGATCTACCACTCCGGCTTCCCGATCCTCTACGACGCGAAGTCCACCGACGTCAACTTCAGCGGCCACACGCAGGTCGGCGGCGGCGTCGGCGTGCGGTTCGGCGACACCGAGCGCCGCCTCGGCCTCGACGTGCTCGCGTGGTACTTCCGGCGGGAGCTCGCGGACGCGGCGCCGATCCACGGCAGCTACTACCAGGGCGACCTCGACCTGCTCCGCGGCGCGTTCGGGATCTCGCTCCCGCTCTCGGGGCGGGACAAGGTCGAGCGCGGCGTGAACCTCCAGGCGCGCGCGGGCGGCCTGAAGGTGTTCGCGCAGGGAATCTCCCAGGAGATCGCGGGCCTCAAGCGCAGCGGCGTCGAGGTCGAGTTCGCGTACCGGTTCCCGCTCCCGGGGCTGTTCGCCTCCGGCGACTCCCCGGTCGTGAACTGGATCCAGCCGGCGATCCGCTTCTCGAGCATCAACAACGACTTCTCGGCCCCCGCCGGGTACGTCGCGCCCTCGTTCGCGTGGGACTGGCGCAAGATCGACGCGGGCGTCAGGGTCGGGATCGTGCGCGGCGTGGATTTCACGATGGAGTACGCCCACCACGACGTCATCCTGGGCGACGGCACGAGGCTCCACCCCGACGAGGCGCTGATGACCCTCTACTTCGCGCTCACCCCTACGACCTAGGTGAGGCGGGGCCGGGGGCCGGCGGCGACCAGCCGAGGAGCGGAGGGGCAGAGGAGCAGAGGAGACACGGCGGCTCGATGGTTCAGCTGCCAGTTGACCAGTGGAGAATGCAGATTGGCGAGTCAACGCGTGTGGGTCTTCGCTGACGTCCTCCGAACGGCGCCCCGAGGGTTGAGATTGAGCGGAGTTACACTCGCCGGGGAGGTGAAACACGAGGCTCCGGGCGCTGCCAGTGGCCTTAGCCCTGCTCGCGCTCTCCTCCTGTGCGAGGTGGGACTACTGGAGAGGCGCAAGGGCGTACGCGGCGGGCGACTTCAAGCTAGCTCTCAGGTGTTTGACGCCGATCGCCAACGAAGGATACGCCAAGGCCCAATTTCTGCTTGGCAAGATCTACGCCAAGGGTGACGGTGTGCCGGTGGACCTTGTCGAGGCGAGTCGCTGGCTTCGCAGAGCCGCAGATCAAGGGAACGCCGACGCGGAGTACTCCCTGGCGTGGTCGTACCAACACGGCACCGGCGTGTCAAAGGACATGGGCGAGGCGGTGCGCTGGTACCGCAAGGCCGCGGATCAGGGGAACGCCGACGCACAGTGCAACCTTGGGTCGATCTACGCGGACGGCGAGGGTGTCCCGAGAGACGACGTCGAGGCCGCCCATTGGTATCGCAAGGCCGCAGATCAGGGTGAACCGGATTCCCAGACCAGACTCGGGTGGATGTACGCCCACGGCGAGGGCGTCCCGAAGGACGTTATCGAGGCCGCCCGTTGGTTTCGCAAAGCGGCCCAAAGAGGCAACGTCGAGGCCCAAGCCAACCTCGCGTGGGCGTACGAGAAGGGGCTTGGCGTCCGGAAAGATCCTTCCGAGGCGGTCCGGTGGTACCGCAAGGCCGCGGACAGGGGCGATGGGTACTCACAAGTCCGGCTAGGTGTGATGTATTCCGGCTGCACAGGCGCCCCAAGAGACGATGCGGAGGCCGTCCGCTGGTACCGAAAGGCGGCTGCTCAGGGCAACGCCGACGGACAAGCGGGACTCGGCACGATGTACCAGAACGGACGGGGCGTCCCGCAGAACGCGGCCGAGGCCGCCCGCTGGTACCGGATGGCCGCAGACCAGGGGATCGCCTTCGCGCAGGCGCAGCTGGGACAGATGTACGCCGACGGCGCCGGTGTCCGACAGGACGGGAGCGAAGCAGCCCGCTGGTGCCGTCGAGCGGCCGACCAGGGCAACGCCCAGGCGCAGTTCGCGCTTGGGGCGATGTACGAGAGCGGGAAGGGCGTCCCACGGGACCTCGTCGAGGCGTACAAGTGGAACGCTCTTGCCGCCGGCAGCGAGGATTCCGTCGCACCGGCCGCACAGCAGGAGCGAGATCGGGTCGAGCACCTTCTGACGCCGAGTCAGCTCGCCGAGGGTCAGCGACGGACGCACGAGTGGGTCGCTCGCGCCGAGGACAACCTGCACCAGTGACCTGACGGCTCCCTCCGCACGATAACCATCAGCACGAAACGGCAAGGACGCCACAAGCAGAGCCCGAGCGCATGGCGTGTAGCCGCGCCGGCGCCCAGTTCGCTCGTGGCGTTCGGCCCGTAGCCCGCGCTGCGGTGGAGACCTCCGCCGGTCCGGCCGCCAGCACGATATGAGCAGGACCGGAGCGTAGCGCGTGTAGCCGCGCCGGCGCCTGGCCCGCTCGTGGGGTTCGGCGCGTAGCCCGCGCCGCCGAGAGTGGGCCGGATGCTAGGCGCGCGAGCCGGCCGAACCGGAGTGTAGCCGGAGGCTACATGAGGATTCGAGCCGGTGAGCGCAACAACGCAGACGGTCCGCTATCGGCGGCGCCCCCACTAGTCGGGTTGGTGGATGCGGAGTAGCGCCCCGTACAGATCCTGCGCCGACGCCGGCCGCCGCGCCGCCTGCTTGGCCAGGCACGCGAGGATGAGGCGGCCGAGCGCCTCCGGCAGGTCCGGCCGGAGCGACGCGGGGTCGGGGGGCTCGGCGTTCCGGTGCTGGGTGATGACCTCGACCGGCGTCCCCGAGAACGGCGTCGAGCCGGTGAACATCTCGAACATCACGGCCCCGACCGCGTAGATGTCGCTGCGCTGGTCGAGCTCGAGCCCGTACGTCTGCTCGGGGCTCATGTAGTGCGGGGTGCCGACCACGAACCCGCCCTTGGTCAGCGGGTCCGCGGCCGCCTCGACCTTGGCGATCCCGAAGTCCATCAGCTTCACGAGGCCGTTGGGGAGCACCATGATGTTCTGCGGCTTGACGTCGCGGTGGACGATCCCGCTCTCGTGGATCGCGCCGAGTCCGCGGCACAGCTGCTTCGCGACCTGGAGCCCGGGCGCGACCGCGAGCGTCCCCTGCTGGCGCAGCACCTGCTTGAGGGTGAGGCCGGGCACGTACTCCATCGTGAGGAAGTGGAAGCCTTCCCCCTCGCCGAGGTCGTGCACGCGCACGACGTTCTGGTGGGCGATCTTGCGCGCGAGCTTGATCTCCGTCTTGATGCTCTGGACCGCCGTCGTCCCGTCCCCGAGCGCGGCCTCGTTGAGGAGCTTCAGCGCGACCTGGTCCTCGAGCTGGAGGTCGTCGGCGAGGAGCACTACGCCCGCCGCGCCGGTGCCCAGGACCGAGCGCACGAGGTACCGGCCCGCGATCGTCTCGCCCGGCTTCGGCAGCCGCCCGCCCGTGGGCGGCGGCGCCGGCGGGCCGGGGCTGACCGAGGCCGAGGGCGTGACTCCGGCCGGCCGCTGCAGCGACGCGACCAGCTGCTCGAGCGCGCGCTTCTCGCGCAGCTCGCCGAGCATCCCGCGGAACGCGTGCGCGAGGACGCCGACCTCGCCGCCCCCGACGATCGGGAGGGCGATGTCGAGGTCGCCCTCGCGCACCGCGGCCGCGCCCGCCGTCAGCTCCTGGAGCGGGCGCGCGAGGCGGCGGCCGAGAAGGAACGAGAGGAACATCGCCACGACGACCACCACCCCGCCGACGATGAACAGCGTCCGCCGGATCGCGCGGAACGCCGCGGTCTCCTGCGCCAGCGTCCTCGTCACGAGGAACGCACCGTACGTCTCGCCCGCGGCGCTCTTGACCGGGAGCGCGATCCCGATCCGCCGCTCGCCGCCGAGGACGGCCTCGAACGGCCCGAACGTCGACCCGCGGGCGAACACGGCGTCGGTCGCGCCCGGGACGCGCGCGAACGCTTCGCCGATGTCGGACGCCGCGAGCCCGGTGCTCGCCACGGACAGCGCCGGCGCGGGCGGTTCCCCGCGGCGCGCGCGGTCCACGAGGAACGCGACCTCGCCCCGCGTCAGCCCCTGGAGCGACGCCGCGGTCGCGGCGTCGAGGGGGAACGTGGCCGCGAGCACGCCGACCAGCGCCGCGTTGTCGGCGACGCCCGAGATCACCGGCGCCGCCGCCACGACCGAGAGGAGGTTGCCCTCGCGCATCACGGCGGCCGCGTCGCGCCACGTCTCGAGTGGGCCGGACACCCACTTGACGCCTCCGAACTGCTGTCCGAGCCCCTCCCCCTCCGCCCGGTCGCTGCGCGCGAGCACCGCCGCCTCGCCGCTGAACAGGAACACGGTGCGGGCGCCCGCGAGCTGGCCGACCGCGTCGCGCACGAACTCGTAGCGCGTCGAGACGCTCACCCCCGGGTCGAACACCGCCTTGGTGCCGGACTCGGCGGCGAGCGAGCGCACCTGGCTCCCCATGCGCGACTGCAGGTCCGAGAGGTACGTCTGGAAGATCAGCGGCGCCCGGCCGAGATCCTCGCGGATCGTCCGTTGGGCGACGGTCTCGGCCTTCCAGCTCACCACGATCACGGCGCTCGCGAGCGCGACGATCAGGAGCACCGCCGCCGCCAGCGAGAAGCGCGTCCCGAGGCTCACCCGGCTCAGACGCCCGAGCTGCGGCGGCGGCTCCGGGACGGGGCGGCGGGGCGGACGGAGCGTCCGCGGCGTCCGGGAGGTCTCCATCGAGTCGGCGAACGTGGCGTCAGTACCGGGTCTCATCGTCGTCGGGAGGAGGATAGTCCTTTCCGTACTTGTTCTTGTGCGACTCCGGCCGCCACCTCGACGCGTCGAGCGCGATCTCGACCGGGGTCACGGCGCCCGGCTGCACGACGACGTCGACGACCCGCTCGCCGCCGCGCTCGTGCCACACGGACATCCGGTACCTGCCGGGCTTGACCGGCGGGAGGAGCGCGCCGCCGTCGGCGCCCGTCTTCGCGTACGCCCTTCCGTCCACCACGACGAGGATCGCCGACATCGA
>DATKLI010000080.1:0-21483 GCA_035542455.1 Thermoanaerobaculaceae bacterium
GTTGAGGATCTCAGCCCGGCCCTTCTCGAAGGTCCGCACCTCGTCCGGCTTCGAGAAGCTCTTGTTCTCGACAACTCGCATGATCGCCTCCTCATTGTGTCCGCCATGGACAGCTCGTTGTGGCTTTGGACGCCAAACGCAGCGCCCGGCCGCCGGATTCCCGCCGGGGGGGCGTGGGCGACCCGGGAGCACAACCGCGTTGCGCCCGGCCCGGGGCCGCCGAACGGCGCGGAGGCGCCGTGCGCGGGTTCGAACCCGTCGGATTGCTCCGTCGGCGCGGGTGCCGCATCATTCGACGGGGCCGAGCGGCGCCTGCGCGGGCAGCCGGGCTCCGGAGGGGTTGCCGATGGCCGAGACGTACCGCGAGGACCTCGCGCACATCCACCACGCCGGGTTCGGCGGCCTCGCGCGGGGTGCGGCACCGTACGTGCTCGGCCTCCTCGAGACGGCGCCGCGGGTGCACGGGCTCGTCGTCGAGCTCGGATGCGGGAGCGGGATCCTCCTCGAGCGCCTGACCTCCGCCGGCTACCGAGCTCTCGGCGTCGACGCCTCCCCGGCGATGCTGCGCCTCGCGGGCGCGACGGCTCCGGCCGCGTCGCTGCGGCGAGGCTCACTGTGGCGTTCCCCAATCCCGCCCTGCGACGCGGTGCTCGCCGTCGGCGAGGCGCTCTGCTACGCCTCGCGGCGCGGGCTGGGCGACCGGCCGACGGAGAGGCTGTTCGCGCGGGTCGCGCGGGCGCTCCCGCCCGGAGGCGTCTTCCTCTTCGACGTCATGGTCACCGCCCGGGCGGCGCCCGCGCCGTACCGCTCGTGGGAGGCGGGCGACGGGTGGGCGGTGGTCGTCGAGGTCAAACCCGCCGGCGGGCGGCGCCTCACGCGGGCGATCACGACGTTCCGCCGGGTCCGCGGGAGGTGGCGCCGCGACGAGGAGACCCACACCGTCCGGCTGTTCGAGCGAGCCGACCTCGTCCGCCAGCTCCGGCACGCCGGGTTCGCCGTGCGCACGGCGAGGGCGTACGGCGGCAGCGCGCTTCCGCCGGGGCGCACGGCGTTCCTCGCCCGCAAGCGTGCCTGAGCCGCGCAATGCCGCAGGTGCCGCGTGGCGATCTCGACGGCACGAGGTACGCTGGCGGGATGAAACCCGCACCCGTCAAGCCCACCGTTGCGATCTCCGCGCTCGAGGCGCTCGACATCCGGGTCGGCACGATCGCCAGCGTCGAGGACGTGCCGGCGTCCAAGAAGCTCGTGCGCCTGCTCGTCGACTTCGGCGACCACACGCGGACCGTGCTGGCCGGCATGAAGCAGGAACGCGCGACACCGGCCGAGATCGTGGGCCGGCAGGCCCTCTTCGTCGTGAACCTCGAGCCGCGCGTGATGGCGGGGGAGGTCTCGCAGGCGATGCTGTTCGACATCGGGTACGCGGACGGGGTCACGCCGGTGCTGGCGGTGCCGGAGGCCCCCGTCCCGAACGGCGCCCGCGCGGGGTAGCGGACCGGCCCCGCCCCGCGCCGGCTCGGCCGCGCCGGGGAGGGGGGAACGTCTACGGCTGCGCGGCTGGGCGGGCGATGATCTGGCCGCGGAGCTGGCCGCACGCCGCCGCCAGCTCGCGCCCCTTGCTCCAGCGGACCGTGACGTTCACGTGGGCTGCCGCGAGGATCCCGGCAAACGCGCTGATGCGCTCCTCGTCCGGCGCCTCGAGCTCGCCAAGGTAGCGCTCGTCGGGGTTGAGCGGGATGAGGTTGACCTTGCACGGGATCCCCTTGAGGAGCCGGGGGAGCCGGCGGGCGTCGTCGTCCGAGTCGTTGATCCCGGCCAGCATGACGTACTCGAACGTGATCCGGCGCCCGCGCTCGAGCGGGAACGCGCGCAGCGCGGCGAGGAGCTCGTCGAGCGGCCACCGTGCCGCGATCGGCATGAGCCGCTCGCGCTGCTCCTGCGTGGTCGCGTTGAGCGACACCGCGAGCTTGGGCCGGCGCTCGAGGCCGGCGAGCTTCCGGATGCCGGGCACGATGCCGCTGGTCGAGACGGTCACGCGCCTGGGGCTGACGGTCTCGGCGATCAGCTCGACCGCGCGCGACACGCCGGCCAGGTTCAAGAGCGGCTCGCCCATCCCCATGAACACGACGTTGACCGGCGCTCCCACCATCCCCTCGCTCCGGAGGATCGTCCGGTACTGGCCGAAGATCTCCCCTCCCGTCAGGTTGCGCCCGGCGCCGAGGACGCCGGTGACGCAGAAGATGCACCCCACGGCGCACCCGGTCTGCGAGGAGAGGCAGATCGTGGTGTGCCCCTCCATCGGCATCGCGACCGCCTCGACGACGGCCCCGTCCGGGAACGCGAGGGCGTACTTGGCGGTGCCGTCGCCGCCGCGGCGGACCTCCAGCACGTCGGGATCGGCGACGACCGCGTGCTCGGACAGCGCCTCGCGGAGCGCCTTCGGCAGGTTCGTCATCTCGCCGACGCTCGCCGCCATGCGGCGGGCGACCCACTGGTAGACCTGTTCGGCTCGGAACGGACGGGGATCGAGCTCGGCGAGCAGCGCCTGGAGCTCAGCGCGGCTGGCGCCGACGAGGTTGCGGCGCGCCCGGGTCGGCATCGTTGGACGGCTCACTGGCGATCCCCGCGGAGTGCAGGATCTCGACGTCCCGCACGCTCCATTCTGGCACGGCGACGCGCCGGTCGGCGCACACGACCCGCGCCGGGTCGGCGCTCGCCAGCAGCTCGACGCGCACCAGCGGGGAGAGCCCGAGGCTGTGGAGCTTCCAGCAGGCGGCCTTGAGAACCTCGTCGTCCTCGAGGCGCTTCTGCAGCGTCTCGACGAACGAGAAGAGGAGGGCGGTCGCGTCCGGCGTCGATCCTCGTGTCTTCACGACAAGGGAAACCGGCGCGGCGAGCGTCCAATTTCCGGCCGCGGGGTACCATGCCGCACGTGGACGGACTCCCCCGGACGCTGATGACCCTCGGCTTCGAGGCCGTGGCGGTTGAAGAGCTGGCGGGAGACGCATCGCACCGGCGCTTCTTCCGGGTGGCGCTCGCGGGAGGGGGGACGGCGGTCGCTGCGGTGTATCCGGCGGAGGTCCCCGGCCAGGAGGAGCAGGCGGCGCGCGACCACGCGGTGCAGGCGTGGGGATGGGAGCGGGGGCTGCCGATCCCCCGACCGCTCGGCCTCGCGGGGCTCGTGACGGTGAGCGAGGACCTCGGGAGCGACGACCTCGACCGGGCCGCCGCCCGCCTCGGCGCGGCCGTGCTCGCACCTTGCATCGAGGCGCTGGCGGCGTTCCAGCGGTGCCGGTACGACGACCTGCCGACGCCCCCGTTCGACGCCGCGTTTTTCCGCCGCGAGCTCGCGGTGTTCGAGGAGCACGCGCTGACCGCACCGGTGCGCGGCGATCACCACGTCGGGGAGTTCCTGGACGGCCTCGCCGCGCGCGTGGCCGCGCACCCGTACCGACTCGTCCACCGCGACTTCCATTTCAACAACCTGTTCCTGTGCGGCGGTGCGGTGCGGGCGGTGGACTTCCAGGACATGCGGGGCGGGCCGGACACGTACGACCTCGCCTCGCTCCTGCGCGAGCGGGGAGGTGCGGCGATGGGCGCGGAGGAGGCCGGGTGGGTCGAGCGCGCCGCGGGCGTCCTCGCATGGCCCGACGGGTGGCGGCTGCGCTACCGGGAGTGCGCCGCCCAGCGGGGCCTGAAGGTCGTAGGCACGTTCCTGCGCCTGAGCGCCCTCGGTCGCCACGGGTACGGCGCGTGGTTGCCCGAGGTACGCCGGCGCGCCGTGCAGGCGCTCTCCGAGCTCGAGGCGCCGGCCGTGTTGCGGGCTGCCGTCGGACGGCCGGGCCCGGAGGGACTATAATCGCGGCCGGAGGGGAGCCCAATGTTCGGCACTATCGGTCTACCCGAGTTGCTCTTGATCTTCTTGATCGTTCTGGTGATCTTCGGCGCCGGAAAGCTGCCTCAGCTCGGCAAGGGCATCGGGGAGGGGATCCGGAACTTCCGCAGCTCGCTCAAGGGCGAGGACGCCCCCAAGCAGGACGCCCCCAAGAACGACGACTCAAAGAGCCGGTGAGGGTTCGTAGGCGAACCGGGTGGCTCCCGCCAGGTCGAGCCCGGTGAGCCTCTCGTAGACGGCCGCTACCCGCTGGATGAAAACCCGCGTCTCACGGTATGGAGGCACCGTCCCCCAGTGCCGGACCGCGCCCGGCCCGGCGTTGTACGCAGCCAGCGACAGCTCGACGTCGCCGCCGAACGTCTCGAGCAGCGACGCGAGGTACCGGCAGCCGGCCTCGAGGTTGCGGGCCGGGTCGGCGGGGTTGGGAAAGCCGATCTCCGCGGCGGTCTCCGGGAGCACCTGCATCAGGCCGATGGCGCCTTTGGGGGAGACGGCGTCGGGCGCCTCGCCCGACTCCACCTCGATGACCGCGATGACGAGAGCGGGGTCGATCCCGACGCGCGTCGCGTCGGCGATGACGCGCTGTTCGAACGGGGTCGGCCCGGCGAACGGGTCGCTCTCGAGCGGCACCGAGCCGCCCGGCACGCTCTCGGTCCAGTTCGACGGCCGTTGCGCGGTGGCGCGGGGGCGCTGCGCCAGCGAGGCGAGCAGCGCCCCGATCGCGAAGCACCCCCAGACCGCGATGGTCTGGCGCCCCCCGAACACGGCGCAGTCCCTCAGCGGCCCTTGCCGCGCCGCTGCCCGTTCTTCTGCAGCTTGCTGCGCAGCGTGTTGCGGTGGATCCCCAGCGCGGCGGCCGCCTGAGAGAGGTTGCCCCCGTGCCGCTCGACCGCGGAGCGGACGTAGCGGACCTCGAAGACGTTCAGCGCCTCCTCGAGCTGGAGGCCGCGGTCCAACAGGGCGTCCGCCACGGTGCCGAAGGCATCACCGAGCTCGCGCAACGCCGCGCGGCGCTCCTCGACCGTCCCGGGCGTCACTTCGCCTCGACCCGGTCCCCGACGCGGATCGGTTGCGCCGAGCGGATGATCTTCGCCGTCGCCCAGTGGTCGCCGGTCGTCAGCACGGCGAGCTCGCCCAGGAGGATGCGCGGCGCGCCCGCCACCGGGTTCTCGCGGTAGATGATCGCCTGGCTTCCCGGCGTGACCTGGTCTGCCTCACCTAGGTCGATCATGACGTCGTGGTCCTGGCCGACCGTGACAGTGTCGTCCCTCGTGTACACGATGTACCCCTTCGCCTTCGTGCTCGAGGGATCGCACCGCTCGACGGGCTTGGTGACGACCGTCATCGGGATCGGGATCGGCTCGAACGGCTTGAGCCACGCGCCGAGCGGGATCGCGTCGCACGATGCGAGGATCTCCGCCGTCGCGGAGTGGTCCTGGGTGCAGAGGACGCGCGCGTGGCCCACGTACCGCATGACGAACCCCAGCACTGCGTCGGTTGCGGGGTGGTGCAGCTTGCGCACGGGCTGCACGATGAAGTACTCCTGGCCCGCCTTGACACCCTCGGCCTCGCCGCCCGACAGGTAGACGATGTCGTTGGTGGAGAACGTGCTCTGGTACTCGATCTCCTCGGCGGAGGTCATCGTGAGCTGCGGCCTCGCGTTCTGGTCGTCGAGGTAGGCGAAGCAGTAGATGTCGTCCTCGCTCCCGGCCGGGATCAGCGTCCCGGCGGCCTCGGCCGACGGCGGCGCCTTCGCCGCGCCCTCGCCCGCCGCGCCCGCGGCGCCTGCGGCGCCTGCGCCGCCCTCGCCCGGAGACGGCTGCGGTGCCGGTGCCGGAGGTGCGGGCGCCGGAGGCGGCGCGACCTCGGTGGCCTTGACGCCGATCACCAGCGGGTCTCCGGGGTAGATCCAGTGCGCGTCGCGGATGTACTTGTTCTTCTCCCAGATCTGGGGCCAGAGGTAGGGGTTGCCGAGGTTCTTCTTCGCCAGCGCCCAGAGCGTGTCGCCCTTCTGAATGATGTAGACGTTCGCGTCGGGCGCGAACTCCTTCGGGGGATCGTACGGGGTCCAGTGGTCGTTCACCTTGTGCAATGGGCGCGGGGGAGGATTGTCCGCTTGCTCCGCTGCGGCCCAACTGACGCACAGGACGGCTAGGACAGCGAACGTGGCGCGGACCATGGCAGTCCTCCTCGCAGGCATGGTTGTGATGACTCCGCCATCAAAATAGCGCACGCACCGCACGTTCGTCAATGCTGAGCGGCCGATTTCGCCTTCTCCGACGTGGTCGGGGACACCAACGGACGCGGCGCGAGACGCTCCTCCACTTTCGCCATCAGCGGTTTTGCGGTCGCGGCCGTCGCGGTTTCCGGGTAGTTCTCGAACAGGTAGTCGAGACGCTGCTTGGCGCCGACCCACGCCTGCACGTTGGCGTAGTACTTCGCAATCAGGAACTCGTGCTGCGCCAGCTCCTCGAGGCACTTCGCGAGCATCGTCTTCGCCTCGGGCGCGTACGGGGAGTTCGGGAACAGCTGCAGCATCTGCTTCAGGCTGTCGGTCGCCTCGTGCAGAGGAGTGAGGTCGCGCAGGGGGCCTTTGTGCTGCTTGAAGCTGCACTTCGCCAGCATCAGGAGCGCGTAGGCGCGGCTCGGGTCGCTCGGGAAGCGGTTCGAGAAGTCCTTGTAGCGGAGCTGCGCCTCGGTGTACCCCTCCGTGTCGGCGAGCGCGAAGAAGCTGTCTGCGACCTTCAGCGTGGCGCGGCGGCCGATCGGGTCGTTGGGGAACGTGTCGGAGAGGAACGTGTAGTACTTGCGCGCCTCCTCCCACTTCTTCTTCGCCGCGAGCGCGTCGCCGCGCGCCATGATCTGCTCCTTCGACTGCGCCCCGACCTCGTCCAGGAACGCCTGCTCCGTGTTCCTGGAGGAGTGACACGCCGCCAGCGCCAGCGCGACGGCGACCGCCAACCAGCGTCTCATGCTCTCTCCTCTCCGCGCAGCCGGGCGAGCGCGCGGGCCCTGTCCTCCTCCCCGAAGACGGCCGTCCCGGCCACCAGCACGTTGGCGCCGAGCTGCCGGAGCGAGTGCGCGTTGGCGGTGTCGACGCCGCCGTCGACCACGAGTTCCACGCCCGGCGCGCGCCGGTTCCGCTCGGCGGCGAGCCTGCCGAGCTTCTCGAGGACGCCCGGGATGAAGCGCTGCCCGCCGAACCCGGGGTTCACCGACATCACGAGAACGAAGCCGACGAGCGGCCAGGCCTCGTCGAGCGCCCACACGGGCGTCGCCGGGTTGAGCGCGACTCCGGGCGTCGCGCCGTTGGCGCGGATGAGCTCGACGGTCCTGTGGAGGTGCGTCACGGCCTCAACGTGCACCGCGATCCGGCTGGCGCCGCCTCTGGCGAAAGGCTCGACGAGAGAGTCGGCGTCGGTCACCATGAGGTGGACGTCGAGCGGCAGAGATGTGATACGGCTCACAGCCGAGCACAGTCCGGGGCCGAACGTGAGGTTCGGAACGAAGTGACCGTCCATCACGTCGAAGTGGATGAGGTCCGCGCCCGCGGCCTCGACCGAGCGCACCTCGTCGGCGACGCGGGCGAGGTCGCACGCCAGCAGCGACGGAGCGATGCGCACGCGGCTCACCGGCCCACCCACAGCCCGACGACCGCGGCCTCGGTCACCGGTCCGCCGGCGGCGGGGTCCTGGCGGAGCACGGTGCCGGGCGACACGCCGGGGTAGTTCACCTGCTGCACCGTCGCGAGCTGGAAGCCGAGGGTGCGGAGGATGCGGGTCGCGTCCGCCTCGCCGGTGCCAACGAAGTCGGGCATCACGTACCGCTTCTGGTGCGGTGTGCGGTTGACGAGAAGCGTGACCGCCGACCCCGGCGCCACCAGGGTGTCCGGGCTCGGCATCTGTGCGAGCACGACCACGGCGTCGGCCTCGCCCTCGACCTCGCACGTGCGCTCGACGGTGAGGTTCTCGTTCTCCAGCTCGGCCTCGGCGAGCGACACGGGGAGTCCGGTCAGGTCGCCGACCTTCTGGACCGCCTTGCCGAGCGACGGGTAGAGCAGCACGGTCGCGCCGCGCTTGAGCTCGAACCCCGCCGGGGGCCGCTGCGACGCGACCCTGCCGGCGCCGATCTGCGCGTCGAACACGCCGTCCTGCACGCGGGCGACGAGACCCTTGCTCTGGATCACCGCGGCCGCGTGGGCGGTGTCCGTGTCGAGCACGTTCGGGACCCGGGTCGCGGACGACCGGAGGCTGACCCACAGCACCGTCCACACCGCGAGGCCGCACCCGATCCCGAGGCCCGCGACCGCCGCAACCCACCGCAGCAACCGGCTCACGCCCATCGCGCGGGCAGGGTAGCATATCCATGTCGTGCCGAGCCTTGGAGCCCATCTGTCCGCTGCGGGCGGAGCCTGGCGGGCGGCCGAAGCGGCCCGCTCGTGCGGGTGCGAGGCGCTGCAGATCTTCCAGCGCGCGCCCGGGCGGTGGGCCGCCGCGGCGCTCGCGGAGGAGGACGTGCTCCGATTCCGCTGCGCGGCGGTCGAGAACGGACTCGACGGCCGCTGCTTCGCGCACGCGCCGTACCTGCTCAACCTCGCGAGCGCCGACGGGCGGCTGCGCGAGCGCTCGATCGCGGTGCTCGTCGAGGAGCTGCAGCGGGCGGGGCGGCTCGGCCTCGCGGGCGTCGTGCTGCACCCCGGCTCCGGCGGCGAGGGCGATCGCGACAGCGCCGAGGCGCGCTGCCGCTTCGCGGTCTCGGAGGCCCTCAGGCGCGCGGGCGACGGCGCTGCGACGCTGCTGCTCGAGGGGCAGGCGGGGTCCGGCGGCCAGCTCGGGCGCACCCCGGCGGAGCTCGCGCGGCTCGTGGATCCCGCGCTGCGGGAGCGGCGCGTCGGCGTCTGCCTCGACAGCGCCCACCTGTGGGGCGCGGGGTACGACCTTCTCGGCGACGGGTGGGAGCGCGTCCTCGGGGAGCTCGCTGAGCACTGGAGCCTCGCCGCGCCGCAGCTGTTCCACGGCAACGACACCGCGGTCGAGCTCGGCTCGCACCGCGACCGTCACGCGTCTCCCGGCGAGGGCGTCCTCGGACGGGCGTTCTTCGCGAAGCTCCTTCACGACGAGCGCTGCGCGGAGATGCCGGTGGTGCTCGAGATCCCTCCGGGCGAGGGGAACGCCCTCGTCAAGAAGTCGCTGGCGCGCCTGCGGCGCTGGGCCAAGTAGTTCTGGCTGCCTTGCAGGCGTGGCCTTTCTTGTGGCCGGTCCCGCGGTGGCCGGCCTCGGGCTTGCGCGTCCCCACGCGCGGCGCCCTCGGACTCCTGCGCCCGCGACCGGACAGGGCGATCCGCGCCGGGGGCCCCTCGCCGTTCGCATACGACCGCGCCGGCGACACCCCGGCACGGCTCGCCCGTCCGGGTCCCGCGGGCTCCGGAGACATCGGCCACTCGCGGCACCGGCGGATTGAACACCCCCCGCCCGCAGCTCGATGGCCCTGCTAGGGACGCGCACCTCGTTCGGCGCGCCGCTTGCGCCTTGGTCACCCTGTCCCGGATCCGCGCGCCGGGGTGCCCGCGGCCTCGGAGCGACTGCCGCTGAACCCGAGGGGCGGAGTTTGAAAAGCCCCCTCCCGCGGCTTGGCGTCCCTGCGGGTGGCCGCCGCGCTTGTCGAGAACCGTACGTTCCGGTGCAACTCACCTGCAGCCCACGGGGCGGATCTGCCCCCGCCGCCCCGCGGGGCAGCGGTCTGGCGGGTGGCTGGATGGCGCTCCTTGCCACTCCACCGTCAAGCACGCGCACTAGAATGCCCACCGGGAGCGCCTCGGAGCCTACGGTGCCTATCGCCAAGCGAACCGCTGATACCTCGGGTGCTACCGCTCATTCCTGCCACGTCTCACGGCGGCTGTTCACGCACCGGACCTCGTTCAGGTCCAGGCGGTCGGAAGACGTTGGTCTGATCCACGGAACGCGAGTGTGTTTGGGTGGTCTCTGCCTGGCCCTCGGAGCCACGTTCTTGTGTGGGTCGTGCGCTGATCGGAAGCCGCCTTTCACACTCACGTGGATCGACGGCAACTGCCCCGGCTGCGACAGGACATGGAACCTCAGCCAAATCCAGTTCACTGGGCACCTCGACGGTTGGGCAACCGGCGAATCCTGGCCGCCTCCCGGAGCGCAGGGGGCCGAGGACGATGCACTCCTGCAAACCTCTGATGGCGGTCACACCTGGCGTGAAATGCGCGACGCCAGGAGCCACGCGGTAGCTCCCTCTTTCTCCTTTCTCGATCCCCTCCACGGGTGGGTCTCGTGGTTCGCGTTTAGCGAGGCCGAGGGCGACTATGTCGAACGCCTGGTGGAGACTGTTGACGGCGGTCGGACATGGCACCTAGTGTTGCCTTCATCCTTCGCAACGCTCCAATTCCTCGACAGCCGTCGAGGTGTTGCCGTCGCTCGGACGGAGACCGCCGACACCTTGATGCGGACGGACGACGGCGGTCGGTCCTGGGTCCCTCTGCCGCTCGCGCGGCCAAAGCACTTCGACCAGGTTCTGTTCTTGGACGCCCAGCTCGGCTGGGTCGCCGGGAGGGACGCGCACCAAGCGGTTGTGATGCGAACGAGAGATGGCGGCCGGGAGTGGTCAGAGTCGAGGCTCTCCGACACCACGCTCGCCGAATTCCGGGACCTCCATTTCACTGACGCAACGAATGGCTGGGCGGTGACGTGGCACTACGACGACGGGGGCACACTCCTCTTCCGCACCTCCGACGGTGGTGTCAACTGGTCCCAAGTGCGCGACCGATCTTCCCAAGGCAGCCGCCATTGGCTTTCTGTGGTCCGCGATACAGGCCGGGGAGCGACCTTCGGTTTCTATGAGGAGCAGACTCGCCGCGGCAAGCCAGGGGACGCTGGGGGGGAGACCTGGGTTCCGTACTTGCTCTTCTCGGTGGATCGGGGTGAGCACTGGACCCGCTACGATCTGTCTGATCCCGTCTTCGACTGTCAGCTGTCGGGCGGCGATCTCATCTGCTGCTCGACGGCCTTTCGAGTCCTCGTGGTCCATCCGATCCTCGAGAGGTGAGCGACGCTCTCCTGGTTGGGAAACGCTTGAGGAGGTTGGAGGCGTGTTGCCGACGCCGGCGGCGCCCCTACTTGCCGCGGCCGGGGATCACGCGGTCCAGCACCGGAAAGCTCTTCGCAACGTCGTTGTAGAGCACGACCGCCACGAGCGCGATGATCAGCCAGAACCCGACGTTGAGGATGCGCTCCTTCGTCTTGTCGGAGAAGTCGCGGCGCGCCGCCGACTCGATCGCGATCACGGCGAGGTGGCCGCCGTCGAGAACGGGGATCGGCAGGAGGTTGAAGATCGCGAGCTGAAGGGAGATCACGCCGAGCAGCCAGATGAACGAGGAGGTCCCGGTACGGGCGGCGGCGCCGGAGATCCGCGCGATGTCGATCGGACCCGACATCTGCTTGAGCGACGCGCGCCCACTGAGCATGCGCCCGATCACCGCGAACGTCTCGCGCGTCATCCGCACGCACTCGCGGACGGCCTCCGCCACCGCGCCCGGCACCGGGAGCTGCTTGAACACCGTCGGGCTCGGCGCCGGGATCCCGAGCTTCCCCTGGCCGCCGACGTCCCGCGGCACCGCGCGCACGGTCAGCGTCTCGGCGCCGCGCCGGATCGAGAGCGTGACCTCGCGGTTCGGGCTCGCGCCGACCAGGCGCATCACGTCGAAGAAGTGCTGTACCGGCTCGCCGTTCACCGCGAGGATGCGGTCGCCCGCCCGGATCCCCGCCCGCTCCGCGGGGCTGCCGGGCTGGACCTCGGGCACCTCCGCCGGCAGCGCAGGTGCCAGCCCGGCGTACCCGAGGTCGTACCGCGTCACGGACTTCGGCGTGAGCGTCACGTCGTGTTCCTGCCCGGCGCGCCGGAACGTCAGCGTGATCGCGTGGCCGGGGGAGCCCAGCGTCGCCATGTCGAGCTCGCGCCACGTCCGCACCGGCTTCCCGTTCACGGCGAGCACGAGGTCCCCTGCCTGGACGCCCGCCTCGGCCGCCGGCGACGCCGGGTCCACCCACGCGACCTCGGGCTTCTGGTCCTCGAACGCCGGGACCTGCATCCCGACGACGAACGTGATCGCGATGAAGAGGACCGCCCCCACGACGTTGGCGGCGGGTCCGGCGAGGAGGATCAGCGACCGGCGCCAGCGCGGGAGGAGCGGCTCGGGTGGGGTGTCCTCGGCGCCCACGATGTCGGATTCGTCGGGCCCGAGCCCGAGGATGCGCACGTAGCCGCCGAGCGGGATGAGGCTGACGCGGTAGTCGGTGTCGCCGCGCTTGGCGCCGAACAGGCGCTTGCCGAACCCGAACGAGAACACCGAGACGCGCGCCGAGAGAGCGCGCGCGATCAGGAAGTGGCCGCCCTCGTGCATCAGAACCAGCACGCCCAGGACGATGACCAGAGCGAGGACGTTCAGCAGCATCGCACCATCCGCATCCTCACGGGGAACCGGCCCCCGCCGGGGGGAATTTCGCCGCCGCCGACTCGGCCCATTCCCGGCCGCGCCGATCGGCCTCGAGCACGTCGTCGAGCGCGCGCAACGCGGCCGGCGTGCGCGCCTCGCGCTCGATCGCGGCCTCGACGACCGACGGGATCCCGGTGAAGCTCAGCCGCCCCGCGAGGAACGCCGAGACGGCGACCTCGTTGGCGGCGTTGAGGACGGCCGGCACCGTCCCGCCGGCGTTCAGAGCCTCGCGCGCGAGCCGCAGGCAGGGGAAGCGGTCCTGGTCGGCTCGCTCGAAGTGGAGCGCGCCGAGCTCGACGAGGTCGAGCGACCCGAACGGCGTAGGCAGGCGCTCCGGGTACGCGAGCGCGTACAGGATCGGGAACCGCATGTCGTTGACCGAGAGCTGCGCGATCAGCGTGCCGTCCTCGTACTCGACGAGCGAGTGCACCCGGCTCTCCGGGTGGACAATCACGTCGATCCGATCCCCCGGCATCCCGAACAGATGGTGAGCCTCGATGATCTCGAGCCCCTTGTTCATCATCGTGGCCGAGTCCACGGTGATCTTGGCGCCCATCCTCCACGTGGGGTGGGCGAGCGCCTGCTCGACGGTGACGGCGGCGAGCGCCTCGCGCGACCACGTGCGGAACGGCCCGCCCGACGCCGTGAGGATCAACCGCCGGACGCTCCCCGCCGGGCCGACCCGGAGCGCCTGATGGAGGGCGTTGTGCTCGGAGTCGATCGGGAGGATCGTGCCGCCGCTCGCCGCCGCCGCGGCCACCATCAGCTCGCCCGCCGCGACGAGCGTCTCCTTGTTGGCGAGAGCGACCTCGCGCCCGAGCGCGAGCGCCCTGTACGTCGGCACGAGCCCGAGCGCGCCCACGAACGCGGCGACCACGGTGGTCGCGTCCGGATGGGTGGCCACCGCCTCGCGGCCTTCGTCTCCCGCGAGGATCTCGACGCCCTTGAGCGTGCGCCGGAGCTCCGCGGCCCCCGCCTCGTCTGCGACCGCGACCGTGCGAGGGCGGAACGCCCGAACCTGCTGCTCGACGAGGGCGACGTTCCTGCCGGCCGCGAGCGCGACGACCTCGAACTCCTCGGGGAACCGTGCCGCGACGTCGAGGGTGGCGGTTCCGATCGATCCGGTCGAGCCCAGGACGGCGAGCCGCTTCAACCCGCGACCCCGACCAGGATGAAGAGCGCGAGGTCGAACGGCGCCGCGAAGAACAGCGAGTCCGTCCGGTCGAGGAACCCGCCGTGACCCGGGATCAGGTCCGACGAGTCCTTCACGCCTGCATCCCGCTTGAACACCGACTCGACGAGGTCGCCGATCGGCGCCAGCACGGACACCGAGACGAAGAGCGCGAGCGAGGTCGCGACGGGCAGCTCGGGGAAGAACACCGTGCGACAGAACCAGACGCCGAACGCAGCGAGGGCGGTCCCGCCGACGATCCCCTCCCAGGACTTCTTCGGGCTCACGCTCGGCGCGAGCCGGTGCCTGCCGAAGTTGCTCCCGACGTAGTACGCGCCGGAGTCGCACCCCCAGATCGTCAGGCAGTGGATGAGCACCGTCTTGGTGCCGAGCGTGCCGTCGAACGCGGTGCGCATGAGCCCCATCGCGCCGCCGGTCACCAGGAAGTAGAGCGCCGTGAACGTCGCGCCCGTGATCGCCGCCGCGGCGCCCCCGATCGGGTAGCGCCCGAACAGGTAGACGGCCGGCATCAAGAGCAGGACGAGCGCGAGCACGGCGCCCGCCTTGTGGAGCCCCAGCGTCCACAGCGTCGGGAGCGTGACGCCGAGTGCGACGAGCGTGGGCGCGAGCGGCGCCGGCTGGCCGAGCCGGCGCAGCAGCACCAGCAGCTCGCGTGCCGCGAGCATCGTGATCGTCCACACCATCGCGAGGTACACCCACGGCGGCAGGAACACGATCGCGCCGAGGGCGATCGGGAGGAACGCGAACGCGATCGCCTCGCGCGCGGCCTTCATTCGGCCGCCTCGTCGCCGGTATCGGAGCCTGGCTCCACCACTCCTCCGTACCGGCGCTCGCGGCGCGCGTAGTCGGCCACTGCCAGGAGCAGGTCCCGCGTCGTGAAGTCCGGCCAGAGTACGGGCGTGAAGTGCAGCTCGGCGTACGCGATCTGCCAGAGGAGAAAGTTGGAGATTCGGAGCTCCCCCGAGGTTCGGATCACGAGGTCCGGGTCGGGGACGCCGGCGGTCGTGAGATGTCCCGCCACCCACGCCTCGTCGACCTCCTCCGGCGCGAGCGCCGCCCCCGCGGCCGCGGCCGCGGCGGCACGGGCCGCGTCCACGATCTCCGTGCGGCCCGAGTAGTTGAGCGCGATCTGGAAGATCAGGCCGGTGTTCCCGGCTGTCGCCTCGACGGCGTGCTGCAGCCCGTGCTGGATCTCGGGCTCGAGGTCTCCGAGACGGCCGATCGGGCGGAAGCGCACGTTGTTGTCCACCATCGTGCGCAGCTCCTTCGCCAGGTACTCCTTCAGGAGCGCCATGAGGGTGCGGACTTCCCACCGGGGCCGCTTCCAGTTCTCGGTCGAGAACGCGTACAGGGTGAGCGCCTCGATCTCGAGGCGAGCCGCCGCCTCGACGGACTCGCGCACCGCCCGGATCGCGGCCCTGTGCCCCTCGACCCTGGGGAGGCCGCGCTGGCGCGCCCACCGGCCGTTGCCGTCCATGATGATCGCGATGTGCTTGGGCAGCGCGTCGGGGTCGAGGCGATCGAGGATCTCTCGCTCGGGTGTGCCGGGGGCGGCGAGGCGATCGAGCTCCTTCATGGGCCGGCGCAGTCTAGCACGGGGTGAGGCAGCTCACAGCTGACAGCTGACAGCCGACAGACAACTGCTCGCAGCTGAGAGGCGTCGGCCGCCTGGCGCGCCGGTGTCATCGGGTGGGTGAGAGCTGTCGGCTGGGAGGGCGGTAGGCGGAGAACTGTCACCTGTCGTAGAACACACGCTCGAGGGTCAGGCCGTGAGCGGGGGCGGTCGGTGCCGGCGGTCGCGTCGCCGAGTCGAGGAGGAGGTCGGCGAGCCACTGCGCCTCGCGTGCGCCGCGGCCGATCTCCACGAGAGCGCCGGCGATCCGCCGCACCATCCCGCGGAGGAAACCGTCTCCCTCGAGGACGATGTCGAACCGCCGCCCGCGCGTCCTCAGGCTCGCCGCAGTCACAATCCGACTGGTGCCCCGTCGTCCGCGGCCGGCGTGGCCCGAGAGCGCGAACGCCGCGAAGTCGTGCTCGCCGACCACGGCCGGCAGCGCGGCGGCCATCCGGGCCGCGTCGAGGGAGTGCGGGACGTGAGCGCGCCGCAGCGCCTCCCACGGCGGGAGTGTCGGGCCGCAGGCGAGGCGGTAGCGGTAACGCTTGCCGCGCGCGCTCCTTCGCGCGTGGAACGTGGGAGGCACGCGCCGCGCACGAAGCACCCGGACCTCCGGAGGGAGCGCCGCGTTGAGCGCCCGCGCGATCCCGCGCAGCGGGACGACGAGCGGCGGGTCGAAGTGCGCCACCTGTCCGGTCGCGTGGACGCCCGCGTCCGTGCGGCCGGCACCGACGGCGGGGACGGGACCGCCGTACAGCTTCGCGAGGGCGGCCTCGAGCGCGGCCTGGACGGTCGCGCGACGGGGCTGGCGCTGCCACCCGGCGAACGCCCCGCCCAGGTAGGCGAGCGTGACGGCGACGCGCGAAGCCTCGACCATCGGCGTATTATGGCGACTTTCCGCGGCGGTCGCGCCCGGCCGGGCGTACAATCGCGAACAGGTCAGCTTGGGGGAGTGGGAATGGAGACGCTTCGGGATCTCTTCGAGCACGCCGTGAAGACCTACCCGGCCCGGAAGGAGCTGCTGCGCATCCGCGGGCGGAGAGGTTGGCGAACCTACACGGTGAGGGAGTTCGAGCGCGCTACCCGCGAGACCGCCGCCCGGCTGGCCCGCGCCGGCGTGGCCGCCGGAGAGCGGGTCGCCCTCTTCTCGGAGAACCGTCCCGAGTGGCACGTGATCGACTTCGCGTGCCACCTCATCGCCGCCGTGCCGGTCCCGCTGTACGCCACCCTCCCCGCGAGCCAGGTGCGGTACATCGTCAAGGACTCCCAGTCGAAGCTGCTCCTGGTGTCGGGCAGGGACCGGGCGCGCACGGCGCTCGAGGCGTGCTCCGACCTGCCGGGGGTGCGGGTGCTCGGGATCGACGCCGGCCTGGCCGACGGGCTGGAGTCGCTCGAGGACCTCCCGCTGCCGCCCGCCCGGCGATGGCCCGAACCGCCGCCGCTCTCCGGGGACGACCTCGCGAGCCTCATCTACACCTCCGGCACCACCGGGGAGCCGAAGGGCGTTATGCTGTCGCACCGCAACTTCATGTCGCAGGTCAACACCGTGCGGGACCTCTTCCCGATCACGGAGCGCGACATCTGCATGTCGTTCCTGCCGCTCTCGCACGTGTTCGAGCGCACGGTGGACTACGTCTTCTTCGACTGCGGGTCGCAGATCAACTATGTGGAGTCGATCGAGCGCGTGCCGACGCAGCTGACGGAGATCCGGCCGACGATCATGGTGTCGGTCCCGCGACTGTACGAGCGTTCGTACATCAAGATCATCTCGAAGGTGCAGCAGGAGGGCGGAGCGAAGCGGCGCCTGTTCGAGTGGGCGCTCCGCGTCGGCCGGCAGGTGCGCGAGGCCGAGTGGAACGGCGGCCGGGCGTCGGCGTTCGCGCGCGGCCAGTACGCGGTGGCGCGCTCGCGGGTGTTCTCCAAGGTGCTCGAGCGGCTCGGCGGCCGCCTCCGCTTCTCGATCTCGGGCGGGGCGCCGCTCGCCCGGGAGGTGGCGGCGTTCTTCGACGTGGTCGGCCTGCCGATCATCCAGGGGTACGGCCTCACGGAGTCGGCGCCCGTGATCGCCGCGAACCGGCTCGAGGCCAACCGGCTCGGCTCGGTGGGGCAGGTGCTGCCCGGGGTCGAGGTCCGGATCGCGCCCGACGGCGAGATCCTCGCCCGCGGCCCGAACATCATGCTTGGGTACTGGGCGAGGCCGGAAGCCACCGCGGAGGTGGTCGATCCCGACGGGTGGCTGCACACCGGCGACGTGGGGTACCTCGACGCCGACGGCTACCTCTTCATCACCGACCGCAAGAAGGACATCATCGTGACCTCGGGCGGCAAGAACGTCGCGCCGCAGCCGATCGAGGGACGCCTCGGCGCGACGCCGTACATCGCCCAGGCGGTGCTGATCGGCGACAAGTTCCCCTACTTGACGGCGCTCGTCGTGCCGAACTTCGAGAACCTCGAGGCGCACTTCTCCGAGAAGGGGCTTGCCGGGCTCGGGCGGGGCGAAATCGCCCGGCACCCCGAGACCGAGGCGCTCGTCGCCACTGCCGTGAAGCAGGTGAACGGGGAGCTCGCGACCCACGAGCGGATCCGTCGTTTCACGGTGCTCGGCAGGGAGCTCTCACTCGAGGACGGCGAGGTGACGCCGACGTTGAAGGTCCGCCGCCGAGTCGTCGCCGAACGCTACGCGCCGGTCATCGAGCAGATGTATCTCAAGACGCAGCGCGCCGGCGAGTACGACCTCTCCGAGTGACCGTTCGAAAGTTCACAGGTTCGAAAGTTCGAGCGTTCCAACCCAGCCGGGCAGCAGAGGGGCAGAGGAGCAGAGGGGAAGGAACCCCCGCAGCGTCTGCCCTGTCTCTAGCTCCTCTGCTCCCCGCTCCTCCGCTCCTCTGCTGAAGCGGAACCTGCGACCCTCGGGACATTCGAACGTGCGAACGTCAGGCTTGGAGGACGCCGTGCGCGCGAGCCACGTCGACGAACGCCGCGACGGCGCGGTCGAGGTCGTCGCGGGTGTGCGCCGCCGAGATCTGCGCCCGCAGGCGCGCGTGCCCCTGCGGGACCACCGGGTAGCCGAACCCGGAGACGTACACGCCGCGCTCGAGCAGGTCGCGGCCCATCGCCATCGCGAGCGCCGTGTCGCCGACGATGACCGGCACGATCGGGTGCATGCCGGCCGGGATCCTGAATCCGGCCGCGGTCATCCGGTCGCGGAAGTACCGGGCGTTCGCCTGCACCGTCCGGGTCCTCGACGCGTCCTCCATCACGATCCGGAACGCCTCCATGGCGGCGCCCGCGACCGCGGGCGCGAGCGAGTTGGAGAACAGGTACGGCCGCGAGCGCTGGCGCAGCGTCTCGATGACGACCTTCGGGCCGGTGACGTACCCCCCCATCGCCGACCCCATCGCCTTCCCGAGCGTCCCTGTGTGGATCGGAACGCGGCCCCACACTCCGAGCTCCTCGGCCGTGCCGCGACCGCGAGCCCCCAGGAGTCCGGTGGCGTGGGAGTCGTCCACCACCAGGACGGCGTCGTGCCGCTCGCACGCCGCGACGATCTCCGGTAGCGGCGCCAGCTCCCCCTCCATGGAGAAGACGCCGTCGGTGACCGTCAGGACGAACCGGGCGCCCTCGGCCCGGACCTGCTTGAGCTTCGCCTCCAGGTCCGACAGGTCGTTGTGCTTGTAGACGTACCGCCTCGCCTTGGCGAGCCGGACGCCGTCGATGATCGAGGCGTGGTTGAGCTCGTCGGACACGATCGCGTCCTCGGAGCCCGTCAGCGTGGTGAGGCAGGCCTCGTTCGCGCTCCAGCACGAGCTGTACAGGATCGAGTCGTCGCTCTCGTAGAACCCCGAGAGGGTGGCTTCGAGGCGCTTGTGGAGGAGCTGCGTGCCGCAGATGAACCGCACCGAGCCCATCCCGGCGCCCCACTCCTCGACCGCCCGGATCGCGGCCTGCCGCACCCGAGGGTCGTTCGCGAGGCCGAGGTAGTTGTTCGAGGTGAGCATCACGACGTCCCGCCCGCCGACCTTCACGCGGCGGTCCTGCGGGCCCTCGAGCGGAACTTCCGTCTTGAACGTGCGGGCCTGCTGCAGCTTCTCGATCTCTCCCGCGAGGAACTTCAGGAACTCCTGCATGCACCCTCCAGTGCTCGAGCCGCGGCTGCGCCCAGGGGGGTGGAGGTCCGTGCGCGAGCCGCCTGCGTCGTCAACTCTACCCGAGCAACACCTCGAGCGCCTCCGGGGAATCCAGGGTTTCGAGGAGCGCGTCGGGGGCGAGAGCGGCCAGCGCCTCGCGCGGCGTCTTGCCGCTTGCCACCGCGACGGCCCGGGCGCCGCCGGCGCGCGCGCAGCGGATGTCGGCCTCGGCGTCGCCGACGACGACGGTGTCGGAGCCCGCGAACTCCGAGCGCCAGAGGTCCCGTGCGCGGGACCGGGCGACCGGGACGAGGAGGTTGCGGTCCTCGTGGTCGCTCCCGAACGCGCCGGTGCCGAACCGGCCGGCGAGGCCGGCCGCGCGAAGCTTGATCTCGGCACCCTGCCGGATGTTCCCGGTGAGCAGCCCGACCGCGACGTCGGCGTGGCGCGCGAGCTCGTCGAGGAGCGAGCGCACGCCCGGGAGCGGTCGGGTGTTGCCTGGGTTGAGCGCCCCCTCCAGCCTGCGGCAGTAGCGCTGGAACACCTCGGCGAGGCGGGGCTCGACGGCGGCGCGATCCACCCCGCCCATCGAGGTCAGCTCGAACACGATCTGGGGGTCGGTCTTGCCGGAAAAGGCGTACCCCTCGATCGGCCCGGCGGTGCCGAACGTCTCGCGGAGCGCGGCGCCGATGGCACGGCCCGCCTGGCCGTTGGTGGAGAGGAGAGTTCCGTCGACGTCGAAGAGGATCAACCGCCGCACGATGACCACCCGGCGGAGTGTATCACCGCAGGGGAGAGTGAAGACGGGAGACGGAAGACGGGGAAAGGCGCTCAGACCGTGAACGCCGGGAGGCCAGGCGCAGGTGGGTCCTCGGGCCGTCGCCTCTCGTCTGCCTTCTGCCCTCTACCTTCTACGTTGTTCCCTCGGTCCCCCTGCTCCTCTTCCGCTGCGAACCCGCCGTCCCCGGGGGCGTTCAAATTGACAGTGCGTGGTAGCCTCCCGTAGCATCGTCGGGCAGGGAGCGCGCGGGACAGGGGTGCTGACCGGGTATAACACCGACATCGACTTCGAGGGCGTGACGTACCACGTCCAGACCGAGGACCGCGGCGCGACCAACCCGCTCATCGAGTCGCTGGTCTACGTGAAGGGCGAGATCCTCGCCACGCGGCGGACCGAGTACGCCAACCTGCTGGAGGCTGGCGCGAATCCTCCGGCGATCCAGATCCTGATGGAGCGGCAGCACCGCAACATCGTGGACGCCATCCGGACCGGCCGCATCGACCTCCTGACCGAACCGCCCGTCGGGGACGCGACCGACACCACGGTGAGCCGGAGGTCGCCGTTCGCCGGCAAGCCGGGCGGGGCGATCGATGCGGCGAAGCTCTCGCAGAAGACGCTCGACGAGGTGATCGCGGACTGGCTCGCCGAGCAGCAGCACGAGGAGCGCGTGCGGCTGCGGGTGCTCGGAGGCGACGACCTCGCGTACGGCTCCGCGTTCGCGCTCGAGGTGATCATCCAGATCACCCCGTCGGAGGCGCCGGTGGTCGGCGCGACGGCGAGCGTACGGTTCCTGTCCACGACCATGAAGCCCACGCGGCTCGCCGAGGGAAAGAGCGACGAGACCGGGACGGTGAAGCTGACCGGCACGATCCCCAACCTCGAGAAGGGTCAAGGGCTGCTCGTCGTGACGGTCCAGCACCCGCGCGGCAACGACGAGGTGAAGTTCCTCATCCGCCGGTAGGACAACCGTGGGTCGTGGTTCGTGGATCGTGGGTCGTCAAGGCTGCTCGGAGACCCCATCTCCGGTGCGTCGACATTGGCAGGGGCCGCCGGGCTGGCGTCCTCTTGGCCTCGAAGCGGGTCGGGCCTTCGCGATCCACCACCCATGGTTCCCACGATCGCCGGTAGGACAACCGTGGGTCGTGGTTCGTGGATCGTGGGTCGTCAAGGCTGCTCGGAGGCCCCATCTCCGGTGCGTCGGCACTCGCAGGGGCCGCAGGGCTAGCTGTTGTTTCTCACCACGTTGTTCAGCTTACTGATGGGCGGCTTGCCACCGAGAGATGCATGAGCTCGGTGGTGGTTGTAGAAGTGAAGATACCTCGTCAAGAGCCTGGTGCGGAGGTAAGACGACCTGAAGGGAA
>DATKLI010000081.1:0-43620 GCA_035542455.1 Thermoanaerobaculaceae bacterium
TCGTCGGGGCGAGCAGCGTCGCGCAGCTCGAGGACACGCTCTCGGTGCTGGCCCGGCCTCCCCTCGGCGACGGCGAGCTCGCGGAGATCGAGGCGATCCTGGCCGGTCGCGACGCGGCGCCCGGCCGCTGACGGCGGCGCCGCGGCGCGCGGAGCCTCCTCGTGGTCTACCATGAGCGTAGCGGGCAAGACGCAGGCGGACGCGCGGAGCCGTTCACGCGCAGGGAGGGACGGCGATGACGACGATCACCACGACGTGCGAGGGGTGCGGCCGCCAGCTCGCCGTCCCGGACCGCTACCAGGGGCGCGAGCTCAAGTGCCCGACGTGCGGCCGCCCGTTCCGGGCCGAGGCTCCCGCACCGCAACCCGCCGCGCCCCCGCCGGCGCCGTACGTCGAGGCGCCGACCGTCCCCACCCTCGTGCGCCCGCCGTTCGAGGAGGCGCCGTTCCAGGCGCAGGAGCCGGCGGCGACCGCGGCGGTCCCCGCGGACGTGGGAGAGACGGCAACCGTGTTCTGGCGGGTCAGGCGGATCGGCGTCCTCTCCCTGGCGGCGCTCAGCGCGCTGCTGCACGCCGTGCTCGGGCTGGTGGCCGGGATCGTGGTCGCCGTGGTGCTGGGCACCCCCGCCGCGCAGGCGATCCCGTTCCCCCACGGGCCGCTCCTCGGCGTCCTCGCGGTGGTGCTGCTCCCGCTCGTGTACGCCGTGATCGGGTTCGTCGCCGGGGGCGTGACGGCGGTCGTCTACAACGTCGCCGCGCGGCTCACCGGCGGCGTGCGCCTCCTTCTCGAGTAAGGTCGCCGCGAGGCCGACGCGCGACCCGGGGTCACGACCGCTCGAGCACCGTGACCTCGTCGCCGACCCGGAGCGCCCCGCCGCCCTCGTGCACGAGGTTCTGCCCGAACATCACCTTGTCGCCGACGCGGCGGTACGTCGCGAGCGTCGCGAGCGGCTCCCTGCCGCGCTCGGCGGTCGCCTGGTCCACGGTGGTGGTGGCGCAGCGGCTGCACGGCTTGACGACGTGGAACACGACCTGCCCGATCCGGATCCGGCGCCAGCCGTCCTCGGCGTACGGCGCGCAGCCGCGCACGACCAGGTTGGGCCGGAAGCGGTTCATCTCGACCGGCCGCGCGAGGCGCCGGTTGAGGTCCGCCAGCGACGCCTCGGAGATCAGCAGGAACGGGTACGAGTCGGCGAACCCGACCTCGGCGTCGGGAGCCGCGCCCCGACGCTCGACCGCGCGGTGCGACGCATCCGGCATGAACACGAGCTCGCACGCGCACCCGAGGACGGCCGAGATCCATCCCGAAGCCCCGTGAGGGGCCGGCTGCGCGTCGCAGACGTCGTCCCACACCCGCACGCGGACGGTCGCCGCGTCCTCCGGCGGCCGCGCGAGCGTGAGCGGCTCCGTCCCGGGCGCCGACAGGACGAGGTGCGATCCGGTCTGCGCGACCGAGACGAGGGCGAGCCGGGGGCGCGTCCGCTGGCTCAGAAACACGCGCTCCCCCTCGACGACCATCCACCTGCGGTCGCCGTCGAGGCCGCGCGGCCCCACGGTCGCGCTCGCGCACGCGACGCCGCGCGCCGACTTGACCGGGTACACGTTGAGCCCCGACAGCTCGAGTGCGCTCATCCCGGCGAATTGTGCCCCGGCGGCGCCGGTTCCTCAACCGGTGCGCCGGCGATACCGCGCGCACCGTGCGGGAAGCCGGCGCCCGCCGGCGCTGTTCCACCAGCCGACCGCCGCACACGGAGGAGGCAGATGAACCGACCCGTCCACTTCGAGATCCTCGCCGACGACCCCGGCACGATCGCCGAGTTCTACACCAAGGTACTGGGCTGGCAGGTCGCCTCCTGGGAGGGGCAAACCTACTGGCTGGTGACGACCGGCCCCGACGGCACGCGGGGGATCAACGGCGGGATCATGGGCCGCCACTTCGCGCAGCGCGTCATCAACACGGTCGAGGTGGATTCGCTCGCCGACGCGCTCGCGCGGGTCGAGTCCGCGGGCGGCGCCAAGATCCACGGCCCCAGCGAGATCCCCGGCATCGGCATGCACGCCTACTGCGCCGACCCGGAGGGCACTATGTTCGGGCTGCTCCAGCCCACCCGCACCGCCTGAGCGCCGCCGCGGGCGCTGAAACACCGCCCCCTGGCGGGCCGTTCTCCAGAGCGGGAGGGCCACACCATGGACGCTCTTGGAGAGCAGCTTCCAGGCCGTGTTCACGACGCACACGCCCGGCTCGAGTACGCCAAGGTGGCACCCGGCGCGATCCAGGCGCTGCGGGGGCTCGACTCGTACGTCCGCACGAGCGGCCTCGAACCGGCGCTCGTCGAGCCGGTGAAGGTCCGCAGCTCGCAGATCAACGGGTGCGCGTACTGCATCGACATGCACACCAAGGACGCCCGCGCGGAGGGCGAGAGCGAGCAGAGGCTGTACGCGCTCCCGGCGTGGCGCGAGGCGCCGTTCTTCACCCAGCGCGAGAGGGCGGCGCTCGAGTGGGCGGAGGCGCTGACCGCGGTCGCCGAGGGCCACGTGCCGGACGACGTGTACGAGCACGCGCGACGACAGTTCACTGAGAAGGAGCTCGTCGACCTCGCGGTCGCCGTGGCCGCGATCAACGCGTGGAACCGGATCGCGGTCTCGTTCCGCGCCGTCGCCGGGAGCTACCAGCCCAAGAGGCACTGACACACGAGTCGGAGTGGTCGCTCAGCGCCCCGTCCACAGCCACACGCGGACGCGGGCGGCATCGCGCAGCATCTGCACGCCGTGTCGAAGCGGGTGTACGCGGGAGGCGTCGACGTGGTGCCAGCGCACCGGAACCTCCGCGATCGTCGCGCCGAGACGCCGCGCCCGGGCCAGCAACTCGACGTCGAAGGCGAAACCGTCGAGGCGGAGCGCGCCCGCGAGGCGGCGCGCGAGCTCACCGTCGAGGAGCTTGAACCCGCACTGCGTGTCCTTCAGGTGCGTGAGGCCGAGGAGCCGGAGCGCGACGTTGAAGAGGCGCCCGAGCGTCTCCCTCGCCCACGGCTGGTGCCGCCCGATCAGGTCGCGCCGCACCCCCCGGGACCCGACGGCGAGGTCGGCCCCGCTCGCGAGCAGCGCCTCGACCTCCTCGACCGGCGTGGAGAGGTCCGCGTCCGTGACGAGGACCCACCGCCCGCGGCTTGCGGCCAGGCCGGTGCGCACCCCGGCGCCCTTCCCGGTGTTGCGGGCGAGGCGGATCAGGCGGGCCTCGATACCGGGCGGCGGGACGAACGCCTCGACCACCGCAGGCGTCCGGTCGGCCGATCCGTCGTCGACGACCACAACCTCGGCGGGGAGGAGCTCCGCGTGCCCGCCCAGGTACCTCCCGATCCGGTCGAGCGTGGACGGCAGGCGCTGCTCCTCGTTGTACGCGGGAACTACAACGGTCAGGGTGATTTGGGTCGCCACGGCGCCTACCTGCGATGGTATACTGAGTCGAGCCACCGTGCAGAAGATGACGCCGGGGAGAGCAGGGAGGCCGGCATGGCGCGCGTCGTCTGGGAGTATCGCATCATTAACGTCCGCTCGGAGAACTACCGCCTCGACCCGATGAAGGAATCGGACCTGAACCGCCTCGGCGAGGACGGGTGGGAGCTCGTAGGGATCACCGCGATCAACTTCAAGACCGGGGCGACCGACCACATCGGCATGGTGTTCAAGCGCCCGCGGGAATCGACCGGTAGCTGAGCGCTCCCCCTGCGAGCCGCTCGGCCGCGCTCTCCCCTCCGCGGCGCACGACGAGCGGAACGCCCGCAAGCGGCATCGAGATCAGCCAGACGCCCCACGTGCGACACACCCGCCCGGCGGGTATCGGACGAGAGAAGCACACGCCGAGGACGAGCATCCCGGGCGTCGCGCGCCAACCCCACAGGCACCCGAGGGCGGCAACGCTCACGGCCTCGACGCCCGCCACCGCCGCGAGCGCGAACTGGAGCGGGGAGATGCCGCCGAGGAGCAGCGCCGCCGCCGCCACGGCCGCGCCGACGCCGATCAGGGTGATCGCGGCGTCTGCGAGCGCGGCGACCCACAGGCGCAGCGTGCCGGCGGCCCGGAAGGGCGGCGTCGCCGGTTGGCCCTCCGCCGACGCGGGGCCGACCGGTCCTCCCGGCGGCTCGAGTTCCCACACCAGCGGTATGTCGAGCTGTCCCGGCGGGGGGTTGCGCGGCGCCATCAGTCGACCTGCCGCAGGTCGACGTTGCTCACGAAGATCTGGTACCTCGGGTCGACCGGCCTCGACAGGTAGCTCTTGGCGAGCTGCTGGAGCCGGTCGGCGTCCGGGTCGGTGACGCGCTTCGAGAGCTCCACGAGCAGCTCGTGCCCCTCCGCGACCTGGTACTTCCGCAGGTGCAGCACCGCGATGTTGAACGTCGCGACCGACCACAGGTGGAGCGCCTCGGGGTCCTCGGGGTGGTTCTTCAGGATCTGGTCGGTGAGCGACCGGATCGACTCCCAGTTCTTGCCCGCCACCGCATCGGCGAGGGCGGGGATCGCGGGATCGTAGGCGGTGATCTCCGACTGCAGCTTCACCAGGCCGGCGTCGCCCGGCACCTTGGCCAGCCCCTCGCGGACCAGGATCATCGCCTTCACGTGGTGGCTCGCGGCGAGCGCATTCTTGACGGCCTGGTCGCTCGCGACCGGCTTCGGCGCGGATGCTGCCTTGAGCCGCCGCTGGTACTCGAGCACGCGCTGGTTGACGCGGTTCGCGAGCTCCCCCTCGATCCCGCCTTGAAGGCTCTGGAGGAGCTGGATCGCATCCTGGAGCCGGCCCTGCTTGGCGAGCTGCTCGGACTCCGCGAGCGCCGAGATCGCCGCCGTCTTCCCGCTCGAGAACACCTTGCCACGGAAGACGAGCACGGCGACGCCGGCCAGCACGAGGACCCCCAGCGCGATGCCGATCCACGCCAGCGGCAACGGGGCCCGGCGCGCTCGCTGGGGGGCCTCGGGTACGAGCTCCGGGATCTCGGCGGCGGCGCGCGGCTCCGGAGGCGCGAGGGTGCGCGCGACCGGCGCGGCGGCCGTCGACGAGATCGCCGCCGGCACGAACTCGTCGCGGAACAGATCCTCCTCTGCCGTCAGGCTGGACGCCGGCGGCGGCGGCGCGGACGGCGTCTCGAGGCGCTGCAGGAGGTCGTGCGCTTCGAGGTGCTGCGGGACGAGCTTGAGCACCTGGAGGCAGAGCGTGCGGGCGTCGTCGATCCGCTTCTGGTCGAACGCCTCCCGCGCCTCGTAGAAGTACTGCTCCGCCTGCCGGTCGACCTCCTCGCGGCGCCGGCGCGCCTGCTCGATCCGGCGGTCCGCCTCGGCGTTCGAGACGTCGATCAGGTAGATCCTCGACCACGTGTCGATCGCGCTCTGGAAGTCGCTGCGTTCGAACTCCCGCTGCCCCTGCTCCAGCAGCTCGGCGACCCGGGTGGATGTCCCCTCCGCCGGGCCCGGAGCGGCCGCCTGGAACTCGCCTCCCGGACCCGCCTGGAAGTCCACCGGCGCGCCCGCTCCCGGCGCGTCGAACCTCATCCCGCCGGCGGGCACCGCGGGCGCTGGCGACGCCACCGGGGGCGGCGGCGCGGCCGCCGCGCCGGCCGGCTGTGGCGGCGCGGGTGCACCGAACGGCTTCGGGGGGGCGACCGGAGCCGGCGGTGGGACCGGCGCCGGGGGCGCGGTCGGCCGGGCGGGAGGCGGCGCGGCCGCGGCAGCGGCCACGGGCTGCGCGGACGGTGACGGCGGGCCCCCCGCCTCCGGAGTCTGCTCGAACACCTCGAACTCGAAGTCGGGCTCGGCCTCGGTCGCGAGTGGCTGCGCCGCGAGCTGCAGCCGGCGCTCGAGCACGGCGAGGTCGGGGTTCGTGGGGTCGAGCCCCTTGGCGAGCTTGAGGAACCCCCTCGCCTCCTCGGCGAGGCCGGCGTCGAGCGCCTGGCGGATCCGTTCGATGTGCGTTTGGATCTCTCCGCCCGACCGCATCCGCTCCTGGATCTCGGCGGAGAGCTGCCTCGCCTCGGGGTGCCCGGGGAGCTCGCGGAGAACTTCCTGGACCAGCGTCATCGCGCCTTCGAGGTCGCGCTGGGCGAGCGCCTGGCGCGCCTTGGCGATCGTGCCGTCGACGTCGACGTCGCCGTGAGCCGCGACCTCGCCGATGAGTTGGCCGAGGTCCACCGGCGCGCCCGCCGCGATCGCCTGCTCGAGGCGCTGAGCGGGCGCGAAGCTGGCGTCCACGTCCGCGATCGAGCGCAGGATCGTGCGCGCCTCGTCGCCGTGCCCCTCGCGGTACAGGCGAACGGCCTCCTTGAAGGCCGTGAGAATGCGCTGCTGGACAGCCTGATCGAGGTTCGAATCTCCCGGGTACGCCATCGGGTCATGCTAGCGCCCCGCTGCGGGGCGGTCAACGCGGGCGCGCGCCGAGGGAGCGGAGCTTGCGGTACAGGTGCGAGCGCTCGAGGCCGAGCACGCGCGCCGCCCGCGACATGTTGCCGCCGCACGACGCGACCACCCGCTCGATGTACTTGCGCTCGAAACGCTCGCGCGCCTCCTTGAGCGTGGTGACCGCGCCCGCGTCGGAGGCCGCGGCGGCGGGAAGGTCCAGGACGGAGGGGGTGATCTCGTCGCCGGGGATCATGATCATGAGGCGCTCGACCAGGTTCCGCACCTCGCGGACGTTCCCGGGCCAGTCGTGCGACCGCAGCGCCTCCATCGCGGCCGCCGTGAGCCGCTTGGGCCGCGTCCCGATCCGGCGCGCGAACCTGCGCATGAACTCCTGCACGAGCAGGGGGACGTCCTCCGGCCGCTCGCGGAGGGGGGCGACCCTGATCGGGATCACGTTGAGCCGGAACAGGAGATCCTGGCGGAAGCGGCCGGCGGCGATCTCGTCCTCGAGGTTCTTGTTGGTGGCCGCGACGACGCGAACGTCGACCTTCACCTCGTGCGACCCCCCGAGGCGCGTGAAGCTGGATTCCTGCAGGACCCGGAGCACCTTCGCCTGCGTCAGGAGGCTCATGTCGCCCACCTCGTCGAGGAACAGCGTGCCTCCGTCGGCGAGCTCGAACTTCCCGCGCTTGCTCTCGACGGCCCCGGTGAACGCCCCCTTGAGGTGGCCGAACAGCTCGCTCTCGATGAGCTCGGCCGGGATCGCCGCGCAGTTGACGGCGACGAACGGTCCCGCAGTGCGGCGCGACTGGCGGTGGAGCTGCCGCGCGACGACCTCCTTGCCGGCGCCGTTGGGGCCCATGATCAGGACCCGCGAGTCGGTGGGCGCGGCGAGCGCGATCTGCCGCCTGAGCTCCACGACCGCGGGCGAGATCCCGGTGAGCGACGGCTCCTCCTCGTCGCGCTCCGCCAGGAGCTGCTGCTCGAGGCGTGCGTGCGCGAGGGCGTTGCTGACGGTGACGAGCACGCGCTCGAGCGCGAGCGGCTTCTCCAGGAAGTCGACCGCGCCCTCCCGGAGCGCGCGCACTGCCTGCTCGGCGCTCGCGTGCCCCGAGATCATCACGACCGGCAGCCGCTGCCCCGAGTTGCGCATCCGCTGCAGCGTCTCGATGCCGTCGATCCCGGGGAGCGCGACGTCGAGCAGGACGAGGTCGTACAGCTCGCGCGACGCCGCCGCGAGCGCCTCCTCGCCGGAAGGCACCGCAGTCACTGCGAACCCCTCGTCACGCAGGATCTCCCCGAGCTGGTCGAGGATCCCCGGCTCGTCGTCGACGACGAGGATGCTGCCGTGGCTCACGCCTCGCCCTCCGGGATCCGCACCACCGCGCGCACGCCGTGCGGCTGGTTCGGCTCGAGCCTCACCGTTCCCCCGTGGTCGCTCACGATTCGCTGCACCATCGCGAGTCCCACGCCGGAGCCGCGGCCCTTCGTCGAGTAGAACGGCTGGAAGATCAGCTCCGGGTCCTCCATCGGCAGGCCGGACCCCTGGTCGGTCACGGAGACCACCACCTCGCCCCCGTCTCGCTCGACCGCGACCTCGACCGCCCCTCCGGAGGGCGAGGCCTCCACCGCGTTGTCGATCAGGTTCGTCAGCACCTGGCGGAACTGCTCGGGGTCGAGGAGGACCTCACGACCTCCGGAGCCGTCGGCGAGCACAACCGAGAGTCCGTCGCGGACGCCCTGGTAGAGCGCCACCGCCTGAGCGGCGAGCTCCCCGATCGGCACCGGCCGGCGTGCGAGCGCGGGCATCTTGGCGTAGCGCGAGAAGCTGTCGACCATCTCCTGCATCGCCTGGACGTGCTCGACGATCGCGTGGCTCCCCTGCGCGACGACCTCGCCGATGTCGTCGTCGCCGCGCTCGACGTGGCGCGCCATCCGCTCGGCCGCCAGACGGATCGGCGTCAGCGGGTTCTTGATCTGGTGCGCGATCCGCCGCGCGACCTCGCTCCACGCGGCCTGGCGCTGCGCCCGGAGCAGCTGCGTGAGGTCCTCGAGCGCCACGACCCACCCCTCGGGCCGCGCCGGGTCGCCGAGCGGCACGACTGCCATCTCGAGGTTGCGCGCGATCCCGCCCGGGTAGATCGTGAGCGAGCCACGGACCGCTCCGTCGGCCGTGCGGACCGTCTCCGCCAGGCGCGTGAGACCCGCCTCGCCGAGGGCCGCCAGGGGCAGCTCTCCGGTGGCCAGCTCCGGAACGCCCAGCATCGCCGCCGCCGCGGGGTTCCCGACCACGCGCCCGCGCTCCGCGTCGAGAGTGAGGACGCCGGTGCGCACGGCTCCCAGCACCGCGTCGAGACGGCGGACGGTGGACTTCAGCTCGTTCTCGCGCTGGCTCAGGCGCTGCATCATCGAGTTGAACGAGCCGACCAGCATCCCGACCTCGTCCTCCGCGGGGAGCGGAACGGTCTCGAGCGACTCGCCGCCCGCGATCCTCTGCGTCGTCGCGGCGAGGGCGAGCAGCGGCGCGGTGAACCGGCGCGAGAGGTAGAGCCCGAGCCAGATCGCGCCGAACGCCACGATCAGCGCGAGACCGCCGAACCCGAGCACGACCGTCGCCGTGATCGTCGGGCGCTCCATCTTGAGCCGCTCGTACGCGACGCCGCCGGCCGCGAGCCGGCCCTGGGCCGCCACCAGGTCCTCGGGGAGCGCCTCGCCCACGAGCACGGCGAACCCGTCCGGGAGCCGCTTCCACGCGCGGACCACCAGCGTCCCGCCGAATCGCTCCCCGCGCACGCCGTCCGCCTTGAACGCCTCGGGCGGGAGCGGCGGGAGTCTCTGGAGCAGGCGCTGGTGCGGGTCGGCGAGCTCGACCAGGGGGATGCCGTCCCGGAGCAGACCGGTGAGGTGGTCGCCCAGCTCGGCGTGCAGCCGCTCGAGCTCGACAAGGCGAGCCGGCTCGCCGGGGATCGCAGCCAGGCGCTCCGCGATCACCCCGGCGGCGCGGGTCGCCCGTGCCTCCGTCTGGGCCCGCACGCTCCCTGAGAGCTCCAGCCCGGCGCTTGCCATGCGCTCCACCGGCTCGGAGAACCACGCCTTCGCGGCGCCGGAGAGCAGGGCGGCCGAGAGCAGGAACAGGAGCGCCGTGGGGACGAGGATCACGACGAGGTAGGAGAGGAGGAGCTTCGTGCGGAAGCGCGATCCGAGGATCCCGTAGTGCCGCTCGAGCGCGAGCTTGAGGAAGTTGCGCAGCAGGATGAACAGGAGGATCGCGATCAGCGTGAGGTCGAACCACCACAGCAGGAACGTCAGGAGCCGGTTGGTGAACTGCTCGGCCGGCAGGCGCGCCATCCGCGAGAAGAGCGCGTACCCGACGCCCGCGAGCAGGAGGAGGAGCAGGTACATCCCGGCGAGGAAGCGGTTCTGCCGCCGGTAGCGCTGCCAGCTGCGCCGCCAATCCCTCACGGGAGCTCCGGCACCGACAACCCCACCCAGTCGGTCCCGACCGTGGAGGGGATCACGAGCAGCTTGTAGTGGGTGAGGAACTCCGCCCGCAGGAACAGGAGGAGAGGTTCCCGGTGGAGCGGTACGGCGATCTCGCACTTCGGCGGGTGGGTCACCCAGCGGATCGCCTCGTCGAGGCTCCCGACCTGCCCCGACGCGAGGATCTCGCCGTCCATCTCCGCCACGAGCGTGAACACGCCGGTGAGCGGGTCGCGCTGGGCCTTCACGACGAGCTCGTGCCCGGCGACGCGCTGGTCCCACAGCCAGTGCCGGTTGCGGTACAGCCTGAAGCGGTAGGTGATGCTCACGGGAGCGCCTGCGGCGAGAGCCTCGCTCCACTCGGCGGGGAGCTCCTTGTGGACGGTGACCTCGACCGCGAGGCGGCCGGGCGCCGGCGTAAGCACGACATCGAGCTCAGGCAGCGGCGCCGCGGCCAGCAGGATTGCGGCCAGGATCATAGTGTGGCAATCGTACCACACCCCGCACGACAGCCGACAGCTCACCCCCACCCACCCAACTAGCTGACAGCTCTCCGCCGCACACCCGACCAGCCGACAGCTGACAGCCCCCCCACCCACCCGAGAAACAAGGCATCTGGGAGGGGAGGGAGGCTGTGAGCTGTGAGCTGTGAGCTGTGAGCTGTGAGCTGTGAGCTGTGAGCTGTGAGCTGTGAGCTGTGAGCTGTGAGCTGTGAGCGGTCTCTCAGCCGGCGACCAACGCCTCGGGCTCGAGCGTCCCGCCGTACGGCCGCACCGTGAACGGGGCCAGCCGGTCCGGCTCCGCGAGTTCCCACGCCTCGGGCGTGGCCAGGAGCGCGGAGACGACGGCCACGTGGAGCGCATGCCCCGCCCGCTGCGCCACGACCTGAGCGCGCAACGGGTACTCCAGGAGCGCGAGGTCGCCGAGCAGGTCCAGCACCTTGTGGCGCACGAACTCGTCGCGGAACCTGAGCTCGCCCGAGAGGACGCGCTCGCGGTCCACGACGATGCAGTTGTCGAGCGAGCCGCCGAGGCCGAGCCCGCGACGGCGGAGCGCGGCGACCTCCTCCAGGAACCCGAACGTCCGCGCGGGCGCGATCGACGTCGCGAACCGCTCGGGCGTGATCGTCGCGACGAAGCGCTGGCGACCCACGGCGGGCGAGTCGTAGCGGACGCGGTAGTCCACGGCCAGCTCCGGCGCCGGGCGGAGCTCGATCCAGCGCTCGTCGTCGCCGACGCGGACGGTCCGTCGAACCAGGATCTCGGGCAGCGTCGCCCCCTGCTCAACGACCTTGGCACGGTGGATGAGCTCCACGAACGGCAGCGCGGAGCCGTCGAGGACCGGCACCTCGGCCGCGGAGAGGTCCGCGAACACGTTGGTCACGCCGGTTCCGGCGAGTGCCGCCATCAGGTGCTCGACCGTGCGCGCCTCGGCTCCCCGCAGCCGCAGCGTCGTCGCGTACGCGAGGTCGCGGGCGTTCTCGGCCCGGGCCGGGATCGCGATCCCGATGTCGGTCCGGACGAACACCACGCCGGTGCCGGGCGGGGCGGGCCGTAGGCGGAGCGCGACCTGCTCCCCGCCGTGGATCCCCACGCCGTTCACCGCGACCTCCCGCCGGATCGTCTTCTGCAAGGGCATTCGCCGCCTCCGGCCGGGACTCCAGCGAGAAGCGTGCCATCGGCGGCGGCGGCGCCGGTCCGGGTCGCTGTGGCCGTCGCGCCCCGCCTGTGGCTGGGGTGCCACACACTCCGGTGCTAGACTCTCGTCCGGGAACGCGATGCCGCCAGCCTGGGACGCCGAGCGCGAGCGCAGGGCCAAGGAGCTCCTCTACCGCTGCATGGAGGAGTTGCAGGCAACCAAGGCGGCGCTCTACCTCGAGGGGGCCGACGGCGAGTTCACGCTGGCTACGAGCTACGGGTTCGGGCGGAGGGACAAGCTCCCCGAGTCGCTGGCGATCGGCCATCCGCTCCTCGATTGGGTGCGCCGGAGGCGTACGGCGCCCACCTATCTCAACGAATCCGAGGAGCTCCCGGCGCTCCACGCCCACCTCGAAGGTGCCGGGACATCGCGCCTCCTGACGATCCCGATCACCGTCGCGGACCGGCTGGTCGGGCTCGTGGACGTCAGAGACAGGTCCCGCAAGGCCCGGTTCGGTCCCGAGGACGTGACCATCGCCAAGAGCATCCGCTTGGCGCTCGAGCGGTTCCTGATGGAGACCGGCGCCTACGGCGAGGTGCCGCCGGCCGCCCGGGAGACCGGTGCGCCCGTCGCGCCGCCTCCGCCGCCCGCGGCCCCCGCACTCCCGCACCGGTGGGCGGTAGAGGAGCTGACCGGCCTCGTCAGGTCGCTTGCGCGGCTGCCGGACGTGGCCGCGGCGGCGGTGACGGTGACGGACGGGGCCAGCACCCGCGTCCTCGCCCTGCGCGCGTCGCCGCTCGACCAGCAGCACCGGGAGGGGCTCACCACGCACCAGGCGCGCGCGCTGCTGGGAGCCGGCGTCCGCATGCCGCCGCCGGAGCGCTGGGGGTGGGACGAGCAGTCGAGCGGCGGCACCCAGACCCGGCAGGAGGAGATCCGGACGGCCGTGCTCCTCACCGGTCCCCCCGTCTGGATCGCGCTCTCGCTCGTCACGCCGGCGGGGTCGACGTCGGGCGACCCGATCTTCGCCGCGGCGCTCCATCATCTCGAGCTCGCGAGCGCGTTGCGCGACTACCGGAGGGCGACCAGGAACCTCGCCCGCATCCTGCTCGAGCCCGGCGAGACCGCGTATCCGCACCTCCGCCAGCACTCGCAGACCACCTCGGAGATCGCCCAGCGCGTGGCGGCCGCCCTTCGCCTCACGCCGGACCACGAGGAGCTCGTCACCGTCGCGGCGTACCTCCACGACGTTGGGCTGCGGGAGCTCGAGTACTCGCGCGTGTACCGCATGGAGAGGCCGGGCGAGGCGGAGCGCCGCCTCTACCAGCGCCACCCCGTCGTGGGCGCACGGATCGTGGAAGCGGCGGAGTTCCCGGGCGACCTGGCCGGCGCGATCCGCCATCACCACGAGCGCTGGGACGGCACCGGGTACCCGCAGCGCCTCGCCGGGAACCTGATCCCGCTGCCGAGCCGGATCATCCACCTCGCCGAGGTGTACGACGTGCTCACGTCGCCGTCGTCGTACCGCCGTCAGATGCCCCGCGACGCCGCGCTCGACGCCATCCGCGCCGAGGCCGGGCGCCAGTTCGACCCCGATCTGGTGCCGGTGCTCGCCGAGGTCGTGCGTCAGTGAAGGTGCTGGCCAGCAACCGCCGCGCCCGCTTCGAGTACGAGTTCCTCGAGCGCATCACCGCCGGCGTCGTCCTCACCGGGAGCGAGGTGAAGTCCATCCGAGAGGGACACGCGAAGATCATGGAGGGATGGGTCTCGTTCGAGGGCGGGGAGGCGTTCCTGGCCGACGTCAACATCGCGCCGTACGAGAACGCGGGCTACTCCAACCACGACCCCACCCGCCGGCGGAAGCTCCTCCTCGCCAAGAGGGACATCGTCCGCCTGGCGAGCAAGGTCGCCGAAAAGGGGCTCTCCGTCGTCCCGGTCGCGATCGGCCTCGAGGGGAACTGGATCAAGGTCGACCTCGCCCTGGTGCGCGGCAAGAAGCTCCACGACAAGCGCGAGACGATCAAGCGGCGGACGCTCGACCGCGAGGCCGCAGCGGCGATGAAGGAACGGCGGTAGCCGGCCGGCCCGCCGCGCCGACCGCTCCCCGACACCTGTTCCGTTCCGCTCTCGTGCCGTGCCTCCTCGCGGTTCGAGCCCGGAACCGACTCCGACGAGCTCCTCGGAGCGCCGATCTCCGCTATGAAGGAGCGGGCTCATCGCGTCCCGCGAGGCGGTAGACTGCCCGTCGCGACCATGGACAGGCCGGTCACCGTCGCGGTGTTCGTCTCGCCCCACGGCTTCGGCCACGCCGCGCGCGCGTGCGCCGTGATGCAGGCGCTCGCCGACCTCGAGCCGTCCGTCCGCTTCGAGGTGTTCACGCTCGTCCCGGAGTGGTTCTTCCGCGACTCGCTCGCCTGCCGGTTCCGCTGGCGCCGGCTCCTCACCGACGTCGGCCTCGCGCAGGCCACTCCGCTCGTCGAGGACCTCGACGCCACGCTCGCGCAGCTGTCGACGTTCCTGCCGTTCTCCGACGCCGCCCTCGACGATGTCGCCCGCGTCGTCTCCGACACCGAATGCGCGCTCGTGATCGCGGACATCTCGCCGCTCGGGATCGCAGCAGCGCGGAGGGCCGGCGTGCCGTCGGTCCTGATCGAGAACTTCACGTGGGACTGGATCTACGAGCGGTATCTCGGGACCCACCCCGCCTTCCGGGTCCCGATCGAGGCGCTCGCTCCCCTGTTCGCGGCTGCGGACCTCAGGCTCCAGACCGAGCCCGTGTGCCGGACCGTCGCGGGCGGGCTCACGGTCGCGCCGGTGAGCCGCGCGCCCCGGTCGCCCCGCGACCAGACCCGGAGTCGCCTCGGGGTCGACGCGGGGACCGCGCTCGTTCTGGTCACGATGGGGGGCGTGCCGTGGCGCCACACCGCTCTCGACGCCCTCGAGACCTCGTCCGACGCGGTGTTCGTCGTCCCCGGCGCCTCCGAGGCGGTCGAGCGCCGCGGCAGCCTCCTCGCACTCCCGAACCGGTCGGGGTTCTTCCACCCCGACCTGGTCGCGGCCTCCGACGCCGTCGTCGGGAAGCTCGGGTACAGCACGCTCGCGGAGTGCTACGGGGCAGGGGTCCCGTTCGCGTACGCGACGCGCGGCACGTTCCGTGAGTCGGGGCCGCTGGCGGTATTCGTCGCCGACCGGATGCGCGGCATGGCGCTCGCCCCGGAGGACGTCGAACGCGGGACGTGGCCGGCGGTCGTCCCCGCGCTGCTGGCGCTCCGGCGCCTCGGAGGCGCGCGCGAGAACGGCGCGACGGCGGCGGCCCGGCTCCTTCTCGGCCGCCTGCGCACCCGGACGGCCGGCGCCCCGGGGCCTCGCCCGGTGTAGGATCGGGCGCGTGATCCGGCTCCGATCGCCGTGGCCCGCCGCGGCCGCGCTCTCGGTCGCCGCGCTGGGGTGCACCGCGCCTTCCGGCGAACCCGTCGCGGCGACGCCGACGCCCTCGGCGGGCCGCCTGGTGTTCCTCGCGGAGCCGTGCCCGACGTGCCACGGGCGCGACCGCATGGGGACCAACGTCGGGCCCCCGATCGCAGACCTGCGCGGCCGCTGGGACGAGAGCACGCTCACGCGCTTCCTGCGCGCGCCGGCCGCCTTCAAGCAGGCCGACCCGCGTCTGCGCCAGATCTCGGAGCGGTACCGGTCCGACATGCCGGCGTTCTTCTCCGCCGACGAGCGCCGCACTCGGTCGCTCGTCCACTACCTTCTCGGCGAGTAGGGCACCGCGTACGAGGCGCTCGCGTGCGGGGCCGTCTCAGGTCGGGCGGCGGAACAGCGGTGGACGTTGACGCCGGCGCGTAGTAGTATGAATCGACATGCAGGGAGCAGTCGACGCCTCTCGCGGGCCGATCCGCAGGTCCGGCCGACGCCAAGCTCCGAGCGTGGGCGTCCCCGATCTGTTCGAGACCATCACATGACCGACGTGAAGATACCCGAGGGCGTACCCGACCGGACGTTGACCGAGCGCGCCGCCCGCATCGCAGGTCTCCGGAGCTTCGAGACCCCGACGCTGGAGGCGGTCGAGCGCCGGCGCCTTCAGCTCTGGGTCATGACGCTCTCGCTCCTCCTCTCGGTCGTCATCGCGCTCGTCACGTTCACCGCCTGGCGCGACGACGTCCCCGCCCGCTGGGTCCCTCCGGCCGCGCTCCAGATCGGCCTGCTGGTCGTCGTCGGTCTGTTCTGCGCGTACGCCATCGAGAAGGAGCTGCAGCTCCGCCGGCTCACCAAGCTCCTCGTGGACGAGCGCGTCCTGACCGCCGCGCTCACCAACCGCCTGCGCGAGGTCTCGACGCTGCTCGAGGCGGCGAAGGCGATGAACCTCGTCCTCGACCTCCAGCAGGTGCTCCAGACGATCCTGGAGTGCGCCCACGAGCTGCTCGAGACGCACGACGGCTCGATCATGCTCGTCCACGGCGGCAGCGAGCTGCGCACGGTGAGCGTGTGGGGCACGAGCGGGGCGTTCGGCGCGAGGGTGAGCTTCGGCGACGGGATCGCCGGCCGAGTCGCGCAGACCCGCGAGCCGGTGCTGGTCACGGGCGTCGTCAACCCCGAGCGCTGGGCCGCCGCGGACGGCGCCGTCGAGCCGCCCACGAGCTCGATGTCGGTCCCCCTGATCCACCGCGACGCGCTGCTCGGCGTCCTCAACGTGAACGCGACCGGCGGGACGATCTACACGGAGCACCAGCTCCGCGCCCTGAGCCTCTTCGGCGAGCAGGCCGCGGCCGCGATCGCCAACGCCCGGCTGTACGAGGAGCAGCGGCTGCTCGCGTCCCAGAACGTCTACCAGGCGCTCCACGACCTGCTCACGAACCTGCCGAACCGCGCGCTCTTCCTCGACCGCGTCAACCACGCGCTCTCGCGCCGGCGGCGGACCGGCCAGCTGGTGGCCCTGCTGTTCCTCGACCTCGACGACTTCAAGCTGATCAACGACAGCCTCGGCCACGCAGCCGGCGACGACGTGCTGATCTCTTTCGCCGACCGGCTGCGGGGCACCGTCCGCTCCGGCGACGCGATGGCGCGTTTCGGCGGCGACGAGTTCGCGATCCTGGTCGAGGACGTCTCGTCCCCCTCGGACGCCTTCGCCGCCGCAGAGCGCATCATGGCGCTCTTCTCCGAGCCGTTCTCGGTCGGCGACCGGCGCGTCTGGCTGCGGGCCAGCATCGGTATCGCGCTCGAGAGCCTCACGGCGTCGAGCGCCGAGTCGCTGGTGCGCAACGCCGACACGGCGAAGAACGTCGCCAAGAGCCAGGGGAAGGGCCGGATCGTGGTGTTCGACGAGGCGATGCACGCCGACGCCCTCCAGCGGCTCGACCTCGAGGCCGAGCTCAAGCGCGCCGTCGAGGAGGGCCAGCTCGACATCCACTACCAGCCGATCTTCGCGCTCGCCCAGGGGCACGTCATCGGCGTCGAGGCGCTCGTGCGGTGGCGGCACGCGGGGCGCGGCCTGCTGCCCGCGGGCAGCTTCCTGCCGCTCGCCGGACAGGTCGGCCTGATCCTCGAGATCGACCGTTGGGTGCTCCGCCACGCGTGCCAGACGATCCAGGAGATCCGCCGCGAAATGCCGCTCCCCGAGGGGTTCCTCCTGACCGTCAACGTGTCGGCCACCCACCTCCAGGAGCCGGCCCTCGTGGACGAGGTCGCGGATGCGCTGCGGAGCACGCAACTCGAGCCCGAGCGCCTCGTGCTCGAGATCACGGAGGGCGCGATCCTCCTCGACAGCGAGAAGACCTCGGCCCACCTCAACAAGCTCAAGGCGCTCGGCGTCAAGCTCGCGCTCGACGACTTCGGGACGGGGTACTCGTCGCTCGCCCACCTGCGGCGCCTCCCGGTCGACATGGTCAAGATCGACCGAGTCTTCATCGAGGGGATCACGAGCGACAAGGGGGCCAACGCGCTCGTGCAGGCGATCGTCCGGCTGGGGCGAGGCCTCAACATCGAGGTCGTCGCCGAAGGGATCGAGCACCGGGCGCAGGCCGAGGTCCTGACCCAGCTCCACTGCCCGTACGGGCAGGGGTGGTATCTCTCGGTCGACCTCCCGCGCGAGGGGCTGACCGATTTCCTCAGGCGACCGTCCTGAGCCTGCCGCGGCCCGCGGCCGGGCGCGACGCGCGGCCGATGGTACAGTCGGGCGATGCGGCGCCCGATTCGCCCCTCAGAGCTCCTTCCAGACGGTGCCGGGCGCAGTGAGACGGAGCGTCCGGCGGGTCGGGCCGACATCCTGGTCGCGACGTGCATCGCCTCGTTCCTGCCGCCGTTCATGTCGTCCACACTCAACCTCGCCACCACGGCGATGAGCGCCGACCTGCGCGCATCGGCGCTCCAGGTCAACTGGATCGTCAGCGCGTTCCTGATCGCCTCCGCCGCGTGCCTGCTGCCGTTCGGACGGCTGGGCGACATGGCGGGCCGGAAGCGGCTCTTCGTCATCGGGATGACCGCGTACGCCGCGTTCTCGGCGGCGTGCGCGGTCGCGCCCTCGGCGACGTCGCTGGTCGCGCTGCGCGCCGCGCAGGGGGCTGGAGGCGCGATCGGATTCGCGTCGTCGGTCGCGATCCTCGCCGGGGCGTTCCCGCCGGGAGAGAGGGGACGAGTCCTCGGCATCAACAGCGCGGCCGTGTACACCGGGCTCTCGCTGGGGCCGGTCCTCGGCGGTGTCCTCACCCAGCACCTCGGGTGGCGCAGCGTCTTCCTCGCGAGCGCCGCTCTGGGGGTGCCGGCGGTGCTCCTGATGGCGCTGCGCGTCGCGGACGAGTGGCGCGGGGCTCCCGCGGAGGAGTACGACTGGTGGGGAGCGCTCACGTGGACGGCGAGCCTGGCGGCGCTGATGGCGGGGATCTCGACGATCAAGACCGCCCGGGGCGGCCGCTGGCTCGCACTCGCGGGGTGCGCCGGCCTCGCGGCGTTCGTCGCGCGCGAGCTCCGCGCGCGCCATCCGATCCTCGACCTCGGGCTGTTCCGCAACGTCGTGTTCGCGTTCTCGAACCTGGCGGCGCTCATCAACTACAGCGCGACGTTCGCGGTCGGCTTCCTGCTCTCGCTCTACCTCCAGGCGGCGCGCGGGCTCTCCCCGCAGAGTGCCGGGCTGATCCTGCTGATCCAGCCGGTGCTCATGGCGGTGCTCTCGCCTCTCTCCGGGCGCCTCTCGGACCGAGTCGAGCCCCGTCTCGTCGCCTCCGTCGGCATGGCGCTGACCTCGCTCGCACTCGCCCTCTTCGCCGGCCTCGGAGCCGCGAGCCGACTGGAAACCGTGGCGGTCGGGCTGGCACTGATCGGGGTCGGATTCGGGCTGTTCTCCTCGCCCAACACGAACGCCGTGATGAGCTCCGTCGAGGCGCGCCGCTACGGCGTGGGTGCGGCGACGCTGGGCACCATGCGCCAGGTCGGCCAGGCGCTCTCGATGTCGGTCGTCGCCCTCGTGTTCGCGCAGGTGATGGGCGGCGCACGGATCGGTCGCGAGAGCGCCTCGCTCATCGTCGCGAGCAACCGCGCCGTCTTCTCGCTGCTCGCCGCGCTGTGCGCGGCCGGCGTCCTCGCCTCCCTCGCCCGCGGCCGCCTCCGCGACTGAGCGCTTTGGTCGGTGACCGGTGGCCGGCGGCCGCCGATTAGGCCGAAACAAGCAGGATCACCGCGAATTGCGTGTAGCCGCGCCGCCGAGAGTGGGCCGGATGCAAGGCGGACGAGGCGGGAGGAGCGGAGCGTAGCCGGAGGCTACGTGAGCATCCGAGCCGCCGAGCCCAATGCCGGGTGAGACGCGGCTCTGCCGCGACGAGCGGGGGGCACGGGGGGTCGAGAGCGGCCGGGCGGGTGGTGGAGCGGCCGCGGGACCCCCGCCCGGATAGACGGTCCGCTATCGGCGGCACCGCTCTTCGAGCTCTTCGAGGGTCCTGGGCCAGTCGCCCTTGAGCAGCCGCGACAGCGCCCGGTCGGCCAACACCCTTCCGCCGGTCTGACAGCGGGCGCAGTAGTTCGCCTCGTTGTCGGCGTAGACGATGCGCTGCACCGGCGCCCCGCATTCGGGGCACGGCCGGCCGTACCGGCCGTGTACGGCCATTCCCTCCCGGAACGCCGTCACCTTCTCGGGGAAGCCGTCGCCGACCTCCGTCCGCAGCCGCTCGGTCCATTCCGCCAGCGTCTCGCGGGCGGCGGCGAACAGGCGCCCCACGTCCTCCCCGGACAGCTTGCGGGTGAGCGCCATCGGGGAGAGGCGCGCCCGGTGCAGGATCTCGTCCGAGTACGCGTTCCCGATCCCGGAGAACAGCGCCGGGTCGGTGAGCGCGCGCTTGAGCGTGTGGCTCTCGCGCGTCAACGACGCGGTGAACCCCGCGGGGTCCGTCTCGAGCACCTCGACACCGCCGCGGTCGAACGCCGCGAGCCCGCCTTCGCCGCTGACGACGTGCATGGACGCCCTCTTCTTCGGGCTCGCCTCGGTGAGCAGCACCGTGCCGTCGGGGAAGTCGAACGCCGCGAGGCCGATCTTCTTCGGGATCGGCGCCCCGGGATCGCGCCAGTGGAGACGGCCTGCGATCATCAGATGTACGACGAGGAACAGGCCGCCGTCGAGGCAGAGCACCACCCGCTTGCCGAGGCGGCGGACCTCTCGCACGACCTTTCCGTCGGCCTCCGCCACGGGGGGGATCACCGTGCGGAGCACGAACGGGCTCGCGATCCGCACGCGCCGCAGCTCGTGGCCGCCCACCCTGGCCTGCAGCCGCTCGACGTACACGACGACGTCCGGAAGCTCGGGCATCCCGCGCCCATGGTACGCGCCTCCCCCCAGGCGCCGGGGAGGCGTCGGGCCGACGAGGTGCGAATGAAACCGGGCAGCTCGCGTGTTCTCGAGGGACAGCAGCGATCTGGCGGCAGTGTGGACGCGGCTCCGGGCGCCCCGATAGTCGGGCCGGCCAGAGGCAGGCCGGGCGGCGGGGTCGTCGGGACCGTGGCCTCAACACGGCCCGGCCGGCGGCGGCCCGTGCCTGCGGAACCGTGAGAAAGGAGGGAGTCGCTGCGACGATCGTTCGCGCTGCGTCCCAACCCCGGCGGGCCCGGATCGGTGCGAACGGACGCCGCTCAACCGGACAGGCCGAGGCTCGTGCTTCGAGCGTGCTAATCTGACGGGCACGTTCCTGTCACCCACGATGTGGAAGCTGTCAAAAGGAAAGGAGCCGAACGATGGTCCAGAAGGTCCTCATGTCCCCCACCCGTACGACGGTCGTCGTGGCGATGCTCTGCGCCGTGGTCCTCGTCGCAGGGTTCATGGTCGGCCGCGCCGCGGCTGCCCAGCCTCACATGGAGGCCGCGCTCGACCACCTGCGGGCCGCGAAGGCGCAGCTCGAGGAGGCCGAGCACGACAAGGGCGGCCACCGGGTGAAGGCGATCGAACTGGTCAACGAGGCCATCTCCGAGGTCAGGCTCGGGATGGGCTACGCCGCGAGGCACTAGGGGGCGAGCGATGGAGAGACAGCACAGAACTCCGCGTCTGCGGACGCTGCTTCTGATCCTCCCGGCGCTCGTCGTGCTGTTCGTGATCGGTTGCATTACCGGGGGCGGCCAGCCCCACATGCAGCTGGCGCTCGACCACCTGCGCGGGGCCAAGTCCGAGCTGCAGAGCGCCGCCTCCGACAAGGGCGGCCATCGCGTCCGCGCCGAGGCGCTCGTGGACGAGGCGATCGGCGAGGTCGAGGCCGGGATGGAGCACGCCGCGAGGCGCTGACTCCCACCGCCAACACCGCTCGGCTGAGATCCTCGGGGCGAACCTCGCCGGCGGGGAGGCAGGCCGCCGGTCCGGCGTTCCGCGGCGCGGTGGGCCTCTTTCCCGAGGCGCGACCGGCCCCGGGCGGTCAGGCGTCCCAGCGGCGGAAGAACAGCGCCTGCCGCATCACGGGCTCGGTGCGGACCTCGAGCTCGCCCATCTGCGCCTCGGTGAGCGGGGTGAACGACCGCGCGAGCTGGACGTTCTCCTCGAGCTGCGCCACCGTGTCGCACCCGACGATCACTGTCGAGACCGGGAGCGAGAGCGTGAACCGGATCGCCTCCCGCATCGTGAGCGTGCCCGGGCGGGTCGCCGGCGGCCCGAACTTCTGCTGCTCGGGCGGGGGCGGCGTCCACCCCGCCAGGATGCGGCCGCGCGCCGGGATCTTCATCCCGATGATCCCCATCTCCCTCTCGACCGCGGCGGGCAGCAGCTCCCGCCGGAAGCTGAGGTGGTGCCGGTCGGCCGCGTTGAGCGCCATCAGGACGGTGTCGAACGGGAAGCGCCGGATCGCCTCGAGCAGGACGTCCGGAGCCGCGTGCCCGGTCACGCCCACGAACCGCACGATCCCCTGCTCGCGCGCCTTCACGAGAGCCTCCACCGCTCCGCCCGGCGCGAAGATCTGCTCGACCTCCTCCTTGTGCGCCAGGTTGTGCACCTGCCACAGGTCCACGTGGTCGGTCTGGAGCAGCGTGAGCGACTTCTCGAGCAACCTCCGCGAGCCGTCGCGGGTGCGGTCGTGCGTCTTGGTCGCGAGGAACGCCTCCCGGCGGCGGCGCTTCATCACCTGGCCGATGTAGCGCTCGCTCCAGCGGGCCTCGCCGCCGTACCGCGCCGACGTGTCGACGTAGTTGACCCCGAGGTCGAGCGCGCGCTCGACGATCGGAACGGCGACCGCGTCGTTGTCGGGCTGCTCGACCGCGGCCTGCCCTCCGAGCGAGAAGATCCCCACCCGGTACCCCGTGCGGCCCAGGTTTCTGGTCGGCATCGCCTTGGGCGTCACCGGGTTGGACGGCAGCGGCGGGACGCCGGCGCGCGCCTCTCCCGACATCCCTCGGGCGAGGAACCCGACCGTTGCCGCGGTCCCGATCTTGAAAAGGTCGCGACGCTCGATCGGGGTCGAGTCGTCGTCCCGGTCACGGCTGTCGTCGTGCTGGCTCATGGCGTTCCACCCCCCGCACAGCAAGCGTAGCCGCGCCCGGGCCGACCGGCAACGACCCGGCGGGGCCGGTCGCCGAGGCGCGTTGTCCCGCGCTCACCTTCTCGAGAGAGGGATCAGGTGGCTGCCGGTGAGCAGGAGGAGCGCGCGCTCGCCGGCGTGCACGGCACCCGTGGCGCGCATCACCTCGAGCGCGGCGAGCGTGGCCGCGCTCTCGAAACCCGCCGCGACCCCGAGCCCGCCGAACCTTTCGAATGCCGCCGCGATCGCACCCTCCGCAACCGCCACGGCCGTGCCGCCCGAGGCGCGCACCGCGCGCAGGATCCCGTGCCCCATGATCGCGCCCGGCACGTCGAGGCCGTCCGCGATCGTCCCCTTCGATTCCACCGGCACGACGTCGTCGAGCCCGTTCTCGAACGCCTCGACGACGGGGGCACAGTTCGCCGACTGAACCGCCACCATCCGCGGGAGCCCGCCGCCTGCGGTCCCGAGCAGGCCGAGCCCGGCGAGGTCCTCGAACGCCTTCCATATCCCCACGAGGCCGGTGCCGCCGCCGGTCGGGTAGACGATCAGGTCCGGAAGGCGGCCGCCGTCGAAGTGGAGGGCGATCTCGAGCCCCATCGTCTTCTTCCCCTCGAGGCGTCCCGGCTCGAAGAACGTGGAGATGTCCACGAACTCACCCCGCGCCAGCTCGGCGCCGAGTTCGTCGCGCATCGCGCGCCCCGCGGCGGCGATGTTCGGCCCGGCGAAGCGCACCTCGCCGCCGAAGAACTCGCACGCCCGGTGGTAGATGCACCCCTGGTACCCATCGGGCATGTAGACGACGCAACCCGGCATCCCGAGGCGGGCGGAGAACAGGCACGCCGACACGCCCGCGTTCCCCTGCGTCGGGAGACAGAACCTCCGTGCGCTGCAGGCACGTCCGAGCGCCACGCCGACCGCCAGGCCGCGGTCCTTGAAGCTCCCCGACGGGCTGGTGCCCTCGCTCTTGAGATACACCTCGACGCCGAGGTCGGCCGAGAGCCGCGCGTGGTGCACGATCGGGGTGCCGCCGACGTCGGCCGCGTAGGGATCGTCCACTCCGACGACGGGGAGCATCGGTGCGAAGCGCCAGATCCCCGGGCCGTCCGAACGGCCGAGACCGCGCCCGCGGAGCTCGGCCAGCACGCGCTCCCGGTCGTACTCGAACACGAGCGGCTTCCCCGGCGCCGGACAGCAGCAGCACAGCCCCACCGGGCGGGCGAACCCGCCGGTCGGCGCCTCCCTGCCCGACCGCGAGCACACCAGTCGGGCCACGTTCCGGTTGATCGCGAGCGCCATCGCGCCCCTCCCCGACGACCTGCCGCCCGATGATAGCCGCGCCGGCGGCGGCGCGCTTGGACGACGGCGGCTTCGATGCTATACCTCGCGGCGACGAAGGGCGGACCGGATGCTGAAGATCCTCGTGGTGTCGGACGCCACCGGCGAGACCGCCGAGCGCGTGGTGCGCTCCGCGCTCACGCAGTTCGACGACGCGCCGGCCACGGTGGTGCGCTGCGGCGGCGTCCGGACGCCGGAGCAGGTGCGCTCGGTCGTCGCCGAGGCGGCGATGCGCGACTCGCTCATCGTCCACACGCTGGTCTCGGACAACCTGCGCAAGGTGATGCTGCAGGAGGCGCGCATCCACGGTGTCGACGCCATGGACCTCATGGGCCCCGCCCTCGACCGCCTGGCGTTCCACCTCGGGGTCTCCCCGCACGAGAAGCCGGGGCTGTTCTCCCAGCTCACCGAGGCCGCCTCGCGGAGGATCGAGGCGGTCGAGTTCGCGTTCCGGCACGACGACGGCCAGCACGTCGAGGAGCTCGAGCGCGCCGAGATCGTTCTGGTGGGCGTGTCGCGCACGATGAAGACGCCCACCTCGCTCTACCTGGCGTACAGCGGCTGGTTCGCCGCCAACGTGCCGATCGTCCCCGCGATCGAGCCGGCGCCTCCTCTCCTCGCCCTCGCGCACGAGCGGGTGTTCGGCCTCCTGATGAGCCCGCCGCGCCTCGCGGAGCTGCGACGCGCCCGCGCCGCACACCTCGGGATCCCGCCCGAGCGGTACGCCTCGCTCGAGGCCGTCCGCGAGGAGCTCGCGCACTCCCAGGCGCTCTGCCAGCACCACGGCTGGCGCCGGATCGACGTCACCGGGAAGTCGGTCGAGGAGGTGGCCCGCGAGATCATGGTGCTCGGCCGACACGAACCCTTGCCCGGAAGCGCTGCGACGTGAGGCCGCCGCCGCCTCGCGCGCTGCTACCATGCCGCCGGCGGGTCACCGTGGAGCGTCCGGTCGGGTCGTCGGCACGTGGGATGCGGGCGTCGCTCGCTGCGACGGTCGCGATCGCCTGCCTCGGGCTCGCGGGAGCCGGCCGCGCGTCCGCTCCCCCGGAGCCGCCGACAGTCGCAACGCCCGAGGCACGGCCGGAGGCGGCCGGGGGCGCGCCGCCGAGCGTGACCGCGAGCGCGCTGGCGCCCGTGCTCTGGCGCGAGCTGCGATACTCGGCGCGGAAGTTCATCTTCACGGCGTCCACCTCCCTGACCGCCGAGCGGGTGCCCGCCGGAACCGTCGAGCGTCTGCTGCCGCGGCCTCCGAAAGCGACCGCGATACCGATCCCTTCCGGCGACGCCGTCGCGGTCACGACCGCCACCCGTCTCCCCTTCGGCCGCGATGAGACGGTCACGCTCTGGCTCGATCCGGCGACCGGTGCGGCGCTCGGCGGCGAGAAGACGATGCTCGGCGGCAATCCGTACCACAAGCTCTTGCGCTTCACCGAGGGCGGGCTCTACACGTCGCGGGCCGCGCCGGCGTCCGGTCGCGAGGACCATCTCGGTCCCGATCGCTGGTCGGACCGGAGGCAGTACCTCACCCGACCGGCGGTGCAGCCGCCCGAGGCCGCGGCGGTCACCGACGCGTACGCGCTGCTCTACCTCGTCTCCGCAGCGCGCCTCGACCGGAAGGACAGCTCGCTGCGGCTCGTGATGCTCACCGACGAAGGGTACGTCGAGCTCGCGTTCGTCACCGGCGGGCTCTCCCGCGTGCGCGTCTCCTTCGACGAGTCGTGGCCGGGCGGCAGCCGCCAGGTGGCCGAGACGCTCGTGCGGTCCGTGCGCGCGACCGGGCACGCGCTCGGCACCGAACAGCCCCGCGCCGACGTCGACCTGGGTTTCCTCGGCATGCGCGGCGCGCTGACCCTGTTCGTCGAGGTCGGCAGCGGGATCCCCGTCGTGTTCTCCGGGCGGGCGGAGCACGTCGGCAACCTCACGGTCCGGCTCGACCGCGCCGTCCTCACGGCGGCGCCCGCCGACCCGGCCACGAACCCGGCACCTGGTTCCGGCGAGGAGGCACCATAATCCAGAGGATCGACGTTCCGATTCCGCAGCACCGCGAACCGTTCGCCGAGCCCACCCCGCTCGGCCTCATCGGCCTGGCGCTCGGCTGCGCGGCGCTCACGCCGATCGCGTTCGGCTTCCGCCTCACCCCCGCGGGCCTGAAGACCGCGGCCGTGATGTGCCTCCTGTTCGGCGCAGGGTGTCAGCTCATCGCCGGCCTGATCGGCTTCGCCAACAGGAACCTGTACGGCGCGACGTTGTTCACGGCGTTCGCGTTCAACTGGACGCTCAACTGGTGGGCGCTCGACTCGTTGGCGAAGGGGTTCGTGCCGGACGCCGTCGTGGTCCACGCCGTGGAGGCGGCGTCGCTCGTGATCTTCCTCGTGATCACGTACGGGTTCGGCTTCTACAGCGGACTGCTGTTCGCGTTCCTTCTCGACATCGACCTCCTGTACGTGTGCAAGGTCGCCAACGCGGCGTTCTCGACCCGGGCGTTCGACCTCCCGATCGCGGTGTTCACCGTCGGGCTGGGCGCGGTCTCGCTCTGGATCGCGTTCGCTCTCCTCGTCAACCCGACCGCAGGCCGCGTCGTGTTCCCGATCGCGGGTCCGGTTTTCCGCGCCCCGGTCAGGCCGCGCTTCGACTCCTCGTTCCGGCGCGCGATCCTCGCCGAGCTGTACCGGCACTGGCAGACGAACGGCTCCACTCCGCTCCCGCTCGAGGCGCTCGCGGGCGCCGTCGCGCCGCACTCGGCCGGGCGCCCGCTCGCGCCGGAGGTCGCGTACCTCGCGGAGGCGGGTGCGCTGGTGCCGGTCTCGGGGAGCGAGGCGAGCCCGGCCGCCGGCGTGCGCCTCTCCGGCGCCGGCATCGACTACTACGAGCGCGTCGCGCTGGGCAAGGACCAGTTCGCCTGAGGACGCCCCGGATGGGGACGCGCCTCCTGCGCGCGCTCGCAGCCGTCCTCCTCGGCAACGCGCTCTACTTCGTGGCCGCGTGGCCCTGCCTCCCCGAGGGGCTCCGGCATCGGGAGTTCGCGCTCGACGGCGGGCTCGCGCTCGACTTCGCGCTCTGCGCCGCCGTGTACCTCGCGCTCGGCGTCCTCCTCCGCCGCCACCCGCGCCGTTGACGTTCCGTCCGGCGGCCGCTGACCGGCGGCCTGTGATCGATGGCCGGTGGCCAGTGGCCCACATACACGCAACGAACCGGTCCGGCGCGAAGCGCGTGTAGCCGCGCGGCCGCCGTTGGGCCAGATGCAAGGAAGGGGAGCGGCGAGCGCCGGAGTGTAGCCGGAGGCTACATGAGGACGCGAGGCGCGAGCCTGACGCCGCAGATGGTCCGACGCCGGCCGCGCCGAGAACGACCAGGCGCAATTCCATGCCCTACAGCCCGGTGGACTTCCGCTTGCGGGGGGTCCACCGGTCATGGAACCAGAACCACAGCCGCGGGTTCGCAAAGATCTCCCGCGAGACGGCATCGTTGTACCTCTGCGTGAGGGTCGTGATCGTGTCGCCGGGTCCGACAGGCACGGGCGGGTCGAGCCGGAACCGGTAGCCGGTCCCCTCCGGGTACGAGAACAGCGGCACCACCGCCGCGCCCGTGGCGAGCGCGATCTTCGCGAGCGACGGCGTGGTGGGCGTCGCCACGCCCAGGAACGTCACGATGACGCTGTGCTCGAGATCGGCCTTCTGGTCCAAAAGGATGTCGACGATCCCGCCGTCGCGGATCGTTTTCATGATCCCGCGCGTCGCACCTTCCTTCGGAATCAGCGTGTTCCCGAAACGGGTGCGGCTCCGCGCGAGCTCCTCCTCCATGAGCGGGTTCTCGAGCGGCCGGTACACCATCCCCTGCGGGAAGCCGTTGAGCGCCAGCCACTGCGCCGCCACCTCCCAGTGGCCAAAGTGCGCCGACAGGACGAAGCACCCCTTGCCGCGGCGGACCGCCTCGGCGATGTTCTCGACGCCCTCGCACCGGACCTTCGCCCGGATCACGTCTCCCGTCGCGTGCGACCACTTGATGAAGTCGAACGTGATTCGCCCGAAGTGGGCGGCGCAGCGCAGCGCCGTCGCGACCCGAAACCACAGGCCGCGCTCGGGGTAGACGCGCGCGAGGTTCCGCAGCACGGTGCGGCGCCGCGAGGACGCCAGCAGGAACACCACGCCGAGCGCGGCACCGACCCGCTGCAGCACGCCGAACGGCATCGCCCGGCCGACCGCCCTCATGGCGCGGTAGAGGTCGTACTCGCGGCGGTTGGTTCGCTCGCCTCGCACCCGTCCCGAGAGTAATCGCGGCACCCCGCCGCGACAAGGGGCGACCGGACGGGGCCCGGAAGCCCCTGCGCGGAGACGCCGATGCCGGCGGCAGACGCCGCCGGCATCGATGCCTCGCGCGCCGGCGCTCAGGCCGACCCGAGGAGCTTGACGACTCCGATGCGCTGCGTCTCGGCCGTCGAGTACTTCTGGTACGAGAGCTCGACCTTCTGGACCTCCTTCGCGCCCGGGAGGTCGATCACACGGCTGCCGCCCGCGCCGATGTACTTGTTGAGGTCCATGTTGAACGTCTGGCCGTCGGTGAACGTCACCTTGACGTTCCCTATCTCGAGGTTGCTCTGCTTGACCTCGATCTTGAGCTTGCTGACCGCCCCCGCGCCGGCGACCGCGTCGATCGTGACGGGGTTGGTTCGGAAGTCGAGCGTCCGCTCCCCGAGCGTCCGCCAGTCGGCGGCCCGGGCGGGGACGATGACCAACAGTGAAGCGACGGCAACCAGGCACACCACGCGCGCTGCGAGCTTCATGATGCCTCCTTTCGATGCCGGTCCATGCCGGCGGTTGAGGTCCTGGTCGAGCGACCGCGGGGGTTGCGGGCCGCCCGTCTCTCACGCCTGTGCGCGGCTCGTGTCGCGCACGAGTTCGTATACGGCGCCGCCGCGGTGTAAGTTCTGTCCGCGAAATTCGGCCCCGCGTTCACCGCGACGAAAACGTCGTTGCGGAGCGCAACGCCTGCCGGCGCACCTCGTCCGCTCAGGGGGCGAGACGGATCGTGTGCTCGCCCGGGGGCGCTGCGACGGTGAACCCACGCCGGCCGGCGCCGGTTGTGAGCTTCTCCGGAACGCCGTCCACCTCCATCCGCGACGGAGAGAACGGCACGAGCAGGTACGCACGCGCCGCAGAGGAGTAGCGGACCGTCAGCGCCCCCTCCTCGGCGGCAGCATCCAGGAGCACCCCCGTCATCTCGAGTAAACGGAGCGTCGGCGGTGGGCCTTCCCCTCTCTTCCATCCGACGGCGTGCCGGCCGAGCGGGACGAGGACGGTCCCCCCCCGCACGGCGGGCCAGGGCCGGCCGTCGACCACCGCGGCGATCCGCTCGCGCCCCGTCGCGAGTTCGACCGAGCCGTCGCTCACCACCACCACCTCGTGCGCACCCGCCGGCTGCACGCTCGACGAGGACGCGAGGGCGTTCGTGAGAAGCGCGCGGTCCTGCGGGTACACCGACGCCTCGGAGTACAGGCACACCTTCGGAAAGCTCCGCCGCGCGTCGGCCATGAGGCGGTACAGCTCGAGCCCGGTCTGCTGCGACGTCGGGCGGACGTCGCCGGCGCGCGGCACCACGTTCACGTCCACGGCCAGCCGCTGCCCCGGCGGCACCAGGCGCGCGTAGTCGCCGGCGATCCGCTCGTACCGCTCGGGCCCGAGCGTCCAGAGCGTGAACGGGTCCTCGACCTGGAGCTCGAACGGGAACCGCGAGCCCAGCCCGACGATCCGTGAGGCGTCGATCCCCAGGCGGTCGCGCATCTGCCCGTCGTACATCGCGTCCACGAGCGTGAGCACGACGTCGAGGTGGGGCTCCCGCTTCCGCACCTCCGCGAGGACGCCGAGGAGGCGCTCGTGGAGCGCCGCGATCGCGTCGCGCCGGTACGAGAGGAACTCGGCGAGGGACGCCGGATCGGCGCCGAAGTATCGCCTGGAGCTGCGGTCGAACAGCTCGATCGGGTCGAACCCGGAGCGCGTGCGGAAGAGCTCCCTGTCGGCGGCGTTCAACGGCGTGAACAGGTCGGGGCGGGCCAACCCCATCGGAGACTCGAAGTACACCTCGGCGAGGTCCGCGCCGTCCCAGTCGAACCGCTGGAGCAGATCCGTCATCCACCGCGACACCGCGTCGAAGCACTCGGGGATCGAGAGCGCCATCAAGCGGCGCCAGTCCACGTGCGCGTCCCGCCCGGAGCCCGTCTTCTCGCGCCACTCGGGGTGCTCGTCCCAGAACTGGCGCGTGACGTGGGGGAGCTCGAACCAGGCGTACACCAGGATCCCGCGCCGGTGGCACGCCGCGATGAGCCGCCCGTACAGCGCGAGCTTCTCGCCCCACGCGTCCCACGTCCCGACGTGGACCTCGCGGATCCCCCGTCGATGCCACGACGCCGCGACCGCATCGGGGTCCTGGCCCCTGTGGTCGCCGAGGTCGGCGTACGCGACGACGCGCGACGACGCGATGGGGGGCGCGACCCCGAATGCCGCCCCGACCGCCTGGAGGAAGTACGGGAACCGCGACGTCCCGAGTGTGCTCGCGTCGTCGAGCTCGATCCCCAGGAACAGCACCGTGCCGAGGCCGCGGCGGAACGCGACGACGAGCGGACGTTCGCGGCCCGGGGTCCACGCGAGGAGCCTCGCGCCCGCCGGCGCGGTGAACGGCCGCAGTGGCGCCGCGTCCCGCCACTTCACCGGCAGGCTCGGGGCCACGGCGTCGACCACGCCGGTCACCTCGACAGGCGCGTCCGCGAAGGTGAGCCCGAGCGCACGCGCGAGGGGCGTGTCGAGCGCGGTCACGAGCCGGCCGCCGCCCTCGACGAACGCGACGAGCCGGCCGACCGCGTTTGCGGGGAGCGAGGCCACCGTGACGCCCGGAACCACGACGACGGTAGAGGGCCAGGCGCTCCACGCGTCGGCGGCCCCAACCGTGACGGGGTACGACACCGACCCCAGCGCGGCGACGTACGCCCGGCACGGAGTCGGCGCGGCCTCCGCGGCCCCGCTGCACACCACCGTCACGGCGGGGTGCATAGCGGTGGCCCCCGCCCTCGCGAGCAGGAGCGCCGCCGCGACGGCGCACGCCCGGAGGACGTGCGCCCCCCCCGTGACCGGTGCCGGCGCCGGAGGTCTGCGGACTCGTCGCACCGGTGACGATGCTACCGCGTCTTCATACCGGGGCGAGCGGACCCCGAGAGAAAGAGCAGGCGGCGGGGGCCCCGCCGCCTGCACGTGTCGCCCCACTGACCTCCGGACCTACGGCCGGCTCAGCTCCTTGCGGAACGCCTCCCGGCTGCGGTTCCGGATCGGGTCGAGTTTCGGCGCCAGGGGCGGGTGCGTGTCGTGCAGCTTCATCACCTCGGTGATCGCGCGGTCGAGCTGCGCGTCCGTCCCCTTCGCCACGTCCTGCGGCAGGTTCTCGACGACGATGTCGGGGTCGACGCCGTGGTTCTCGATCGTCCACCCGCGCCTGGGATCGTTCCAGGCACCCTCGGGCTCGGTGAGGAGCCCCATGTCCACCAGCGGGCGGATCCCGTTGATCCCGATCACGCCGCCCCACGAGCGCATCCCGATCACCGGGGCGAGCTTCTCGGTCTGCACGACGGCGGGGAAGATGTCGCCGTCCGATCCCGCGAACTGGTTCGTGAGGACGACGAACGGCCCGTTGAGGGTGCGGTACGGGTAGGTGGTGCGGTTCCCGCCGCGGGCGAGCCCGAAGGCGTCCACCTTGCGGCGCAGCCTCTCGACGATGATCTCGGACACGAACCCGCCGCCGTTCCACCGCACGTCGACGACGAGTCCCTCCTTGTCGAGCTGCGGGAAGTACCAGGTGTTGAACTCGGTCATCCCGTCGGCCTGCATGTTGGTGAGATGGATGTAGCCGATCTTGCCGCCGGTCTTCGCCGCCACGTACTCGCGGTTCTTCCGCACCCAGTCGGCGTATCGCAGGTCGCGGTCGTTGCCGAGCGGCTGCACCACGACGTCGCGGGCGCCGTCCGGCGCGGGCTTCGAGTTGACCGTCAGCACGACGTTCTTCTCGGCGAGGTCCTCGAACGCCGCGAAGAACGGCTTCCCCTTCGCGAAAGGCCTGTGGTTGACCGCGAGGATGAAGTCGCCCTCCCGGACGTCGACGCCCGGCTCGTCGAGCGGCGACCTGACGTTGTCCGCCGGGTCGCCGCGGTAGATGCGCGTCACCCTGTAGATGTCGCCCTCCCGGGCGACGTCGGCGCCCAGAAGCCCGGTCGACAGGTGCGTCACGTGCACGCCCGGGTCCCCGCCGAAGACGTAGGTGTGCGAGGTGTTGAGCTCCCCGATCATCTCGCCGATCAGGTCGCTGAGGTCGCCGCGGTTCGCCAGCCGCGGGAGCAGCGTGGCGTAGTGGTCGTGGATCGCCTTCCAGTCGAGGCCGGCCATGCCGGCGTCCCAGTAGAAGTCGCGCTCCTGCCGCCACGCCTCGTTGAAGATCTGCGACCACTCCTCGCGCGGGTCGAGCTCGACGACGACGCCCGAGAGCGAGAGCTTGGCGTCGCCGGCGTCGCCGGCCGACGCCCCGGCGTCGAAGACGAAGATGTCGCCGCGCTTCTTCATCACCGCGAGCTTGTCGCCCTTGAGCGCGACGGCGTACGCGGACACGCCCTCGGTGAAAGGCTTGGACTTCTTCTTGTCGACGTCGTAGCTGATGAGCGTAGCGTCGGGTTCGGGCTCGGCGAACAGGCCGGGCTGCTCCTCCATGCCCTTGAGCGGGTTCGAGAGGAAGTAAACGAACTTCGCGGTGGCGGCGAGGTTCGAGTACCGGCCGCGGTCCACGTTGGGGAGCTCGACGTAGCGGGCGTCGAGGCCGTCGAAGTCGATCGCGACGGGCTCCGGCGGCTTCTCGCCCTTCTCCTCCTTCTTCGCTTCCTTGCCGTCTGGCTTCTTGCCCTCGCCCTTCTTCTCCTCGGCCTGCGCCTTCTCGCCCTTCCCCTTCTCATCCTTCGTCGCCTCGTCGGGCAACCCCTTGGTGGCCGCGAACGGGTTGGCGACGTCCTTGCGCAGCAGCACCATGAACGGCTGGGCGTTCTTCGCCTCGATCACGTTGACGTCGTTCGAGTCGAGCACCGGGTTGGTGGCCCGGGTGGAAAGGAAGTAGAGGTACCGCCCCTGCGGGTCCCACGCGGGGGAGTAGTCGTTGGTGAACTCCCCGGTGACCCGGTGCGCGTCGGCCTCCTTCGTGTCGTAGATGTACACGCTCGAGTAGTCCGTGCGCGACGCCTTCGAGTACGCGAGCCAGCGCCCGTCCGGGCTCCACACGTAGTCGAGGATCGGCGACTGGTCGCTGTGGTCCACCACGCGGGGAGCGCCGCCGTCGGCGGGCACGACGTAGACCGTCTGGGTCTGGTCGGCGTAGGCGACGAGCTTCCCGTCCGGCGACCACGCCGGCGCGAACAGGTAGCCGCTCGTGCCGGCCGGCTTGACGACCCTCGGCTCGCCGCGTCCCCACGCGTCCACGCTCCGGATCTCGTCCTCCCCCGGCGCGTCGGTGACGTACACGAGGCGCTTGCCGTCGGGCGAGAACGAGGCGAAGCTCTCGCGCGCGCCCGACCCGTGCGTGACGGGCATCGTGGGCCCGTCCTTCACCGGGACGGCAAACGCCTCGCCCCGCGTGACGATCGCGACGCGGTCGCCCTTGGGCGCGATGTCGAACCACGTCAGCGTGCGCGCGGCCTCGGGGTAGCGCTCCCGCGTGAGGATGCGGTCGCTCGGGATCTCGGCGTCGATCTTGCGCACCGAGTCGTCGGCGGCGTTGAACACCTCGAGGTCGGCGCCGAGCGTGAAGGCGATCCGGCCGTCACGGCTCATCGCCGGCCAGCGCGCATCCCACTCCTTGAAGTCGGTGTGGCGCCGGCGGTCCGAGCCGTCGGGCTTCATCGACCAGATGTTGTTCGTCCCGCCCTCGTCGCACAGGAAGTAGATCCTGCCCCCGTGCCACATCGGGAACTCCTGCGGCCCGTCGAAGTCGCCGACCTTGCGGAAGTCCGCCTTCTCGGGGCGGCCGACCCAGATGTCGCTGGCCATCCCGCCGCGGTACCGCTTCCAGGTCCGCCCCTCGGACGTCACCCGGTTGAAGGCCCACATCCCCGAGTCGGGGTCGATGTCGATCCGCGCCGCCCAGCCGACCGGGAGCTTCTCGGGGTCGGAGCCGTCGATCTTCACCGCGAACAGCTCCCACGCCTGCGGGTTCTCGGCGCGGCTGCGGAACAGGACCTTGGCGCCGTCCGGGGTCCAGCCGACGACCTGGTCCGGGCCGGGGTGCCAGGTGAGCCGCCGCGGCTCGCCGCCCTCGGCGGGGATCACGAAGACGTCCTGGTTGCCGTCGTACTCGCCGGTGAAGGCGATCCACTTCCCGTCCGGGGAGAAGCGCGGGAAGTACTCGGTCCCGGGGTGTGTGGTCAGCCGGCGGGCGACGCCGCCGGTGTCGCTCGCGATCCAGAGATCGCCCTCGGCGGCGAAGACGACCCGGTTGCCGTTGATGTCCGGGTAGCGGATGTAGGCGGGTGTGCCGGCGGCGGTGCACCACGCTGCGGAAAGCAGCAGCACGACGACCGCGGCCAGGCCGTGCGTTCGAGCGGTCATGGCTCCTCCTCTTGGCTTGGGGCAGGGTTTGCGTCCACGCCTGGGAGATATACGGCGGCTCGGGCCGGAGGTTTCCCGGTGCGGGTCGCCCGGCTGCCCGTGGCGTGGCGCCGTTTCGGCGCGGGACGGGGTACCATGGCGCTCGGGGAGGGGGCGTGGACATCCACAGGCTCGACAGCATCTTCAAGCCCCAGCGGATCGCCCTCGTCGGCGTTACCGAGAACCCCAAGAGCGTCTCAGGGACCGTGCTGCGGAACCTGGTGGGGTCCGGGTTCCGGGGGGTGGTGTACCCGGTGAACCCGGTGTGCGAGGCGGTCGCGGGCGTGCCGTGCTACCCGTCGGTCCACGAGCTCCCCCGCACCCCCGACCTCGCGGTGGTGTGCTCCCCGGCGCACGAGGTGCCCGACGTGGTGCGGGCGTGCGGCGAGGCGGGGATCCCTGGGCTGGTCGTCGTCTCGGCGGGGTTCCGCGAGACCGGGCCGGCCGGAGCCGCACTCGAGGAGCGGATCGCGGCCGAGGCGCGGCGCTTCGAGGGGATGCGGATCGTCGGCCCGAACTGCCTCGGCGTCATCGTGCCCGCGCTCGACCTCAACGCCACGTTCGCTCTCGGCATGCCCAAGGCCGGGAAGGTCGCCTTCGTCTCACAGTCGGGGGCGCTCTGCACCTCGGTGCTCGACTGGGCGCTCGAGCAGGGGATCGGATTCTCGTACTTCGTCTCGATCGGGAACATGGTCGACGTCGAGTTCGGCGACCTCATCGACTACTTCGGGGAGGACGAGCAGACCGAGTCGGTGATCCTGTACGTCGAGTCGCTGCGAGACGCCCGCAGGTTCATGACCGCCGCGCGAGCGTTCGCGCGCACCAAGCCGATCGTGGCGTACAAGGCGGGGCGGTTCCCCGAGTCCGCGCGCGCCGCGGCGTCGCACACCGGCGCGCTCGCCTCCGAGGACGCGATCTACGAGGCCGCGTTCGAACGCGCCGGGATCGCGCGCGTCTTCGAGATCGGCGACGTCTTCAACTGCGCCGAGCTCGTCGGCCGCCACCGCGGGCCGGCCGGCCCGCGCCTCGCGATCGTGACCAACGCCGGCGGCCCGGGCGTGATGGCGACCGACGCCCTGATCGCGCGCGACGGCGTGCTCGCCGAGCTCGCCCCCGCCACGCTCGCGGCGCTGGACGAGGCACTGCCGCCGGCGTGGTCGCACGGCAACCCGGTGGACGTGCTCGGCGATGCGACCTCCAAGCGGTACTCCCGGGCGGTCGCGACGGCGCTCGCCGACCCGGGCGTGGACGCGGTGCTGGCGATCCTGACGCCGCAGGCGATGACCAACCCGACCGCGACGGCGAGGGAGGTCGGCGCGCTCGCCGCCACGACGTCCAAGCCGATCCTCGCGGCGTGGCTCGGCGGCCGGAGCGTGCGCGACGGCCTCCAGGCGCTCACGAGGGCGGGCGTCGCGTCGTACGAGACGCCGGAGGAGGCGGTGAAGGCGTTCATGACGCTTGTCGCCTACGAGCGCAACCTCGAGATCCTGTACGAGACCCCCCGCGACGTCCCCGTCACGTTCACGCTCGACCGGACCGAGCTGCGCGCCCGTTTCGAGGCGCTGATCCCGCCGGACGGCGACACCCTCTCGGAGGTCGCCTCCAAGACGCTCCTCGACGCGTACGGGATCCCCGTCGCACGCGGGGAGGAGGCCACCACGCCCGACGAGGCGGTCGCGATCGCCGACCGGATCGGCTACCCGGTGGTGGCCAAGCTGCTCTCCCCGGACGTCACCCACAAGAGCGACGTCGGCGGCGTGGCGCTTGGCCTTCCCGACGGTGCGGCGGTCCGGGCGGCGTTCGGGCGGATCGTCGCCGGCGCCCGCGAGCGCCGCCCCGGCGCGCGCGTCGATGGCGTCACCGTGCAGCCGATGGTGTCGACGGAGAACGGCGTCGAGGTGATCGTGGGCGCCAAGACGGACCCGGTGTTCGGAGCGGTGCTCCTGGCGGGCCTCGGCGGGGTGTCGGCGGAGGTGTTCGGCGACCGCGCGCTCGGGCTGCCGCCGCTCAACGAGCGGCTGGCGCGGCGGATGCTGGAGTCGCTCAAGGCGTGGCCGCTGCTGCGAGGGTTCCGCGGGCGTCCCGCGGTCGCGGTCGACCGGCTGATCGAGATCCTCATGCGCCTGTCGTACCTCGTCGCCGACTGCCCGGAGATCCGCGAACTCGACGTCAACCCGCTCCTCGTCACGCCGCGCGGTGTCGTCGCGCTCGACGCCCGCATCATCGTGGACCGTGGCGCGGTCGGGCGGCCGCCCAAGCCGTACGCCCACCTCGCGCTCCGTCCCTACCCCGAGGAGTACGTGCGCCCCGCGGCGCTGCCCGATGGCGCGCGCCTCGTGCTGCGGCCGATCCGTCCCGAGGACGAGCCGGCGTGGAAGGCGATGCTGGCGAGCTGCTCGCGCGAGACGATCTACGCGAGGTTCCGCTACATGTTCCAGTGGTCCACGCACCAGGCGGCGATCCGCTACTGTTTCGTGGACTACGACCGCGAGATCGCGATCGTGGCGGAGTATGCCGACGGCGACCAGCGGCGCCTGGTGGGCGTCGGCCGCCTGGTCGCCGACCCGGACCTCGAGAGCGTCGAGTACGCGGTGCTCGTCACCGACGCCTGGCAGAACCGGGGGCTCGGCGCGCTCCTGACCGACTACTGCATCGAGATCGCGGCCGGGTGGGGCGCGAAGCGGGTCGTCGCGCAGACGACCTCGGACAACCGTCGCATGCTGGCGCTGTTCGAGCGGCGTGGGTTCGCGATCGAGCCGGGCGAGGACGGCCTCGTCAACGTCTCGAAGCCGCTCGGCGTGGAGGAGCCCGCCGCGCTCGTGGAGTCGTGAGCGGCCGGACGTCCGCGGCGGGCGAAGCTACAGGTGGCCGCCGGCGAGCGAGAAGAGGAGCACCGCGAGCACGACGAGCGTGACCGCGACGTACACCCGGTCGCCCTCGAGCGCGAACCCGACGACGGAGAACGCAACGCGCGCCACCGGCGTCGCGATCAGCAGCAACAGCCCGAGCTGGATCAACCCGCGCGCGCTGCCGGCGCGCGCGTCGGCCACGATGCCGCCGACATGGCGCAGGTCCGAGGGCTCGCCGCGGAACATCCCGTAGTGCGGCGGCTCGGCGCCGTGGCGGACGAGGAACACGACCGCCCCGGCCGCGACCACGGCCGCCGCCGCGATCACGCCGTTGCGCAGCAGGTTGCCGACCGTCTGCTCGATCCGGAAGTCGCTCCAGGGCCGCGCCACCTCAGAGCCTCCCCGAGAACCCGTTGTAGATCATCTCCACCGCCAGGACCAGGATGACGAGCGCGAACACCCGCCGGAGCACGACCGTTCGCGCCCCGACGAGCACGCGCGCCCCGACGGTCGAGCCCGCCAGCACCCCGAGCATCACCGGCATGGCGAGACCCGGGTCGATGTACCCGCGGCTCAGGTAGACGCCCGCGCTCGCCGCGGCCGTCACGCCGATCATGAAGTTGGAGGTGGTGGTGGACACCTTGAACGGGATGCGCATGGTGTGGTCCATAGCCAGCACCTTGACGGCGCCGGAGCCGATACCGAGCAGCCCCGAGAGCCCGCCGGCGACTGCCATCAGTCCGAACCCGGCGGGCACCCGCTGCACCTTGTACGGCCGCGGTCCGGCCGGACCCGGGAACGCGCCGTCGAATCGCAGCAGCGCCGCGAGGGGGTCCTGCGCCGCCGCGGGCGCAACCTCGTCGCGCGGACGGCTTGAGAGGAACGCGGAGTAGACGAGCACGAGGCCGAAAACGACGGCGATCACCGACGTCGACAGCACCGCCGCGAGCGAGGCGCCGACGATGGCGCCCAGCGTCGTCGCGATCTCCAGGAACATCCCGATCCTGATGTTGGAGAACCCCTCCTTGACGAACGCCGCGGCCGCCCCGGACGAGGTGGCGATCACCGAGATGAGCGAGGCGCCGATGGCGTACCGGACGTCGACCCCGAAGGCCAGCGCGAGGAGCGGCACGATGACGACGCCCCCGCCGAGGCCGGTCAGCGACCCGAGGAAGCCGGCCACCAGCGAGCTCGCCCCGACCAGCGCCGTGAAGACGAGGTTGTTCACGCGGCGCGCCCCCCGGCCGGAACGGGCCCACGTGCCGTCTCCCTTCCCGCAACTCCCCTGCCCGACACGGGCGCCATCGTACCCCACGGCGGCGGGGGACCGCACCGCCCGGCCCGGCCGGCCGTGACCCCTCGCCTCTTGACGCCGGCGCGAAGGCCGGGGAGAGTGGGGCCGATGGCGAACCGATCGCAGTTCGACCAGTTCGAGGTCTCCGAGCTGTTCTGCCCACACTGCCGGGCCGCGCAGCCCGTTCGCCGCCAGCTCCTGCTGGTTCTGCCGACCGGGAACAAGTACGAGTACCGCTGCACGGTGTGCGGCACGCCGGTCGGCGCGAAAGACGACAACGACGCGAGCGAGTTCGCGGAGATCCTGAAGCGGACGTGACCGCTCCGGGCGGGCGGCCGGCGGGGTTTGCAGCGAGCTCGTGTACTGGTACGCTCCCTCATCGCCCGTGCCGGCCCCGCTCCGGCGGCGCCGTCCTGGCCGAGGGAGGCACCCTCCATGCACACGAGCCGCCGCATCGCCTCGTCGGCGTTCCTCGCACTGGCCGCGCTCGCGGCCCTGGGCGCGGCCGCGAACCCTCTCGACCCGCCTCGTTGGACCGTCGACGACATCTTGCTCGCCGAGCACGCCTCGTCGTGGGAGATCTCGCCGGACGGCACGCTCGCCGTCTGGGTCCGCGCCACCGTCGAGAAGGTTGGCACCGAGGAGAAGCGCGTGTCGAACCTGTGGCTCTCCCGGCTCTCCGATGGCACGTCGGTCGCTCTGACGCGCGGGCAGGACACCGTCTCCGCACCCGCGTTCTCGCCCGACAGCCGCCACATCGCCTTCCTCTCGACGCGTAAGGCGCCCGGCGCCAAGCCCGACGACGAGAAGGGGAAGAACCAGCTGTGGGCGATCCCGGTGGCGGGGGGTGAGGCGTTCGCCGTGACACGGTTCGACAGGGACGTCTCGCGGTTCGGGTGGGTCGGTCCCGCCGCGCTGGTCGTGGCGGCGCAGGAGTCGCCCTCGCAGTGGGACCGCGAGCGCAAGGAGCGCGGCGACGACGCGACGGTCGTGGACGACGCCGAGCACGAGCCGCCGGTCCGGCTGTTCCGCGTCGCCCTGGACGGGGGAAAGACCGAGCGACTCACGCGCAACGCCGACTGGATCGACGCGCTCGCGGTCTCGCCCGACGGCACGGTCGCCGTGGTGACGGCGCAGCAGAGCCTCTCGTGGGAGTTCGACCAACGCGTGCCGCCGCAGACGTTCCTCGTGGACCTCGCCACCGGGGCGCGGACCCGGATCTTCGAGGACGCGAAGATCCTGCCGCAGCTCGTCCGCTGGGCCCCGGACGGGACCGGGTTCTACCTCGTGAACCAGTTCAGCCGCCACCCCAGGTACCGGGAGGCGACGATCAACGAGCTGTACTGGTTCGACATCGCGGCGAAGACCGTCGAGAAGGTGGACCTCGGCTGGGAGCGCGGCCTCGAGCACGCGTACGCGCCGACGGTGGACGGCGTCGTCGCGCTCCTCGCAGACGGCGTGCACCCCCGGGCGGCGCGCCTCGTCCGCACGGCCAAGGGGTGGAGGCGGCAGGACCTCGCCGGCACCCACGCCGGCTCGATCGAGGAGGTCGAGCTCGGCCGCGACGGGCGAACGCTGGTGTACGCAACCTCGACCGCGACGCAGCCGACGCAGTGGTACAGCGCGCGGGTCGAGGGCGCGAGGATCGTCGGGGAGAGGAAGCTCACCGACCTCAACCCGTCGTGGCGCGGGAAGCCGACGGGCAAGGTGGAGGTCGTGCGGTGGAAGGGCGCCCGCGGCGACGAGGTCGAGGGGCTCCTGCACTACCCCCTCGACTGGCGCGAGGGCGCGCGCGCTCCCCTCGTCCTGGCGATCCACGGCGGGCCGGCCGGCGCCGACCACGACCGGTGGGAGGAGAGCTGGGCGTACCCGTTGCTGCTGTGGCGGCAGCGCGGCGCGTTCGTCCTCCAGGTGAACTACCACGGCTCAGCGGATTACGGCCTCGACTGGGTCGAGTCGATAGCCGGGCACTACTACGAGCTCGAGGTGCCGGACATCGAGGCCGGCGTCGACGACCTCGTCCGGCGAGGCCTCGTGGACCCCGACAGGCTCGGCACCACCGGGTGGAGCAACGGCGGGATCCTGAGCGCCGCGCTCATCACGACGGCGACGCGCTACAAGGCCGCGTCGGTCGGCGCCGCCGACGTCGAGTGGTTCTCCGACTGGGCGAACGTCGACTTCGGGGCCTCGTTCGACAACTACTACTTCGGCGGCGCCCCGTGGGAGGTCCCGCAGGCGTACATGGAGAAGTCGCCGTTCTTCCGCGTCGCGAAGGTGACGACCCCCACGATCGTGTACACCGGCACCGACGATCGCAACGTGCCGCCGCATGAGTCGTGGTCGCTGTTCCGGGCGCTCCAGCAGATCGGGGCGGCGCCGGTCCGGTTCCTCACGTTCCCCGGCGAGCCGCACTCGCTGCGGAAGATCGCCCACCAGCGGCGCAAGGTCGAGGAGGACCTCGCGTGGTTCGACCGCTACCTGTTCGGCAAGCCGCCCGCGCCCGGGACCGCGCTGAAGGAAGGCTCCCCGCTCGCCGGCCTGCTCGAGCGGGCGCGCGCTGCGCGTTCGGGCTCCGCGTTCGGCCGCCTCGAGAAGGGCGCGCTCGTCCCGGAGACCGTGCGGTTCCAGGACCTCGAGGTCGGGCGGTTCGAGGTCACCCGGGCGCAGTTCGCCGCGTTCGACCGCACCGTCGCGTTCACCGCGGCGACCGCGGACCTCCCGATGACCGGTGTCGCGTTCGACCGTGCCCGGGCGTACGCGGCGTGGCTCGGGACGCACACCGGGCGTCCGTTCCGGCTCCCCACCGAGGACGAGGCCCGCAACCTCGCGCGCGCCGCCGGGACGGGCGGCAACACGCTCGACCGGTGGGCCGGGTACGCGCCCAACCCCGACGACAGCGCGCGGCTGCTGGAGGCCGCGAAAACGCTGGCCGGAGACGCGCCGCTGCTCCTGCCCGTGGGGACGCTCCCCGGTACCGGCGACGACGCCGTGTTCGACCTCGACGGCAACGCGGCGGAGTGGGCGGTCGCGGCCGGCGGCGCGGGTGTCGCGGTCGGCCCGAGCGCCGACCGCCCGGCGGACGCGCGCGGCGCCGGTGCTCCCTCGCTCGCCTACACGGGCTTGCGCGTGGTCGTGGACGCGGGGCCCTGACGCCCGCGCGGACACGCTCCGGCCGACCGCCGAGAGCGTTCGGCCGGGCTCACGCGGGCTGCGCGGCGAGCGGACTCACGACCTTGGCGCGGAACGTGTCCTTCCCCGAGTTCTTGGCGGCGTACATGAGGCCGTCCGCCTGCCGGAGCGCCTCCTCGACGCTCGGCCACCGGCCCACGAACGTGGCGACGCCGATGCTGAGCGTCACCGACACGCCCGCACCGGCCAGCGGCCGGTTGAGGGCGGCGCGAAGGCGCTCGACGACCACCCGCGCGCCCTCGGCGTTCGTCTCCGAGAGCAGCACCGCGAACTCGTCACCTCCCACCCGGGCGACCACGTCGATCTCCCGCACCGCGTCCTGGATGCAGTGGGCCACGGCTCCGAGCACGGCGTCACCGGTCACGTGGCCGTAGCGGTCGTTCACAGCCTTGAAGTCGTCGCAGTCGGCGAACAGGAGCGAGACCGGCCTCTTCGAGCGCCGGGCGCGCTCGATCTCCCGTCCGGCGATCTCCACGAACGCCCTGGCGTTGGCGACGCCCGTCGTCGGGTCCTCGCGGGACAGGCTGCGCTCGCGGCGGAGCGCCTGCTGCAGCTTCGAGAGGCTCGTCACGCTGACCAGGAAGAACCCGAGGATCCCGAGAGCGTTCCAGTACGGGGTGAGCGGACCCACCTCGACCGGCTGCCCGTGAAGGTATGCGACGAGCCACGACGCCGCCGCGGCGGCCGCGACGACCATCCCGGCCCAGCGGCCGCCGTACCACGTCGCGAGGGCGATCCCCAGCAGGTAGAAGACGGCGACGCTGAACTCGCGCCCGGTCGTGAAGTCGACCCACCCCACGGCCGCGACCAGCACCAGTGCTATCACGACCGCGGCCGACGGTTTCAGCATCGCGTCCCGGACCGATATCGCCACGAACCCTGCCGCCCCTTTTGGCATGATACCGCCGGCCCGCCGCGGGGACCCTCCCGCCCGCGCCGTTTCGGGAACCCCCGTCACGCCGGATCGGCGGCCGCAGCCGGAGCCCCGGCCGGACACTGGTGGCTTCATCCGGTCGGCCGGAGAAGGTACAATGTGCGGTTGCCGCGGCGTGACCCGTCGGAGCCACGGGAGGTGCGGGAAGAGTGCCGCGGCGGGCGGGGTTTGAGAGCACGATGCGAGAAACGATCGCAATTCGCGGCGCGCGCGAGCACAACCTCAAGAACATCGACCTGGACATCCCGCGCAACCGCCTCGTGGTGATCACGGGGGTGTCGGGGTCGGGGAAGTCCACCCTCGCCTTCGACACGCTGTTCGCCGAGGGGCAGCGGCGCTACGTCGAGTCGCTGTCCGCCTACGCCCGGCAGTTCCTGGAGCAGATGGACAAGCCCGACGTGGACACGATCGACGGCCTCTCGCCCGCGATCTCGATCGAGCAGAAGACGACCTCGAAGAACCCCCGCTCCACGGTCGCCACGGTCACCGAGATCTACGACTACCTGCGCCTCCTGTACGCCTCGATCGGGCAGCCGTTCTGCCCCGACTGCGGAATCCCGATCCAGGGCCAGACGACGCAGCAGATGGCGGACCGGATCCTCGCGATGCCGGCCGGCACCCGCTTCATGCTGCTCGCGCCCCTCGCCGAGAACCGGAAGGGCGAGCACCGGAAGTTCTTCGAGCAGATGGTTCGCGAGGGGTTCGTGCGCGCACGCGTGGACGGCCAGCTCGTGGACGCGGCGAATCCGCCCGAGCTCGACAAGAAGAGGAAGCACACCGTCGAGGTCGTGATCGACCGCCTGGAGGTCCGCGCGGACCTCGGGAACCGCCTCGCCGACTCGCTGGAGACCGGGCTCAAGGTCGGCGACGGCGTGGTTCGCATC
>DATKLI010000082.1:0-10074 GCA_035542455.1 Thermoanaerobaculaceae bacterium
CGTCGAGCGCCACGACGAACCGGAGCGGCCAGTTCGCCGCGTCCCCCGCGTAGGCCACGCCCACGCGCGGGAGGCGCCTCACCCAGCCACTCCGGCAGCGGAACCCGTCGGACGCCAGCCAGACCCCGACGCCTCCGGTCAGCTCCGCACCGTTGAGCGCCTTGTCGATCGCGAGCCCCTGACACAGCTTGGCGGGCCCGTCCAGCAGACCGGGCCCCGACCGGCCTCCGCGGCGGGCGGAGATGACGCGTTCGCCCCGGACCGCGACCGCGCCGCGCAGCAGCACGGCCTCCGCCACGCCGGCGCGACGCGTCACGACGTTGCAGCAGTGGTGCATCCCGTAGGTGAAGTAGACGTACAGGTGCCCGCCCTCTCCCCACATCGCCTCGTTGCGGGGCGTCCGGCGCCCGCGGTAGGTGTGGGCGGCGGGGTCGGCGACCCCGAGGTACGCCTCCACCTCGGTGATGCGGACCGCGACGAGCCCCTCGGGGAGGCGCCGGAGGAGCAGCTTTCCGAGCAGCGCGCGCGCCACGGCCCGGGTCGCGCGCTGGTAGAATCCGCTCTCCAGCGGTGCGAGCGCTGCCAGCGCCGCGCCGGAGAGGGGCAGCCCCATGAGCTCTCGGACGGTGTGCGTCACCGGAGGCGCAGGTTTCATCGGCTCCCACGTGGCCGACGCGCTGCTCGCGGCGGGCCACCGTGTCCTGATTGTTGACGACCTCTCCTCCGGGCGCAAGGAGAACGTCCCCGCGGCAGCCGAGTTCCACCAGCTCGACATCCGCTCGGCCGAGGCGGCGGCGCTCGTGCGCGACGCCGGCGTCGAGGTTCTGGTCCACCACGCGGCGCAGATGGACGTCCGCCGCTCGGTCGCGGACCCGGCGCACGACGCGAGCGTCAACGTCGTTGGGACCCTGAACCTCCTGGAGGCCGGGCGGCGCGGCGCGCTCCGCCAGGTCGTGTTCGCCTCGACCGGCGGAGCGATGTACGGCGAGCAGGAGCGCTTCCCGGCCGACGAGGAGCATCCCACCAGGCCGCTCTCGCCGTATGGCGTGGCCAAGCTCGCCGTCGAGCGCTACCTCTACTTCTACCACGCGGAGTACGGCCTGGACGCCGTCGCTCTGCGCTACGCGAACGTGTACGGCCCGCGCCAGAACCCGCACGGCGAGGCCGGCGTCGTGGCGATCTTCCTCGACCGCCTCCTGTCGGGCCGCGAGGCGGTGATCAATGGCGACGGCCTGCAGACCCGGGACTACGTGTTTGTGGCCGACATCGTCGCCGCGAACCTCGCCGCCCTCGGCCGCACCGGCTTCGCGGTGTACAACGTCGGCACCGGCCGCGAGACCACGGTCGTCGAGCTGTACAACCACCTCGCAGGCGCCGTCGGGGTGGCCAGACCGGCCATCCACGGTCCTGCAAAGCCGGGCGAGCAGCGCCGCTCCGTCATCACGTCGGAGCGCCTCGGGAAGGAGCTCGGCGTCGTTCCGGACGTCCGGCTCGAGGACGGGCTCAGGCGCACCGCCGCGTGGTTCGCCGCACGCAGCGCCGCCGCCCGCACCTAGCACGCCGGGGCGGAGGCGCCGGGGACCGGTTCACCGCCTCCTCATCCGCTCCATCTCGCGGCGCGCGCGTTTCTCCGGGCGGCCGCTGCCCCGCGGGGGCGCCGGGGGTGGCGCAAAGCGCTCCAGGCAGCGCATCTCGATCTCCTCGGGCGAGGGCGGCGGCGTGACGTCCTCGTAGAGCTCCCTCGCCAGCGCCTTCGCCACGTGTGTCGTGCCCACGGCCCGGACGATGAGCTCGCGGGTGCGGCCGGGCGCGAGCGTCACCGCGATGCGGTCCCCCGGCCGAACCGTGCGGTGCGACTTGGCGCGCACGCCTCCCACCTCGACCTTGCCGCCGTCGCACAGCTCCTTCGCCTGCGAGCGCGTCTTCGCGACGCACGCCACGTCGAGCCACACGTCCAGGCGGACCCCCTCGGACATGAGCGCATTCTACCGAGCGGAGGAGGCTAGAATGTCGGCGTGCCGATCATCCTGACATGCGCGACGCTCGCCGTGGTCGCCGGCGCCACCCTTGCCGGCGGGACGATACCGCTGCACCTCGAGCGGCACACCCGGGTCTTCCTCTCGTTCTCGGCCGGCACCCTGGTTGCGCTCGCCTTGCTCGAGCTCGTCCCCGCGGGAGCGGAGGCGCTGGGCCGCGGCCTTCACGCCGCACTGCTCGTCGTGCTCGGCGCGTTCCTGACCACGTTGCTGCTGGACAAGCTCCACGTCCTGCACCCCCACGCCCACGCGATGGACGCCGACTGTCCGCCGGAGGAGCACGAGCACCGCCCGCTCGCCATGCACGGCGCCGTCGGCCTGCTGGTCCACTCGGCGGTGGACGGCATCGCGCTCGCCGCGGCGGTCCGAGAGTCGCCCGAGGCGCTCCTCGCCGTCGGCGTGGCGCTCTCGGCCCACAAGTTCGCGGACGGCATCACGACGGTGTCGCTCGTTCTCACGCACCACCACCGGCGCCGGGCGGCGATCCGCCTCCTCCTCGGAAACGCGGCCTCGCTGCTTCTCGGCTTCGCAGTGGGCGTCGCGGTCACGCTGGGCCGGGCCCAGCTCGGGAGCCTGGTCCTCGTGATGGCGGGTTTCTTCCTCTACCTCGGGGCGAGCGACCTGATCCCGGCGGTCATGACGCCGGTGTGTCGCACGCGCGACGTGTTCGCGACCGCGTGCGGAATGGCCGCGGTCGGCGTGATCACCCTGCTCGGGCACTGAGGGCGGAAGCCCCCGAGAACACGAGGGGCCGGCGTCCGCGCCGGCCGCAGGTGTCTCGGGAATCCTCTCGCTACTCCGCCGACCCCGGCCCGGTGAACTGCACGGCGACCTGGGACGCTTCCCCGATCGGCGTCACGACCACGTTGACGGTCCGCTTCCCGCCGTCGGCCTTCGCGTTGAGGTTCGCGAGGCGCACCGTGCCCTGCATCGAGGTGCGCTCGACGGTGAACCCGTTGGCCTTGAGCTCGCGCTCGTAGAACGCCATGATCTTGTCGGTCGCGTCGTCGGTCTGGAACGAGATGTGGCCGCTCAGACCGGTCACCGTCGTCTCCGACGCCGAGGCCATCACCTTCCCGCCCGGGTACATCGGCACCCACGGCGGCGCCTTCTCGGCCGCGCCCGCCCCGAACGTCATTGAGCCCTTGACGGACTTGATCCGCAGACCTTCCTTCCCGGGCTGGCCGCTCCCCTCGAACGTGACCTCTTCCCCCTTCTCGTTCTTGAACTTCAGGCGGCCCTGCTTGATGTCCTGGGCGTTCATCGTGATCTCTTCGCCCGTCTTCTTGTTCCGGATCGTCAGCTCGCCCTTGGCGTCGTCCTCGGCGACGACCTCGAGGTCGGGGTTGACAGCGACGGCGATCTTCGCCGCCGCCATCGCCGGGTTCTTCTTGGCGGTCTCGAGGTAGCCCTTCGCCTTGTGGGCGACGAACAGGCCGCCCGCGAGCATCATGACGCAGACGATGAGGATCAGACCGCCGCATCCAACCAGGATCCAGATGAGCGGGCTGGTCTTCTTCGGTGGGGCCGGAGCGGTCGGCGCCGGGGTTTGCGGTGCGTTGGTTGCCATTTCAGTGCCCTCCTTGCCGTGCAAAAGAAACGTGTGAGACACCTCTTTGCACTTGAGTTGCCGGGTGATTATAGCGCACGGTCTGCGGCCGCAGGCGGCGCCGGTTGCAACCGGCTCTCGGACTCGGGACAATTGCCGACGACGCGAACGGGGGGAGCGATGAGCGAGAAGGTTTACAAGAAGGTCGAGATCGTCGGGTGCTCGCCGGAGAGCGTGGAGAAGGCGGTGGAGGCGGCCGTCGCGAAGGCGGCGCAGTCCCTCCACGGGCTCTCGTGGTTCGAGGTCAAGGAGGTCCGCGGGGCGATCCGCGACGGCAAGCCGTGCGAGTGGCAGGTCACGCTCGTCGCCGGCTTCAAGTTGGATTGACCGCTCCTGGGGTTGGCCGCTGGGGAGGCGGTGCCCAGCGGAGGGGCAGAGGTGCTGAGGGGCAGAGGGGCCGGAAGCACGGCCACGGGCACCGGTCGTTTGCCCCCCGGGCCCCTCCGCTCCTCTGCTCCCCTGCTCTCGTTGAATCGGCGAGTGGTCGAGCCAGAGAACGACCGGACGTGGGCGCGGCTCACAGCCACCGCCGCCGCCTGAACATCCAGAGCATCCCCAGCGCGACGGCCACCATCACCGCCCAGACCGCGGGGTACCCCCACCGCCAGTTGAGCTCCGGCATGTTGAGCGGCCCGGCCTGCGTGTTGAAGTTCATGCCGTACAGGCCGACGATGAACGTCAGCGGGATGAAGATCGTCGCGATGACGGTGAGCACCTTCATGATCTCGTTCATCCGGTTGGACACGCTCGACAGGTAGAGGTCCACGAGCTCGCCGGTCATGTCGCGGAACGTCTCGACGATGTCGATGATCTGGACGGTGTGGTCGTAGACGTCCCGCAGCCAGACACGGGTACCTTCCCGCACCAGCCCGACATCGGTGCGCGCGAGCTTCGCGACCGCCTCCCGCAGCGGCCACGTCGCTCTCCCGAGCCGCAGGAGGTCGCGCTTGGTCTCGTGCAGCCGCTCGAACCCCCGGCTGTCCGGGCGCGCGAGCAGGTCGTCCTCGATCGCGTCGATGGTCTCGCCGACCTTCTCGAGCACCGGGAAGAAGTGGTCCACCGCGGCGTCCACGAGGGCGTACGCGAGGTAGTCCACGCCGAGACCGCGCATCTTCCCCCGCCCCGACCTGAGGCGCTCCTCGACCAGCGTGAACAGGTCGCTCTCTCTCCTGAACGGTGACCAGGAGGTTCTCGAAAAGGAGGAGCGCCACCTGCTCCTCCTCCATCGCGCCGTCGGCCCGCCGCCGGACCACGTCCACCACCACGAACAGGTGCGTGTCGAACTCCTCCACCTTCGGCCGCTGCCCCACGTTGACGACGTCCTCCACCACGAGCGGGTGGACGCCGAACCGGGCCGCAAGGCCGCCGAGCGCCTCCTGTGAGTGCCCGACGATCCGCAGCCACGCGTTCCGGCCGGGAGGAACGGGGAACGGCACGTCCGACACGTTGGCGACGTCCTCCTCCCGCACCTCGATCCCGTCGTAGGTGAGGAGCGAGAGCCGCGACGGTGCGGCCGCGCCGGCGGGGAACGCCAGCGTCCCCGGTGACGTGCCGGGCGGGTGGAACCGTTTGACCGAGCGTCGCCGCATCACGCCCTCCACCGGGCCAGCCCAGCGCCCCTCGCCGATCATACGTCGGAGCGTCGAGCCGGTCGCCGCATCCTCACCCCGCGTCCGGCAAGCCGAGGGCGAGGAGGTCGCTGATCACGCCGAACGCCGTCGTGGCGAGGCTCGGACGCTCCTCCGTCACCACGATCGTGCCGAGGATGTCGGTCACGAAGCGGATCGCCGAGTCCGCGCCGTCGAGCCGTCCGAACGTGTCGCCGGCCGAGAGCTCGCGGAGACGCACGGCCCCGCGCACCGCGTCTCCGTTCCGCTCCAGCTCGCACACCTGCTTCACGCGCGCGCCGCGTCGGCGCGCCCGTCGCGGCAGGCCTTCCTCCATCCCGCCGACGCTCTCGCGGACGACGCTCTCGGGGCGCAGGTCGAACCCCATGACGGCGTTGGCCAGCACCGAGAGCTTGACGGCCCCGTCCCACCCGTCGAGGTCCGCGCTCGGGTCGGCCTCCGCCACGCCGGCCGCCTTCGCCGCGGCGACCGCGTCCGCCATGCTCGCGCCCCGCTCGAGCTCGCCGAGCACCACGTTGGTGGTCGAGTTGAGCACTCCCTCGATCCGGCGCACGACGTCCCCGCGCAGCCCGTGACGAGCGAGGTTGAACACCGGCACCCCGTCCATCACGGTCGTCTCGTAGAGGAGCCTGCACCCCCTGTCGGCCGCGAGACCGGTCAGCTCGCGGTACGCCCACGCCACGGGGCCCTTGTTGGCGGTGACGACGTGCCTTCCGCGCTCGAGCGCGCCGCGGACGTGCGAGATCGCCGGCTCGCCCCGCCCCGCGACCGACAGCGGGGAGAGCTCGACGAGCACATCGTAGTCGAGGGTCGCCACCGCGCTCGTCGTGTCGAGGACGGTCGCTCCGGGGTGGCCCGTCGTGAAGCGGCCGTGCCGGCTAAACTCCTCGAGCGCCGACGCGAGGTCGATCCCCTCCGAGCTCGCGAGCGCGCCGTGCGAACCGGTCGTGATCCCGACCACGCCGACGTCGAGGCCTGCGAGACCCGGGTACTTCGCTCGTCCGGCCAGGATCCCCGCGAGCGCGCGGCCCACGTTTCCGAAGCCGGCCAGCAGGAGGCGAACCGGGCTGCCGCGGCGGGTCATCGCCGCGCGACCCGCGCGACACCGTCGAGGAGGCGCTCGACCTCTTCGCGGGTGTTGTACATCGAGATCCCGGTGCGGAGCACGCCGCCGCTCTCCGCGAGGCCGAGCACCTCGATCGCTCGCGCGGCGTAGAAGTCTCCGTCCCACACCAGCACCCCTCTCCGCCCGAGCGCCTCCGCGGCCTCGACCGGCCGCACGCCTTCGATCGTGATCGACACCGTCGGCGCCCTACGCCGCGAGTCGAACCCCGGCCCCCACGCCGTCACGCCCGGGACGCGCCGGACCGCATCCCAGTACGAGGCCGCGACGGCGTGCTCGTGGGCCGCGATCCCCGACATCGCCGACACGACGCGCTCCCGCAGCGTCGTGCCGTCCCCCCACGAGGCGATGTACTCGACCGCGGCCTTCACGCCGGCGATCGCCGCGTGGTTGAGCGTCCCCGTCTCGATCCGGTACGGCGAGGCGTCGTCCTGCGTGCGCAGCTTGTACGTACGCAGCCGGTCGAGCAGGCCCGTACGGCAGTAGAGGATCCCGACGTGCGGTCCGTAGAACTTGTACGCGGAGCACAGGAGGAAGTCGGGGTCGAGGGCGTTCACGTCGAGCGGGAAGTGCGGCGCGTAGTGCACCGCGTCGACGACGAGGAGCGCTCCCACATCGCTCGAGAGCCGCCGCGCGAGAGGGACGTCGTTCACGGTTCCGAGGGCGTTGGAGGCGTACCCGATCGCGACGAGCCTGGTCCTCGGCGTGATCTTCGCCCGAAGGTCCCGCTCGTCGAGCTCGCCGCTGGGGAGCAGGGCGACCTCCCTCACGGTGACGCCCCTTTCGCCGAGGGCGAGCCAGGGGCCGCGGTTCGCCTCGTGGTCGAGCTCCGTGGTGACGACCTCGTCGCCGGGCGCGAGGTCCCGAGCCAGCGCGTGCGAGAGCGCGAACGCCAGCGTCGTCATGTTCGCGCCGAACGAGATCTCCCGCCACGAAGGCGCCCCGAGAAACGCGGCGACGGCCTCCCGGGCGGACCGGATCAGCGCGTCGGACTCGCGCGACGTGGCGAACGCCCCGTGGGTGTTCGCGTTGCACGTGCGGTAGTAGCCCGAGACCGCCTCGACTACCGCGGCGGGAACCTGCGAGCCGGCGGGGCCGTCGAGGAACGCCAGCGGCGCTCCGTCCTGGAGCCGCGCGAGCGCCGGGAAGTCCCGCCTGCACCTGCCCACGTCAATCTCGGCGAACGCCATGTCCCCTCCTCCGCGTCAGGCGGTAAGATACAGTGCGGATTGAGTTCGACCAAGGAGGGCCTGAGATGTCTCAGCGGACCGTGGGGTGGATGATGCTGACCGCCGGGGTCTTGATCTTCATCGTCTCCGCGGCCGCCGACCAGCTCGGGATCGGCGGCGCGCCCGGTCTCGGCTGGAAGCAGATCAGCGGGATCGTGCTCGGCGTGGTGATCGCCGGCGCCGGATTGACCAAGATGCGGGGCGCCGGAGGCTGAGAGACCGCGCGCCGGGGTCCGGTCGAGCACGCCCGCGCCGCCCGAGGCGGTCGAGCCTCGAGCCGTCCGCCGGCGTTGCGCCGCGGACGGCCGGCTCTCTGCAGTCGGCAGTGACGGAGGGGCCAGCGAGATGAGTTCCCGGGACGACGTCGCCCGCTTCCGCACCAACTGGCAGGAGGAGATCGACAGCGCGACGATCTACGCGGCCATCGCCAGGGCCGAGACCTCCGAGAAGCTCGCCGAGGTGTACCGCCGCCTGTCCGAGTCCGAAGAGGCGCACATCGCGTTCTGGGAGGGGAAGCTGCGCGATGCGGGCGTGCGCGCGCCGCGCCGGCGCCCGAGCTTCCGCGCGCGCATGATCATCTGGCTGGCGGCGCGCTTCGGGACGCAGTCGGTGATCCCGACGCTCGCGATGAAGGAGCAGGCCGGCCGCCACGACTACGACGACCAGCCCGACGCGCTCGAGGCGAGGCTCCCGGCCGTCGAGAACTCCCACGCCCGGCTCCTGGCCACGATCTCCCACACCCGCGGCTCCGGGATGGAGGGGGGGATGCTGGCCCGCCTCGAGGGCCGCCACAGGGCGGTCGGCGGCAACGCCCTCCGGGCCGCGGTCCTCGGCGCGAACGACGGCCTCGTATCGGTGCTGAGCCTCGTCATGGGCGTCGCCGGGGCGCACTCCTCCAACCGGGCGATCCTGATCGCCGGGCTCGCGGGCACACTGGCGGGCGCGTGCGCGATGGCGATGGGCGAGTGGCTCTCGGTGCAGAGCGCCCGCGAGCTGGCGCAGCGCCAGATCGAGATCGAGCGCGACGAGCTGAGGGAGGCGCCGGAGGAGGAGCAGGAGGAGCTGTCGCTGATCTACCAGGCCAAGGGGCTCGGCAAGGGAGAGGCCGACGTGCTCGCGGCGAGGCTGATGGCCGACAAGGAGAACGTGCTCGACACGCTGACGCGCGAGGAGCTCGGCCTCGACCCCACCGAGCTGGGCGGGTCCGCGTGGGAGGCGGCGATCACCTCGTTCTTCCTGTTCTTCGCCGGCGCCGTGGCTCCGGTCGCGCCGTTCCTCTTCCTCTCGGGACCGCCGGCGGTGATCACCAGCCTCGCGGCGAGCGGCCTCGCCCTCTTCGCCACGGGGGCGGCGATCACGCTCCTCACGGGGAGGGGCGTCCTCTTCTCCGGGACGCGCCAGCTGCTCATCGGGATGGGGGCCGCGGCGGTCACGTTCGGGATCGGACGCCTCATCGGCGTCTCGGTGGGGTGACCCGACGAGCGCCCCGAACGGCCATCCCTGGGTACCGGCGCCCACCGCGAACGGCGCCCGTTGCGCCCTCTCGCCCCGAGCTCCGAACGCCCGTTTCGTGGAGGAACGATGAGCCAGCGCACGCCGGCCGTGGAGCCGCCGCACGGTTCGCCCGCCCCGGCGACGTTCCCCCCCGCCTGGCTCGGGTGGGCCGCGGCGGCGGTGGGAGCGGTGGCCGTCCTCGTCGCCGTCCGGATGCGGCCGCCCGCTCCGGCCGGGACCGACGCCCCGGCGGCGGAGTTCTCCGCCGGCCGCGCAGCCGCGATGCTCCTGGAGCTCTGCCCCGACGGCGCGCCTCACCCGGTCGGGAGCGAGGCGGCGGCGGCGGTGCGCGCCCGCGTCGCGGCCGCGTTCGAGGCGCTCGGCGCGGCGGTCGAGGAGCAGAGGGAGTTCGTGTGCGCCGCGGACCGCCCCGCGTGCGGCACGGTGTCCAACGTGCTCGCGCGGCTACCGGGGACGGCAGCGGGCCCGGCGGTGCTGCTCGCCGCGCACTACGACTCGGTGCCCGCCGGCCCCGGGATCTCCGACGACCTCGCGGCCGTCGCGGTCCTCCTCGAGACCGCCCGGACCCTCGGGGCCGGGCCGAGGCCTGCGAACGCGGTGATCTTCCTCGTCGACGACGGCGAGGAGGCGGGACTGCTCGGCGCCCGCGCGTTCGTGGCGCGCCACCGCTGGGCGCGCGACGTGGGCGTCGTCGTGAACCAGGAGGCGCGCGGGACCTCGGGGCTGAGCCTGATGTTCGAGACCAGCGACGAGAACGCGTGGCTGATCGACGCGTACGCACGCGCCGTCCGGAGACCCGCCGCGCTGTCGCTCACCGCCGAGGTGTACCGGCGGCTCCCGAACGACACCGACCTGACGGTGTTCAAGGGCGCGGGGATGGCGGGGCTCAACTTCGCGTTCATCGGCGACGTGTCCCGCTATCACACGCCGCTCG
>DATKLI010000083.1:0-19039 GCA_035542455.1 Thermoanaerobaculaceae bacterium
GCCGCGGACCCCGAGCGGCACGCGCGCTTCGAGCGCGAGGCGAAGCTGCTGGCGGCGCTCAACCACCCGCACATCGCGGTGCTGTACGGGCTCGAGCACCTCGACGGGCACCACGCCCTCGCGATGGAGCTCGTCGAGGGCGAGGGGCTGGACGAGCGGATCGCACGCGGTCCGATCCCGGTGGAGGACGCGCTGCCGATCGCGGGGCAGATCGCGGAGGCGTTGGAGGCGGCGCACGAGAAGGGGATCGTGCACCGGGACCTCAAGCCGGCGAACGTGAAGGTGCGTTCGGACGGCACGGTGAAGGTGCTGGACTTCGGGTTGGCGAAGGCGTGGGAGGAGCCGGGGGCGAGCTCGGAGCTGGCGTACTCGCCGACGATCACGGGGCACCACACGAGGGCGGGGGTGGTGTTGGGGACGGCGGCGTACATGGCGCCGGAGCAGGCGCGGGGGAAGGCGGTCGACAAGCGGGCGGACATCTGGGCGTTCGGGTGCGTGCTGTACGAGATGCTGACGGGGAGGCAGCCGTTCGAGGCGGAGACGCTCACCGACCTGACTGCGGCGATCGTCACGCGCGACCCGGAGTGGAGCCGTCTGCCGGGGTCGGTCGCCCCCCGGGTGCGCAGGGTCGTGAAGCGCTGCCTCGAGAAGGACGCGAAGCGCCGGTTTCGGGACATCGGCGACGCGGCGTTCGACCTCGTCGACGCCGAGGGAGGTCGCGACGAGGTCGCCTCGCCGCCGCGCGCGGCGGCTCGCTGGAACGAGCGGGTCTCGTGGGCGGTCGCGGCCCTCGCGGTGACCGGCGCGCTGCTGTCCGTGGCGCTTCCGCGCCGCTCGTCCGCACCCGGCGAGCTGACGCGCTTCGCGATCCAACCGCCGGCCGGCTACGGGTTCCTGCCGCTTCTGGGGCTTTCACCGGACGCCCGACGGATCCTGTTCCTGCTCCAGGACGAGGGCGGGAGGAACTCGGTGTGGCTGCGCGCGCTCGACTCGCTCGAGATGCGTCGCGTTCCGGGCACTGAGGACGCGCGCGGCATGTTCTGGTCGCCGGACGGCAGGTCGATCGCCTTCTTCTCGGAGGGACGGCTGAAGCGAACCGAGGCGGCCGGCGGTCCCGTCGAGACGATCTGCGGGAGCGGCGGCGCGTTCTCGGGGACGTGGGGGCCAGGCGACACGATCCTCTTCAACCGGGAGTTCGGCGATCCGATCGTGGCGGTCTCCGCGAAGGGCGGCACCCCCAGGCCGGTCACGGCGATAGACGGTGCGAGCGGGGAGGTCGCTCACCTCCACCCGGAGTTCCTGCCGGATGGCCGCCACTTCGTGTTCGTGGCGCGCAACCTCGACCCGGAGAAGACGTCGGTCATGCTCGGCTCGCTCGACTCGAAGGACGTGCGGCGACTGTTCCATGCCGACTCGAGTGCTGTCCCCGCCGACCACTCGTACCTGCTGTTCGCGCGCGACAACGCCCTGTTCGCATGGAGGTTCGACTCCCGCACGCTCGCGCTGGTCGGGGACCCCGCTCCCGTCTTCGAGCAGGTCCGCTACGGCACCGAGGACAACGCCCTCTCGGTCGCTGCGGCGGGCAACCGCATCGTGTACCTGTCGTGGCTCGGGCGGAGGCGGTTGGTCTGGGTCGACCGGAAGGGGCGCGAGCTCGGCACCCTCGGGGGCGTCGGCGGCTACGAGGACGTGCGGATCTCGCCCGACGGCTCGAAGGCGGCGGTGACGTTGCGCGACCCCTCGCACGGCCAGAACGAGGACGTCTGGGTCCTGAACGTCGCGCGCGGGACCGCGACGCGAATCACCACAGAGCGCACCGACGAGTTCGACGCGGCGTGGTTCCCCGGCGGGGAACGGCTGGTCTACGCGTCGGACCACCTCGGGTTCTACGACCTCTACGAGCGGGCGGCGACGGGGGGTGCCGAGCGGGTCGTGCTCCGGACGAAGCACGACAAGATTCAGCCCAGCGTGTCGCCCGACGGCCGGTACCTGCTCCTCGGCACGCCCAAGGGCGCCAACTACACGCGGGTCCTGGTTCCACTCTCCGAGGCGGGTGAGGCGCGCACCCTCGACGCCGACTCCGGGTTCTCGGAGGAGCACCCGGCGCTCTCCCCCGACGGCCATTGGACCTCCTTCGACTCGAGCGAGTCGGGGCAGCAGGAGGTGTACGTGCAGCCGCTGGCCGGGGGCCCGAAGCGCCAAGTCTCGATCGGGGGCGGCCAGATGGCGGTGTGGCGCCAGGACGGGGCGGAGCTCTTCTACGTCGCGCGCGACGGGATGCTGATGTCGGTGGCCCTGCGCACGTCAGGGTCGAGCTTGGAGGTCGGGGAACCCCAGCCGCTCTTCCTCCTGGAACTCGCCGGGAGCGGCGAGATCAGCGACCCCAGACACCCCTACGACGTGTCGCCCGACGGCCAGCGGTTCCTCGTGATTCGACGCGCGCCCGACGCCGAGCCCGACGGCGCGGTCGTCGTCACGAACTGGACGGCGCTGCTGCGGGGGAATCCGTGAAGATCGCGTCCGGGGCTCGCCTCGGGCCGTACGAGATCGTCGCGCCGCTGGGAGCGGGCGGGATGGGCGAGGTGTACCGGGCCCGCGACACGCGGCTCGACCGGCCGGTCGCGGTCAAGGTGCTCCCGGAGTCGCTCGCCTCCGACCCGGAGCGGATGCGCCGCTTCGAGCAGGAGGCCCGCGCCGCCGGGGCGCTCAACCACCCGAACGTGATGTCGGTGTACGACGTCGGCTCGCTCGACGGCAGGAGCTACATCGTGACCGAGCTGCTCGAGGGGCAGACGCTCCGCGAGCGGCTGAGCGGCGGCGCGCTACCGCCGCGTACGGCGGTCGAGCTCGCCGCGCAGATCGCGCGGGGGCTCGCGGCCGCTCACGAGAAGGGGATCGTCCACCGAGACCTCAAGCCCGAGAACCTGTTCGTCACCCGGGACGGACACCTCAAGATCCTCGACTTCGGGCTCGCGAAGTTCCGGCCGGAGGCGAGCGCGACGGAGAAGACCGTCACGACGCCGCCCAGCGGGCTCACCGCCGAGGGGATCGTGCTGGGCACCGCGGGGTACATGTCGCCGGAGCAGGTCCGCGGACAGCAGGCGGACGCCCGCAGCGACATCTTCGCGCTCGGGTGCGTGCTCTACGAGATGACCTGGGGGCGGCGCGCGTTCGGCGGGGACACGTCGGCCGAGGTCATGGCGGCGATCCTCAAGGACGACCCGCCGGACGTCCACGTCCCCGCCATGCCGGCGGCGCTCCCGCCGGTGGTGCGGCGGTGCCTGGCGAAGGACCCTCGCGCACGCTTCGCGAGTGCGCACGACCTCGCCTTGATTCTGGACGCGCTCTCTGCGCCCTCTGCTCCCGACGCCTCCGCAGCCCCGGCGGGCGGGCGTGCGGCGCCGCGGATGCGGTCGCGCGAGCGCGCGGCGTGGGCCGCGGCGGCGGCGCTCCTGGTCGTTGCCGCGCTGCTCGGAGTCAAGGCCGCGCGCGGCCCGGCGGCCCGCGCCGCCGCGCATCCGCCGCTGCGTTTCACGGTCGCGCCTCCCCCGGGATCGTCGTTCACCGGCATGATGGCTCTCTCACCCGATGCCGGCTCCCTGGCGTTCGTCGCCACGGACTCGGAGGGGCGCGACGTGCTGTGGGTCAGGTCGCTGGGATCGCTGGAGGCCCGCCCGCTGGCGGGCAGCGAGGGTGCGGAGTTTCCGTTCTGGTCGCCCGACTCCCGCGACATCGCGTTCTTCGCCCACGGGAAGCTGCAACGCGTGTCGGTGTCGGGCAGCGAGCCGGCACGGACCCTCTGCCCGGCCGGGAACCCGCGCGGGGGTGCGTGGAGCCGTTCAGGAGTGATTCTCTTCTCGGTCAACGCCGGGGGCGAGATCGACAGCGTGCCGGCGGTCGGCGGGCCGGCGACCACCGTGCTGCAGGTCCCCGGGAAGCCGACGCAGTCGTTCCGGTGGCCGAGCTTCCTCCCCGACGGACGCCACTTCCTGTACGCCGTGCTCAGCGCCGACAGGCGCGTCGCCGGGATCCACGTCGGGTCGCTCGACTCGCCCGACACACGCCAGCTCGTCCCGACCGCCGATTCGGGAGCGATCTACGCAGCTCCGGGCTGGCTCCTGTATCGGAGCGGCAACCAGCTCATGCGCCAGGCGTTCGACGGGACGAGCGGACGGCTCAGCGGGGCCGCGGCGCCGCTGGTCGAAGGCGTCTGGTGGGACGGCCTCACGACGCTGCTGACCGCGTTCACCGTCTCGGACACGGGGTTGCTCGCGTATCAGAGCGGCGGGCTGGCGCAGAGCGAGCTGGTGTGGTTCGGTCGCTCCGGGCGGCCGCTGGGGAGGGTCGGACCGCCGGGCGCCTACCTCGAGCCGACGCTCTCAACCGACGGCGGTCGGCTCGCCGTCACCAGGGCGGACCCGCAGACCGGCGAGGTGGCCGCATGGATGCTCGACCTCGAGCGCGGCACGGCGGGGCCGGTCTCGGGATCGGGTTTCGGCTCCACCCCGCTGTGGAGCCCCGACGGGCGCCGGGTCGTGTACTCGGACTTCCCATCCGGCGACGTCGTCGCGAGCGCGGTCGGTTCGCCGGAGACGGCGAGCGTGCTCTTCAAGCTCGACAGCTTTGCACCGCTCGACGACTGGTCCGCCGACGGCAGGTACCTCTACTACGAGGTCATCGACTGGAAGACCTTCCGCGGCGACATCTGGGTCCGTGACCTGCAGTCGCCGGGACGGAGTCGCCCGGTCGTCCAGTCTCCCGCCGACGAGGCGAACGCCCGGGTGACGGCCGACGGGAAGTGGATGGCGTACCAGGCCGACGACTCGGGCGTGACGGAGGTGTACGTCTGCAGCGCCTCCGGTTCCGGCGGGCGCTGGCAGGTGTCGGTGGGCGGCGGCACCCAGCCCCGATGGCGGGCCGACGGGCGCGAGCTGTACTACATCGCTCCGGACCGCAAGGTGATGGCGGTGACGATCGGGTCGTCGCCGGAGTTCAAGGCGGGTCTCCCGAGAGAGCTGTTCCAGACCCAGATCCTCCCGCTGGTCGAGGCCCGCAACCAGTACGACGTCACCCGGGACGGGTCCCGCTTCATCGTCAACTCCCGCCGGGCCGAGGATGCGACGCTGCCGATCACCGTGGTCGTCGACTGGGCCGAGGAGATCGGGCGATGAACCTGGGTGCCGGCGCCCGCCTGGGCCCGTACGAGGTCGTCGCGCCGCTGGGCGCGGGCGGGATGGGGGAGGTCTACAGGGCCCGGGACACGCGCCTCGGACGCGAGGTCGCGATCAAGGTGCTCCCCGAGGCGCTCGCCCGCGATCGCGACCGCCTCGCGCGCTTCGAGCAGGAGGCGCGCCTCGCCTCGGCGCTCAACCATCCCAGCATCGTGACCGTCCACGACGTCGGAGCGGAGGGCGGGACCTCCTACATCGCGATGGAGCTCGTGAGCGGTCGCACGCTCCGGGAGCTGCTCGACGACGGGCCGCTGCCGGTCCGGAGGGTGCTGGGGATCGCGACGCAGGTCGCCGACGGCCTCGCGAAGGCGCACGCCGCGGGGATCGTCCACCGCGATCTCAAGCCCGAGAACGTGATGGTCACAACGGACGGGCTCGCCAAGGTCCTGGACTTCGGTCTCGGCAAGGCGGTCGCGCCGGAGCAGCCGGACGGCGGCGCGGCGACGACGGCGTCGCACGTGACGGAGCCCGGCACGGTGCTCGGCACCGTCGCCTACATGTCGCCGGAGCAGGCGCTCGGCCGGCCGGCAGATTTCCGCTCCGACCAGTTCTCGTTCGGGTCGGTGCTCTACGAGATGGTCACGGGAACCCGGGCGTTCGCGCGCCCCAGCGCGCCCGAGACGATGACCGCCGTCATCCGGGAAGATCCGGCGCCGCTCGAGCGCGCAGCGCCCGGGACGCCGGTCCCGCTGCGGTGGATCCTGGAGCGCTGCCTCGAGAAGGACCCCGAGCAGCGCTACGGGTCGACGCGCGACCTGGCGCGCGACCTCGCGCGGCTCAGAGACGCGCTGCCGGACACGGCCAGCTCCGCCCGGCACGGCGCGGCGCCGTCCGCCGCGGAGCCCCGCGCTCTCCCATCGGTGGCCGTACTGCCGTTCGTGAACATGAGCGCCGATCCGGAGAACGAGTTCTTCGCCGACGGGATCACGGAGGACGTGATCGCCCACCTCGCCAAGATCCGGACGCTGCGCGTCACCTCGCGCACTTCCGTGATGGCGTTCAAGCGGCGGCAGCAGAGCCTGCGCGAGATCGGCGCCGCGCTCGGCGTCGCTGCCATCGTCGAGGGGAGCGTGCGCAGGTTCGGCAATCGCGTGCGAATCGTGGCGCAGCTCGTCGATCCGGGCACCGACGAGCACTTGTGGGCCGAGAGCTACGACCGGGAGCTCGACGACATCTTCGCCATCCAGACCGATGTGGCGCTCCAGATCGCGGCCGCCCTCCGCGCCGAGCTCACGGTCGAGGAGCGCGCTCGGATCGGGGTGCGTCCCACGCGCGACCTGGAGGCGTACCAGCTCTACCTGCAGGGGCGTCACCACCTGCTGAGGTTCACGCGGGAGGGGCTCACCGAGGGGCTCGCGTGCTTCGAGCGTGCGGTGGCGCGGGACCCGTCGTTCGCCCTCGCCTACACCGCGATGGCGCACGCGCACACCCAGTTCGGCATCGAGGGGATGAGCGGCGTGCAGCCCCTCGAGGCGTTCGAGCGCGCCCAGGCCGCGGTGCAGAGCGCTCTCGCGCTCGACGACGGCCTCGCCGAGGCGCACGGGATCCTGGGGCTGCTCCGGTTTGCGCGCGACTTCGACTGGAAGGGCGCGGAGGCCGAGCTCCGCCTCGCGCTCGCGCTCAGCCCGGGAAGCGCAGATGCCTACGACCATCTCGGGTGGCTCTGCTCGGCACAGTGCCGCTTCGACGAATCGCTCGCGCTCGTGCGGCGGGCGCGCGAGCTCGACCCGATGGCGCACCGCAGCGACGTCGCCAACGAGCTGATGCGCGCGGGCAGGGCGGCCGAGGCGCTCGCCGAGGCGGAGCGTGCGATCGCCCTCGATCCCGACTACTCGCGCTCGCGCGCCGTGTTCGGCTGGGCGTGCCTCGCGGTGGGGCGGGCCGCCGACGGCCTCGCGGCGCTCGAGCGTGCGGTCGAGCTCGCGCCGGGCTCCACGCTTTTCCTCGCCCAGCTCGGGCAGGCGTGCGGGGTCACGGGCGACGTCGTACGCGCACGGGGGATCCTCGCCGATCTCGAGCGGCTCGCCGCGTCGCGCTTCGTTGCGGCATACCATCTCGCTCACGTGCACACGGGCCTCGGGGACCACGAGGCCGCGGTCGATTGCCTCGAGCGCGCGTACGAGCTGAGGTCTGGGGGGATCTACGGCGTCAAGGGGTCGTACCTGTTCGCGCCGCTGCGCCCCCACCCGCGCTTCCAGGCGCTCCTGCGCAGGATGAACCTGTGACGAGGCGCGCGCGAGGAGGCCAGAGGTGAATCCGGGGGATCGCCTCGGACCGTACGAGATCGTCGCGTCGCTGGGCTCGGGCGGGATGGGCGAGGTGTACAAGGCCCGGGACACGCGCCTCGGACGGATCGTGGCCGTGAAGGTCCTGCCGGAGCGCCACGCCGAGAACCCGGCGATGCGCGAGCGGTTCGAGCGCGAGGCGCGGGCGATCTCGGCGCTGGCGCACCCCGCCATCTGCACCCTCCACGACGTCGGCGAGCACGAGGGCACGCACTTCCTCGTGATGGAGTGCCTCGAAGGGGAGACGCTGGCGGCCCGGCTCGCGAGAGGGCCGATGCCGGTGGAGCAGGTGCTCGAGGTCGGGACTGAGATCGCCCGCGCTCTCGGTGCGGCGCACGCGAGCGGGGTCGTGCACCGCGACCTCAAGCCCGGCAACGTCATGTTGACGAAGACCGGAGCGAAGCTCCTCGACTTCGGCCTCGCGAAGCTGCACGCGGCCAGCCAGGGGATCGTCGGTCCGCTCGCGCAGGAGACGGCGTCCGCACCGTTGACCGAGCAGGGCACGATCACCGGTACGCTGCAGTACATGGCGCCGGAGCAGCTGGTGGGGTTGGAGGCGGACGCACGCAGCGACATCTTCGCGCTGGGGTGCGTGCTCTACGAGATGGCGAGCGGGCGCAAGGCGTTCGGGGGCGAGACGCAGGCGGGCGTGATCGGCGCGATCCTGCACGAAGAGCCGGCGCCGCTGGCCTCGGTGGGGCCGTCCGTGCCTCCCGGGCTCGACCGCCTGGTGCGGGCGTGCCTGGCCAAGGACCGCGAGGCGCGTTGGCACAGCGCCTCGGACCTCGCGCAGGAGTTGGCGTGGATCCAGGCCACAAGGACCGTCGAGAACGTCGCCCCGCCTGCGGGCCGCAGACGCTCCGTCTGGGTGCCGTGGGCTGTGGCGGCGGCCGCCGTGGTGATCGCCGCCGGCGCCGCGCTCCGCCCGGGCCTTCATCGGGGGGGAGCACTCGGCTCTCTGCCCGACTGGACGAGCGGCACGCTGACTCCGCTCACCACCGACCCGGGGTACCAGGCCGAGCCCACGTTCTCTCCGGACGGCGAGACGATCGCCTACGTCTCGGACCGGGACGGGAACTACGAGATCTACCTCCAGCAGGTGTCGGGCGGGCCGGCGATCAACCTCACACGGAGCCCGGCGGCCGACATCCAGCCGGCGTTCTCGCCGGACGGGCGCCAGATCGCCTTCGTCTCGGACCGCGCGGGCGGCAACGACGTTTACGTCGTGGCGCCGTCGCTGCCGCTCGTGGGCGGGGACATCTGGGTGATGCCGGCGCTCGGCGGCGCCGCGCGCCGGATCGCCGGGCCGGGGAACTTCCCGTCGTGGTCTCCGGACGGCCGCACGATCGTGTACGCCCACGGCACGTTCCGCTACTCGCACCTCGCGGTCGTCCCGGCTGAGGGTGGCGCGTCGAAGGACGTCGAGATCGCAGGCCTGCCGGAGGTGCGGTTCTTCTACCCGAGCTACTCCTCCGACGGACGGTGGCTCCTGCTCCAGAACGGCGACACGGTGTGCGTCGTCCCGGCGGGCGGTGGCGAGGGGCGCGAGCTCGTCGGCGGCGAGCGGCCGGTGTGGGGGCCGGGCTCGCGGAGCATCGTGTTCACCAGCCGCGAGCGCGGGAAGAGTCGGACGCTGTGGCAGGTGGGGTTCGACCTCGGCACCGGCAGGCTCGTCGGGGCGCCGCGCCCGGTCACGTTCGGACGGGGCCCGGACACCGGCGCGGCGCTGTCGCGCGACGGCCGGTCGCTGGTGTTTACGGCTCTCGACGAGTCGCTCAACCTCGAGCGGCTCCCGTTCGACGCCGAGGCCGGCCGCCCGACCGGGCCACCGCTCCGCCTCACGGAGGGCAACAATCAGGTCTCGTTCCTGGACGCCTCGCCGGACGGGCGCGCGGTCGTGTTTGCGGCCGCCCGGGGCGGCGCCTCTCATATCTGGCGCGTGGACCCACCTGCGGCGCCGGTCCAGCTCACGCTCGACCCGCGCTTCTCCGACACGGACCCGCACTGGTCCCCGGACGGACAGACGATCGCGTTTAGGCGCAGCGGCGAGACCGACGCGATCAGCGCGGAACTGTGGACGATGGCACCGGACGGAGCCGGCCCGCGCCGCGTCGCGGAGGGGGTCGGCGAGATCTCCTGGACCGACGGGCGGCGCATCCTTGCCCAGCAGGGCGGTATTGAGGATCTGGTGCTCCTGGACCTCGCGACCGGCTCGCGGCGACCGCTCGCAGGCGTGAAGGCAAGGTCGCTGTTCACCGTCGACCCGAGCGGCGAGTGGCTGGCCTTCCAGGTCTCCGAGCAGGGCCACGCGTCGATCGCGGCGGCCCGGCTCGCGGGGGACCCGCAACGACCGGCCATCCGGACGGGGAACGAGGTGTACCACCCCTCGTTTTCGCCCGGAGGCCGCTGGCTCTACTTCCAGCGCCACCACAAGAACCTGTACCGGGTGCCCGGGCCCGCGCAGCAGTGGCGAACCGCGGAGCGCCAGCGCGTGACCGACTTCTCCGAGTCCGGACTTTACCTCGACTACCCGCAGATCTCGCGCGACGGCAAGGCGCTCTTCTACACGCGCGGCCTCCGGACCGGCAACCTCTGGCTCCTGCGCCTCGGTCCTCCCAGCACCGGCGGAGGGCGCTAGGCGTCCGCCCGCGTGACCCTTCCCCGGCGGGACACCTGCGCCGTGCAAGGCTCCGGCCGTGCCGCTCTGCTGGGCCGGAATGCCGCCCGCGACGCGGCTGGTTTCAGAGGGAAACGGTGCGACCGTGGAGGTGGGGCGAACGTTCTCGTGGAGATCGCGCCCCGACACGAGGCGCGGCCGCCGTTCGGCGCCCCCCCCGCCAGCGCGCGGGCTCGCCCGGAAGGGAGAGGAAATCGATGATGGGGAAGAGGGAGCTGCTGGCGATCGTCCTGGCGGTGGGGTCGGCGGCCGGGCTCGCGCGGAGCGCGAAGGCGAGGTCGGGAGTGGCGACGTTCTCCACGATCGACTTCCCGGGGGCGACGTGGACGTACGCCACCGGGGTCAACCGCCACGGCGAGATCGTGGGGTCGTACTGCCTCACGTCGGACTGCACGTTCACCGGCTCGCACGGGTTCGTGAGGTCGGCGGCCGGCATGTTCCGCACCCTGGACATGCCCGGAGCGTTGTACACGGCGCTCTACGGCGTCAACAACGGCGGCGACGTCGCCGGGACTTACTGCGACGACGGCACGTGCACCGCCCAGCACGGGCTCGTCTATTCGAACGGGGGCCTCTGGACGACCCTGGACTACCCCGGCGCGGCCGCGACCGCGGCGCTCGGGATCAACACGGGTGGAGACGTGGTCGGCCTGTTCGACCCGGGCGACGGGACCGCCCACGGGTTCGTCTGGCGCGCCGGGGTGTTCTCCTCTGTCGAGCCGGCGGGCTCGGTCCAGTCCTCCGCGGCGGGGATCGACAACGCCGGCGACATCGTGGGCTGGTACGAGGACTCCGGGCACGTGCAGCACGCGTATACGCTGACGGGCGGCACGTTCGCGACGATCGACGTCCCCGGGGCGCTGCGCACGGCGGGGCACGCGATCAACGGCGGCGGCGACGTGGCCGGGCTCTACACGGACACCGGGCATCACGCCCACGGGTTCGAGGTGCGGGGAGGTGTCCTCACCTACATCGACGACCCGTTCGGCGCGGACAGCGAGGCGTGGGGGATCAACACCGCCGGGCACATCGTCGGCTCGTACTACGACGGCACCGCCTGGCACGGGTTCCTGCTCAAGTAAGCCGGGAACGCTGGAGGGTGCGGGACTTCCGGCCGCGACCGGCTCGGTCGCGGCCGGCGCTACTGCACCCACATCGGGATCGTCGTCGGGTCGGTCGAGTTGCCGTCGATCACCGAGGCCGAGCCCAGGATCTGCGCGCCGCCCGAGACCACCTGCACCTTCGCGAACGCGGCCGCCTGGCCGGCCGGCAGCGCCCGGACGACCTGCGTCCAGCGCAGCGCCGGCACCGTCACCGTCGTGCTTCCGATCGGCGCGCCGCCGGCGGTGTAGAAGCTCACGAGCACGTCGGTCTGGACGGCGCTGGTGTTCACGAACTCGAGGTTCGTGCGGAACGCGCCGTCGCTCCGCAGCGCCGGGAACCACCCGGTGGCCGCGGTCGTGAGAGCCTGGCTCGCCGGGAGCCCGACGTACGACTGCCCGAAGGTGTTGACGGTCGGGCCGCTCGTGACGCGGGAGTACGTCCGCGACACGGCCTGGATCGGCACCGTGCTCTCGACCACGATCATCCCCTTGTCCTGGTTCACCGAGAACAGCGACGAGAGCACGTCGGCGAACGTCAGCTGCTGGCTGCCGCCGAGCGTGTCCGTGAACGGCGCCGGGAACGAGGAGAGCCCGTAGAACGTGATCCGCAGGCTCGCCGGGGAGGTCGTGGCGTTCAGGACCGACACGTCCGAGTACCAGAACGCGGGGGCCACGCCCGGGATCCGCGCGATCCCCGAGAGGAAGTACGTGTAGCCGTAGCTGCTCTGACACTGCGGCGTGTACGCGACGGACGCCGTGCCCGACCACGACGACGTGCCGCAGCTCGCGACGGCCTCGACGCGGAAGTAGAACGTCCCCGCGGAGGCCTGCGTGCTCGAGAACGAGTACGACGCCGACGTGGCCGTGGCCGACGTCGGGTTCGGGAACCCGCTGTCGGTGTCCACCTGCACGGTGTACGAGGTCGCGCCGGCGACGCTCGTCCAGCTGACGACCGCCTGCTCGCCCGAGCACACGGAGGTCTTGTTGACGCCGATGCTCGACGGGGCCGAGGGAGGCGTGCACGACAACCCGGCGAGCGCCTGGTCCGCCTGGATCGCGTTGCGGGCGATCCCGTTGCGGGCGTCGGTGACGGAGGTCCCGGTGGCGCGGATCACGGTCTTCGCTGCGGCGGCGCCCGTGCCGGGCGACGCCTGCGCCAGGAGGGCCACGAGCCCCGCCGCATACGGGGCGGACGCGGAGGTCCCGCAGAAGTAGTTGCTGCTGTACCCGCCGCCCAGTCTTGGTACGGATACGGCGCAGGTGGGCGCCCACACGTCGAGCTTCGGACCGGAGTCGGTGAAGCACGCGACCGATCCGGGGACGACGGAGGTGTCCGTGCACCCCGTCTCACCGGTCGCGTTGCACTGGAGCTGGTCGGAGAACCGAAGCCCTGGGAAGGACTGGGCGTAGACGGCGCCGACCGCGAGCGAGGCCGAGATGCACGCCGGCCACGCCACGCCGTTCGTGCAGCCGCCGTTGCCGGACGCCACGACCGGCATGACGTTCGCGGTCGTGAGCTGCTGGAACAGGCTCGCCATCACCGGGTCCTCGGAGTCGCACGGCTGCGTCGGCACGGCTCCGGAGCCGGTGCCGGTATCTTCATACCCGCCGAGCGAGAGGTTGGCGGCGCGGATGTTGTAGGGGTTGCCTCCGGCCACGCTCGAGAGCACCGCGTTGATCCCCCCGCTGATGGTGCTCTCTTGGCCTTGGCCACTGCTGTCGAGAACCTTGACCGAGATGACTGTGGCCTGCGGGGCGACGCCGGCCGCTGAGGCGGCAAGCCCGAAGGCGGCCGCGGTTCCCGCGACCTCCGTGCCGTGACCGTTGTCGTCCTTCGCGTACGCCGGGTCGCCCGACGAGTGGTAAGCGTCGTAGAGAGCGATCGTCTTCGTGCCGAGCGGCGCGAGCTCCGGGTGCGTGTAGTCGACCCCGGTGTCCAGGATCGCGATCCCGACCCCGGCGCCGGTGTTCGGCGGCTGGATCGCGCTCACGTGCATGTAGGCGTTCCCGGTGGCGTCGAGCGCGTGAACCTTCCGGTTGAGGACGATCGCGTCGACGCGTTGGTCCTCCGCGAACGCCGCGAGCGCCTGGGCGGGCACGGAGGCGTGGACGACGGCGAGATGCGAGAAGCGGTCGAGCACCTGCACGCCGCCCGGCGACCAATCGCGGTCGAGTCCGTCGTCGGTGTCGGCGATCCACCGCAGCCTCACCGACGCCGCGAGCGCGGCGCCCGAGAGCGCGCGCACGCCCTCCGGCTCCCGAAGCTTGACGATCACGTCGAGGTTCCCGGCCGACGTCACGGCCGCCGCCATGACGTTCGGCGCGACCTTCTCGTTCCACGGCCGCGGGTCGTCCGGGAGCTGCATCAGCGGCGCCTGCGACGCCGGCGCACTCCTGGCCGCTCCCGCCGCAGCCGCGATCGCGAGCGACGCCGCGAGGATCCGGATCGCCCGGCCCGTGCTCGATACAGTGCTCGTCTCGATCATCTGGTCCCGCCTCGCCGCGCGAGCGTCCGCGCCTGCACCTGGATAGTATCCGTCGCACCGCCCTATTCCCCTTGCGGCGGCGCGCATCCGGGTAAGTGTACGCCGCACGGGATGCGGCGCTGTATCATTTGGTATTCGTCGCCCGCGGGCACGGCGTTGGGACGGTGCAGGCCGGCCGCGCGGGCGGCGGGCGGGGGGGCGATGCACGAGCTGTCGATCGCGGAGGAGATCTACAGGGTCAGCCGCGCGGCGGTCGCGGAGCACGGGAGCGGCCGTCTCGAGCGCGTGACCGTCGCGGTGGGAGAGCTCTCTGCGGTTGAGCCCGACCTCCTGGTGTTCGCGTGGGAAGCGCTCACCCAGGGCGGACCCGACGCGGGCAGCACCCTGGACGTCGAGTGGCACCGGGCGCGCCAGTTCTGCGCCGCGTGCGGGTCGGAGAAGCCGCGCTCCGACGGCGGCTGGCTGAGGCTGTGCCCCGACTGCGGGGCTCCGCTCTCGGTCACCGGCGGGACGGAGCTCGACGTGATGAGAGTCACGTTCGAGCCGGACGGGGACGGGAGCGCGGGGAAGGGGAGCGAGGAGCATGGCTGAGGTCGTGGACGTCCGCGCGAAGGTCCTCGCGGCGAACGAGGAGGCCGCGACGCGGCTGCGGAACGGCTTCGCGTCGAGCGCCGCGCTCGTGCTCAACCTCATCTCGTCGCCCGGGTCCGGGAAGACCACGCTGCTCGAGGCGACGGTGAAGGCGCTCTCCGGGCGGCTCCGCCTCGCGGGAATCGAGGGCGACATCGCCACCGAGCGCGACGCCGACAGGCTGCGGGCGCTCGGGATCCCCGCCGTCCAGATCCTCACGGGCGGCGCGTGCCACCTCGACGCCCGCCAGGTCGGGAAGGCGATCGACGAGGCGCGCTTCCCCGCGTTCGACGTCCTCTTCATCGAGAACGTGGGCAACCTGATCTGCCCGACCTCGTACGACCTCGGTGAGGACTTCAAGGTCGTGCTCCTCTCGGTCGCGGAGGGAGACGACAAGCCGTTCAAGTACCCGGCGATCTTCGCCCGCGCCGCGATCACCGTCGTCACGAAGTCCGACCTTCTGCCGCACGTCACGTTCGACCTCGCGGCGGTGCGCGCCCAGGTGGCGGCGCTCAACCCGGCAGGGCGGCTCCTCGTGACCTCCGCGCGCACCGGCGACGGGATCCCGGAGTGGTGCGCTCTCATCGAGGACCGCCTCGCCGCCAAGCGCAAGGTGGCCCGGTGACGGCGGCAGGGCTCTTTGCGACGCTGTTTGAAGGTTCAAACGTTCGAATGTTCCCAGGTTCACGGGCGGAGTTAAGAGTCAAGAGTGAAGAGTTAAGAGTTCGAGACCCGCAACCCAACGCGCCGCAACTCTCGAGTGTTTCTCAACTCTTCACTCTCGACTCTGAACTCGTCAGTACCGCCCGGCAGGTTGGCGAACCTCCGAACCTTCGAACTTCCGAACCTGCGACCTTCTGGGTGGGGGTGGGATGACGCTTGACGCGCCGCGCCAGCGCCTGCGGATCGTCTGCCGCGGCGTCGTGCAGGGGGTCGGGTTCCGGCCGGCGGTGCACCGCCTCGCGACCTCTCTCGCTCTCGCGGGATGGGTTCGCAACGGCCCCGACGGCGTCGAGATCGAGGTCGAGGGCGCCGGCAAGGCGGTGCGCTCCTTCATCCAGTCGCTGCCGCGCTCGCTCCCGGCGCTCGCGCGCCTCGACGAGATGGACGCGGCGCCCGTCCCCCCCACGGGCGGGGACGCGTTCGAGGTGCTCGCCTCCGAGCCGGGGCGGCGGCAGCGGGCGCTCGTTCCTCCGGACGCGGCGCTGTGCGCCGACTGCCGCGCCGAGATGGACGACCCGGAGGACCGCCGCCACCGCTACCCGTTCACGACGTGCACCAACTGCGGCCCGCGCTTCACCCTCGTCCGCTCGCTGCCGTACGACCGCGAGCGCACCTCGATGGCATGCTTCGCGCTCTGCCCCGACTGCCGGCGGGAGTACACCGACCCCGCGAACCGCCGTTTCCACGCCGAGCCGGTGTGCTGCCCCGCGTGCGGGCCCCGCCTCTGGGTCGAGGGCCCGGGCGCCGGCGTCAAGGCGCAGGGAGCCGAAGCGCTGCGGCTCGCGCGAGAGGCGCTCGCCAAGGGCGTGATCGTGGCGGTCAAGGGGTTCGGAGGGTTCCAGCTCTCGTGCCGGGCCGACAACGAGGGCGTCGTCGCCCAGCTGCGGGAGTGCAAGCGCCGCCCGACGAAGCCGTTTGCGCTCATGGTGCGGGACCTCGGGGCGGCGCGCCGTCTCGTCGCCCTCGGCCCGGACGACGAGGCGCTGCTCGCCTCGCCGCGCGCGCCGGTCCTCCTCGCCCCCCGCCTGGCCGACGCACCCGTGGCGGGCGGCATCGCGCCGGGTCTGTCCGACCTCGGCGTGATGCTCCCCACGGCGCCGCTCCACGTCGAGCTGTTCCGCGACACCCCGTTCGACGCGCTCGTGATGACGTCGGGGAACGCGAGCGACGAGCCGATCTGCAGGACCAACCGCGACGCGCTCGAGCGTCTCGCCGGGATCGCGGACCTGTTCCTGCTCCACGACCGCGACGTCGTGCGCCGCGCCGACGACTCGGTCGCGCGCACGTCGCCGGGCGGCCCCGCGATGGTGCGGCGGGCGCGAGGCTACGTCCCGGAGGCGCTTCCGCTCCCCGTCGTCGCCCCCGTGCCGGTGCTGGCGATGGGCCCGTTCCTGCAGGTGACGACGTGCCTCGCGGTGGGCGAGGAGGCGTTCTGCTCGCAGCACGTGGGCGACCTCGACACCGAGAAGGCGCGGGCGTTTCACGCGGAGGTCGCCGAGGGGCTGGAGACGTTCCTCGAGGCCGAGGGCGAGCTGATCGTCGTGGACCCGCACCCGGACTACCCGAGCACGTGGCTCGGCCAGGAGCTCGCCCGCGAGCGGAGCGCGCGCCTGCTCCCGGTCCAGCACCACCTCGCGCACGCCGCCGCCGTGCTCGCGGAGCACGGGCGCTTTCCGGGCCCGGGCGAGCGCGCGGCCGCGGTCGCTCTCGATGGCACCGGGTGGGGACCCGACGGCACCGCGTGGGGAGGGGAGTGGCTGCTGCTCGACGGCGAGCTGGGGTGGTCGCGGCTCGCCCACCTCGACCCGTTCCCGCTCGTCGGCGGCGAGGCCGCGGTGCGGGAGCCGTGGCGCGTCGCGGCGGTGGCGCTGGCCTCCGCGGGCGCCGCGGAGCTGCTCGGGCGGCTCCCGATGGCCCGCCTCGTGCCGCTCGAGACGATGGTGCAGATCGTCGAGCTCGCGGGCCAGCCGACGTGGCCGCGCGCCAGCGGCGCCGGCCGGCTGTTCGAGGCCGGCGGCGCCCTGCTCGGGCTCGCGACCGTGAACGGGTACGAGGGCGAGGCCGCCGCGCGCCTCGAGGCGCTCGCGCAGAAGGCGTGGCCGGCGGCACCGTGGGTCGAGGTGCGCCCGGCCGCCCGCGCGTCGCTCCCGGTGGCGGCGCTGCTCGCGGCGGCGGCGCGTCGGGTCGCGGGAGGCGAGGATCCGGCCCGCGTGGCGGCCGGGTTCCACGCGACGTTCTGCCGGCTGGCCGTCGAGCTGACCGCCCGCGTCGTCCCCCCCGCCGTCAGGGTGGTAGCCTTGGGGGGAGGGTGCCTGGTGAACAGGCTCCTCCGCCGTGGCTTGGGGGAAGGCCTCGCGGACGCCGGGTTCGAGCCGCTGCTGCCGTCGCGGCTGCCGCCCGGCGACGGGGGCGTGTCGTACGGACAGGCCGTGCTGGGCGCCGTCGCCGCCGCGCGTGGCGTCGAGCCGTCGCTGAAAGGAGAGGCGTGATGTGCCTTGCGGTCCCGATGAAGCTCGTTGAGCGACAGGAGGCGCTAGGGGTCGCCGAGCTCGACGGCGTGCGGCGCGAGGTGTCGCTCATGCTGCAGCCCGAGGCGAAGGTCGGGGACTACGTCCTCGTCCACGCCGGGTACGCGATCGGCCTCGTGGACGAGGCGGAGGCCAACGAGACGCTCGAGCTGCTGCGCCAGGTCGCCGGCTCTATGGAGAGCCTGTGAGCGTGTCGTCGCCCTACGCCGACCCGGCCGCGGTGGCGGCGTTCGCGGCCCGCGTGGCTCGCTCGGCGGAGAAGCTGCCGCGCCGGGTCACGCTGATGGAGGTGTGCGGCACCCACACGCACGCGATCGCCGCCGCGGGCCTCCGGCGCCTCATGCCGGCGCGCGTCCGGCTGATCGCGGGGCCCGGATGCCCCGTGTGCGTGACGCCGGTGGGGTACGTGGACCGCGCCGAGGCGCTCACGCGCCGGCGGGGCACGATCGTGACGACGTTCGGCGACCTCATGCGGGTGCCGTCGAGCCGCGGCAGCCTCGAGCGAGCGCGAGCGGAGGGGGCCGACGTGCGGATCGTCTACTCGCCGCGCGACGCGCTCCAGATCGCGCGCGAAAACCCGGGGAGCACGGTGGTGTTCCTCGCGGTGGGGTTCGAGACCACCACGCCGACCGTCGCCGGCGCACTCGCGGAGGCCGAGGCGGAGCGCGTCCCGAACTTCCTCATTCTCTCCGGCCACAAGATCATGCCGCCGCCGATGCGTGCGCTCGCCCGCGACCCCGAGGTCGAGGTGGACGCGTACCTCCTCCCGGGCCACGTCTCGGTCATCGTCGGCTCGGACGCGTTCGAGTTCGTCGCGGACGAGTTCCAGATGCCGGCGGCGGTCGTCGGGTTCACGCCCACTGACGTGATGCGCGGCGTCGAGGCCCTGGTGGAGTGCCTCGCCGCTGGGAAGGCCGAGGTCATCAACCTGTACTCGCGCGTCGTGCGTCCCGAGGGGAACACGACCGCGCAGGCGCTGGTCGAGCGCTTCTTCACGACGGCGGACGTCGTGTGGCGGGGGCTGGGCACGATCCCCGGGTCGGGGCTGGCGCTCCGTCCCGGGTACGCGCACCGCGACGCCTCGCTCGTCCCGGTCGAGCTGCCCGAGCCTCTCGAGCCCGCCGGCTGCCGGTGCGGCGAGGTCCTCAAGGGCGTCATCGACCCGCCCGAGTGCCCGCTGTTCGACGGGATCTGCACGCCCGCGACGCCGGTGGGCGCCTGCATGGTCTCGAGCGAGGGCACGTGCGCCGCGTGGCACCGCCATGAGAGGTACGGCGGCGCGCCGAGCAGGGAGAGCTGATGGCCCGACAAGCGCCAAGAGCAGGGGAGAAGTGGCTGTTCGAACGTTCGAATGTTCGAACGTTCGCAGGTTCAGC
>DATKLI010000084.1:0-14803 GCA_035542455.1 Thermoanaerobaculaceae bacterium
GAAGTACTCCTGGGTGAGGCGGAGCTCGCGCCCGGCCTCGGCCTCGTCCGATGGGTACAGCACCTTGGTGACCGCCTCGGCTCTCTCGCGCCCCGCCACGGCCGAGAGGAAGTCGCCGCGCGAGAACGTCTCGAAGTCGAACGAGTCGGGCGCCTCCGCCTTCCACAAACGCAGGATCGAGACCGTCGGCGTGCCGTGGCCGGCGACCAGCACGTCGAACGGTACGCCGTACAGCACCTGTGCGCCACGCCACGCCGGCCGCCGCGACCCGTCGCCTCCCGCCATTTCGACCACGCCGCCCAGGCGCACCCTCACGGTCAGCTCGGGGCGCGGGATCTCCCACTCGTATCCGTCCTTGAGCCACGTGTCCGGGCGCTCGCGCTGCCAGCCGCCGACGAACTCCTGGCGGAAGATCCCGAAGTCGTAGCGCAGCCCGTATCCGAACGCCGGGTAGTCGAGGGTGGCGAGCGACTCGAGGAAGCACGCCGCGAGGCGCCCGAGCCCGCCGTTCCCGAGCCCGGGGTCGGGCTCCTCCTCGACGAGCCGGTCCAGCTCGAGCCCCAGACCGGCCATCGCCTCGCGCGCGGTCTCCTTGAGGCCGGTCGCGAGCAGGTTGTTGTCGACCAGCCGGCCGAGGAGGAACTCGAGCGAGAGGTAGTGAACCGTCTTGGGGTCACGCCCGACGTGTGCCTGCTGCGTGGCGACGGCGCGGTCGATCAGCGTCTCTCGGATCGTCAGCTCGAGCGCCGCGAGGAGTTCGCTCGGCGGCGCCTCGCCGACCTCGAGGCCGCGCACGTATCTCAGGTAGTGGACGAACCGGTCACGGAAGGCCTGCGGGGAAACCGCACGGCCCGGCTGCGTGGTCGCCAACAGTACCCTCCCCGGATGTGGCGCGGGCCGGCCCGACGACCGTCGCCGCGTCCGGCGGATTGTAGCGCACGCCAGCCATCGGACGCCTGCGCCGCACGGCGCGTCGGCTCAGATCGGACGGCCTACCGCGGCCCGCGCTCCGCGACTCCGGCCGCCCCCGGACCGCGGCGGTCGGCCGCCGCTTCGAACGCTCCCTCCGCGGTGCGCCGGACCGCGTCCACCTCGCCGATTGCCTCGACCTCCCGGATCGTGTGTCCGCGGCGGACGAGTTCGGCGCTGACCTGCGGCGAGAGCGCCCCGGGCTCGACCGCGATCTCATCCGGTAGCCACTGGTGGTGGACCCTCGGCGCGTCGACCGCCGCCGCGAGCGGGAGGCCGTCGACCACCACGCCCAGGAGAACCTGGGCGACGGCGGTCGGGATGCGCGACCCGCCCGGGGAGCCGAGCGCCACGACCTCACCCCCGCGCCACGCGACGGTGGGCGCCATCGAGGAGAGCATCCGCTTGCCCGGCCCGACGGCGTTGGCGACGCCCTGGACGAGTCCGTACAGGTTCGGCGTGCCGGGAGCGCTCGCGAAGTCGTCCATCTCGTTGTTGAGCAGTATCCCGAGCTCCGGCACCAGGAGGCCGCACCCGAAGCTCCCGTTGAGCGTGGTCGTGAGCGCCACCGCGTTGCCGTCGCGGTCGACCGCAGACAGGTGCGTTGTCTCCCGCGACTCCGGTCTCTCGTGCCCCGGCCACGGCCGCACGGCGTCGGACCTCGTCGCCCGCGCGACGTCGATCTCGCCCGCCCGGCGGGCGAGCCACGCCGGGTCGAGGAGCTGCGCGCTACCCGCGAGCGTGGTGGCCGGATCGCCGAGCAGGAAGCGGTCGGCGAACGCCCGGCGCCACGTCTCCGCAAGCAGGTGGACGCGGTCTGCCGAGCCGACCGGGAGCTTTCCCCACCGCAGGCGCTCGAGCATCCCCGTCGTCTCGGCCACGATGATCCCGCCCGAGGAGGGCAGCGGCATCGAGGCGGCGTCCCATCCGAACGCCGAGAACACGAGCGGCTGCCGCCACACCGGGCGGTACCCTTCGAGGTCGGCCTGCGTGAGGATGCCGCCGTGCGACCGCGAGCAGCGGACGATGGCATCGGCCGCCGCGCCGGCGGTGAGGGCTTCGGGCCCGCGTTCGGCGTACGACCGCAACGTCACCGCCAGGGCCGGGAGCCGGACCACGCTCCCTTCGGGCGGCGGCTGCCCTCCCGGCATCCACACCGCCGCCGTTTCGGGGAAGCGCTCGAGCAGGTCGCGCGCCGCATCCACGTTCCGCTTCACGCGCGCCGTCACGACGAAACCCTCCACCGCGAGGCGCGCGGCCGGCGCCACCACCACGGGCCACGGCAGCCGCCCCAGCCGGCGCTGGAGCTCGAACAACCCCGCCGGCGATCCCGGCACGCCGGCCGCCAGTGGCCCGACCAGCGACCTCTCCGGATCCGGCGTGCCGTTCGCTCCCAGGAACATGCCGGCGGTGGCGGCGGCCGGGGCCGTCTCGCGGAAGTCGAGCGCCTCGACGCGACCCGCCATCCGGGCGACGGCGAAGCCGCCGCCTCCCAGGTTCCCAGCCGAGGGGTGGACCACGGCGAGAGCGAGCGCCGTCGCCACGGCCGCGTCGACGGCGTTTCCGCCGGCCCCGAGCACCTCGAGGCCGGCGGCGGTCGCCGCAGGAGCCGCCGACGCGACGGCTCCCGCCCGACCGGCGTCCGGGGCGGTTCGGACCGCCGCCGCGTTGCACCCGACCACCGCCGCGAGCGCAATCGCCGCCGCGGCGCGCCGCACGGCGGCCGCCACTCCGGCCCTCGCGCTGCGCTCGGATCCTCCCGCGTTCGCCCTCGATCGACGATCCATCGCTGGCACCTCCCGCTCCCCGCCGCCCGGTCTCGCCGCTAGCGGGCAGACCACTCAGGCGGGGGCGCTCCCAACGCCCACGCCGTCACGAGCAGCTCCCTCGCCGCCGCGACGTGAGGGAGCAGCGCCATCACGCTCCCTTTCGTGAGCTCGAGCCGGCCGCTCATCACCGCCGCGATGGGGTCGAGAGTGCCGCCCAGCAGTTCGGCCCACGCGGAGGGGCTCGCGGTCAGGACGTACCGCGCGGCCTCGATGTCGCGGTCGGAGGCGAGACGAGCGTCGCGGCACGACCCGTGCCAGAGATCCAGGAACACCGCGCGGCTCTCGATGCCGCGCCCCGGGTCGGCGCGGACGACGGCAACGACGGTGCCCTCCCACGAGGCCGCGGCGGCCCGGTACGCCTCGCTCGCGTTGAGGGCGTCGCGCCACGCCGCGGCCCACGCTCCACTCAGGATCTCCGCCGTCATCGCACGCTCCCGCGCTCCGAGGCCATCGTACCGGAACGCCCCGAGAGGCGAAATGACGTCGGCGCGCCCGGCGTTGAGCCGACACGATGGCGTGGGTCCTCGTGCTCGTCGGCGTGCTGCTCGCGTACCAGGCCGGCGTGATCGTCCTCATGGCGCTGGCGTGGCGAACGGCGCGGGTTGGGCCCCGCCGAACGCCGGCCGACCTCGGCGTCGGCTTCTCCACCGTGCGCATCCCCACGCTCCGCAATCGGAGGCTGCACGGATGGTGGATCCCCGGCGGCGAGGGCCGGCGCCCGACCGTCGTCCTCGTGCACGGCTGGAACCGCAACGCCGAGCGGACGCTCCCGTACGTCGAGATCCTCCACCCCGCGGGGTACCACCTGCTGGCGTTCGACGCTCGCCACCACGGGGCCTCGGACCCCGACGGGCACGGGTCGATGAAGAAGTTCTCCGAGGACATCCGCTCGGCGATCGACTTCCTCGCGGGGCGCGCGGACGTGGACGGCGGGCGGATCGCGGTCGTCGGCCTCTCGATCGGCGGCAGCGCGGCGATCCACGCGGCCGCGCACGACCGCCGCATCCGCGCCGTGGTCACGGTCGGCTCGTTCGCGCACCCGCGGGAGGCGATCGTCCAGGCCGGCCTCGGCTCGCCCCTCCTCGCCCCCGCGATCCCTCTCGCCCTGCGCTTCCTCGAGTGGCGCATCGGCGCCCGTCTCGACGAGCTCGCCCCCGAGCGTCACGCGGGGCGCGTCGCGGGGCGGCTGCTGCTCGTCCACGGCGAGGATGACCGCACGGTCCCGGTCGAGCACGTCGCGCGGCTCCTCGGGGCCGCCAGGGTGAACGCAGAGGCGTGGCGCATCGCGGGGCGCGGTCACTCCGACTGTCACCAGGATCCGCAGTTCGCCGGGCGGGTGCGCGCTTTCCTGGCCGGCGCTCTCGAGCGGTCCGGCTCCCTAGACACCGGGGCCGGGGCTGCGGAGCCCCGGCCCGGAACCGACCCTCGACTGCCGTCGCGTCAACTGCACCCGTGAACGGTGCCGCAGTTGCCGCACTTGTAGCAGGCCCCCGCGCGCACCATCATCATCCCGCACGTCGGGCAGGGCGGCGCGTCGGCTTGATTGACGAACAGGTGCGATGTCTCGCCGGCATCGAGACCGGGTAGCGCCGGCTGCCGGGGGCTCGGTGCGACCGACTGCGGCGTGTCGTCGTCCCCCGCGACCGGCTGCACCCCGACGGCCGCCTGGTCCTCTGGCGCCAGGAACTTCGAGGCGAGCCACCGGAAGATGTAATCGATGATCGACTTCGCGTACGGGATCTGCGGGTTGTTCGTCCACCCCGCCGGCTCGAACCGGACGTGGGAGAACTTGTTGACGAGGAACTCGAGCGGGACGCCGTACTGGAGCGTCAGCGAGATCGCGGTGGCGAAGGCGTCCATCACTCCGGAGAGCGTGGAGCCTTCCTTGGCCATCGTGATGAACAGCTCCCCCGGCTTCCCGTCCTCGTAGAGGCCGACCGTGACGTACCCTTCCTGCCCCTCGACCGAGAACTTGTGGGTGATCGCCACCCGCTCGTCCGGGAGCTTCCGGCGCGTCGGCTGAAACCCCGGTGCCGCGGACTTCTCCCCCGCCGCAGCGAGCGGCTGCGACCCCTTGCAGTTGTCGCGGTAGACGGCGGCCGCCTTCAGGCCGAGCTTCCAACCCTCTATGTAGAGCTTCTCGATCTCCTCGGACGAGGTTTCCTCGGGTACGTTGACGGTCTTCGAGATCGCACCCGACAGGAACGGCTGGACGGCGCCCATCATCCGGAGATGCCCGAGCGGAGAGATGAAGCGCGTGCCGGAGATCGCCTTGAAGGCGCAGTCGAACACCGGCAGGTGCTCGTCGCTCAGCCCGGGTGCGCCCTCGATGGTGCCGGTTGTCTCGAGGTGCCTGAGGATGGCGGTGCGGCTCGGTTCGTCGTACCCCAGTTTCGCCAGAGCGCGGGGGACGGTCTGGTTGACGATCTTGATCGTGCCGCCCCCGACCAGGCGCTTGACCTTGACGAGGGCCAGGTCCGGCTCGACCCCCGTGGTGTCGCAGTCCATCATGAAGCCGATCGTGCCGGTCGGCGCCAGAACCGTCACCTGCGAGTTGCGGTAGCCGAACGCGCGGCCGTGCTCGAGCGCCGCATCCCACGACTCCGTGGCCGCCTTGCGGAGCTGCGGCGCGACGCCGCGCGTCGGAATCCGGTGCGCCGCGTCGCGGTGCATCGCGATCACCTCGAGCATCGGCTCGCGGTTGACCTGGTAGCCGGGGAACGGCCCCATCGCCTCCGCGATGCGGGCGGAGGCGAGGTACGCCTCGCCGCACATGACCGACGTGATCGCGGCGGCGTACGCGCGGCCTTCAGCCGAGTCGTACGGCAGCCCGTCCGCCATGAGCAGAGCGCCGAGGTTGGCGTAGCCGAGGCCGAGCGGACGGAAGTCGTGCGAGTTCGCGGCGATCCTCGGCGTGGGGTAGTGGGCGAAGTCGACGAGGATCTCCTGCGCGAGGATCGTGACGTCCACCGCGTGCCGGAAGCTGTCGGTCTGGAACTCACCGCGCTCGTCAACGTACCGCATGAGGTTCAGCGAGGCGAGATTGCACGCGGTGTCGTCGAGGAACATGTATTCGGAGCACGGATTGCTGGCGTTGATGCGCGCTGTGTTCTTGCAGGTGTGCCAGCGGTTGATCGTCGTGTCGTACTGGATGCCGGGGTCGCCGCACACCCAGGTGGCCTCGGCCATGGTGTGCATAAGCTCCCGCGCCCGGTAACGCCCCGCCACCTCCCCGGTCGTGACCGCGCGGGTCTCCCACCACCCGTCGTCCTCGACCGCACGCATGAACTCGTCGGTCACGCGCACGGAGTGGTTGGCGTTCTGGTACTGGATCGACTCGTAGGCGCCGCCCTCCTGCTCGAACCCCGCGGGGTACCCCGCCGAGATCAGGACGTGCGCCTTCTTCTCCTCCTCGGCCTTGCACCGGATGAAGTGGAGGATGTCGGGGTGCTCGATGTTGAGGATCACCATCTTGGCGGCGCGCCGCGTCTTCCCGCCCGACTTGATCACGCCGGCGAACGAGTCGAACCCCCTCATGAACGAGACCGGTCCGGATGCGGTGCCGCCGCCTCCCAGCGGCTCGTGCGAGGAGCGCAGCGCCGAGAGGTTCGAGCCCGTGCCGGAACCGAACTTGAACAGCATCGCCTCGGTCTTCGCGAGGTCGAGGATCGACTCCATCGAGTCGTGGACCGAGTTGATGAAGCACGCCGAGCACTGAGGCTTCGGCTCGATCCCGACGTTGAACCAAACCGGCGAGTTGAACGAGACCATCTGGTTCAGGAGCAGGTAGGTGAGCTCGTCCTCGAAAGCATGCTCGGATTCCGCGTCCGCGAAGTAGCCTCCCGTTCGTCCCCACTCGACGACGGTGCGCACCACCCGGGCGATGAGCTGGCGGACGGAGCTCTCGCGCTCGGGGGTGCCGAGGTGTCCGTGAAGGTACTTCTGAGCGACGATGTTCGTCGCGGTTTGCGACCAGGATTCGGGAACCTCCACGTCGGTCTGCTCGAATACCACCGCGCCGTCGCTGCCGGTGATCCGGGCCGTCCGGCGTTCCCACCGCACCGTTTCGAAGGGGTGGTGCTCCCCGTCGGTGAACAACCGTCGTACAGAAACGCCGTGGGCATCGGGACGGCGAGAAGCCGCGACGGCGAGAGATGATGGTTCCGCGGACATCCCAAATCCCCCTTCCCTGGAGTTCAAGTACTACTTGAACTTTGCCGCTCGAATGTAGGGCGGCTCCCATGGCTTGTCAAGGGGCCACCGCAAGATCTTGGGCCCCTGGCTGCCATCCGCCCCAATATCTTGTGCTTAGCGGTCGGGCCGGCGCGCGGGGAGCAGCGACGATGCAGGAGATCCGGTCTCAGTCCTCGAGGTCGGCGCACGGGGCGGGTTCTTACCCTCGCCGATCGGAAATGTCAAGCCCCTACGCTTCGACGGATGCACCTCGCCGCCGGTCGGCGATGAGTTGGCTGCCCGGACGCAACCTGGGCGCGGTCGCCCGCGCCCAGGAACGATGCCACTCGTGCTCGTGGGGACGCTACTTGGCGACCTTCTCCTTGAGGGTCTTCCCGACCTTGAACGCCGGGTACGCACGCGCCGGAATCCGGATCGCCGCCCCGGTCGCGGGGTTGCGGCCGGAACGAGCGGAGCGCTTGCGGACGGAGAACCCGCCGAACCCGGGCAGCGTGACCCGGCGGCCGGCGCCCAGCTCCACCGCGATAAGGCCCTTGTTGGCGTTGAAGATCGCGTCCACGGCCTCGGCGGCCTTCGCCTGGGTGAGACCCGCCTTCTTCGCGAGCTTCGTGATCAGTTCCGTCTTGTTCATCGTTCCTCCCTCGGCGACCGGCCTACTTGGCCAGCTTCTCCTTCAGCGTCTTGCCTGCCTTGAACGTGGCGTACTTGCGAGCGTTGATCATGATCGTCTTGCCCGTCGCCGGGTTGCGACCCTGGCGCGCCGACCGCTTCCGTGTCGCGAACGTGCCGAACCCGGGGACGGTCACCTTGCGCCCGGCGTCCAGTTCGACCGCGACGATGCCCTTGTGGGCGTTGAAGATCGCGTCCACGACGTCCGCCGCCTTGGCGTGTGTCAGGCTGACCTTCTTCGCCAGTTTCACGGCCATCTCTGACTTATTCATTCCCCGTCCTCCTTTGTGGGTCGGTTCCTACGCTATTATTGGGACCATGACCCGAGTTTGTCAAGAGTCCTACAGCCTTTTCGCCCTGTTGACCGCCGTTTTACTCGTTCCGGCCGTCATGTTGGGCAATGAGCCATCCGGCGAGCCCGCTCCGAAAGGCGTTTTCGCTCACCTGACACCCTGGAAGGCGCGCCCGTTCGCGGAGGTCGCACTCGGCGACCCCGATCTCGCCGCCTGCTACCTGCTCTCGCCCGGCCTCTGGTCGACCGCCAAGCCGCCGTCGAAGCCGTTCGACGAGGCGGGCATCGTCTCCGCGCTCGGCGCGCAGCTCCAGGGCCTCGTCGCCGCGGACGCGGTGCCGCCGCTCTCGATCACGATCGCCGAGACCGAGGGCGCGGCGATCGACGCCGTGGTCCACGGCGGCTCGGCGGTCGTCCTCGTACCCAGGAGCGAGACCCCCGGAGCCGAGGAGATCGCGCGCACCCTGGCGCCAGTGATCCTCGCCGCGAGCATCGGGCCGGCGCCCCCCGATCAGCGGTGCGGCGAGCCCCTGCTCGCAGTCGCCGAAGCGCTCGCGGACTCCGGTTCGCTCGCGCTCGCGGCGCTGCCGCCGACGTTGCGGCCCGTTCGCGACTGGCTCGAGCCCAGAGACGCAGCGGCCGCGCTCGACACCTGTCTCTCGGAGGCCCTCGACAACGAAAGGCACTGGCAGAACCGGCGCGCCGCCATCGCGCGTCTGCGCCAGGTGGGCGGCGCGAGCCCGCAGCTCGGGGCGGCGACCGCCCTTCTCGTCGAGACGTTCGGTGACGCTCCGCGCGCCCGCCGGAGCCCGTTCGACTTCCTCCTGGCCTGGCAGAAGGCCAGCGGCAAGGCGTACCCGGCGCTGCCGCGGGCCCTCAAGAACGCGCTCGCCGCCCCGCTCGAGGCAGGCCTGCCCAAGGAGAAGCAGAAGGACCAGACGTCGCGGGAGGACCGCGACGAGGCTCGTAGGGACGCGCGGGCGCGGCTCGTTGCGACGGGCGCCGCAACGATTGCGGACGTGGCGCCCACGGCCAACACCCAGATCCGCCTGGAGGTGGCCGCACGCCTGCGTGCCAAAGGCGAACCCGACCTCTGCAAGTGGCTCGCGGCCGGGTCGCTCCCGCCCGTCCGCACGGGGTGCCGCGTCGACGGGGAGGAGAGCGGGTTCGTGTTCTCCCGGCCCAAGGGCCCCGGCTTCGAGGTCGTGTGGAAGCCCGCCGTCGGCGAGGAGGCCGTGCTGCTCGTGTGGCCCCGGTGGGTGCTCTTCCCCGCCGTCGTCCCGGCCAACGGCGACCTGTGGTTCGTCGATCCGGGCGGCGTGTGGCGCGTGGCCCTCGATGGCCGCACCCCACCGCGCCTCGCCTCGGCCGGCTCGTTTCGTTACCTGACCGTCGCACCCGACGGCGCCGCCGTGGCGTGTGCGCGGTGGCCGGAGGGAGGGGTCGTGGTGATCCAGGGCGCGGCCACGCACGAACTCGCCGTCAACGGCCGCGGCGGCATCGCGTGGCTCGGCGCGGACACGCTCGTCGCCAGCGACGGGGAGCGCCTCTCCCTCGCGTCGCTCCAGGGGGAGACGAGACCGGACGTCTTCGCGCTGCCGTGCTGTCGCGCGCTCGCCTCCACCCCGGCCGGGATCCTCGCCGGGCTCAGCCCACCCTGCGACGCCGGGCTCGTCCGGGTGGCGCTCACGGAACGCTCAACCGCTCCTCTCCTCAAGCTCCCCGAGGCGCCGCTCGGCGTCACGTCGCTTCCCGCGGGAGGCCTCGTTCTGGGTCTGGCCGAAGGGTTGCTGATCTGGCGCGGCGAGGGGGCGGCGGAACGCGTCGGCTCGGGGTTGACCCCCGGCCCGGGCTAGGCGCCCTCGACGAGTTCCTGGCGGAGCTTGACGAAGGACGAGTACCGTCGCGACGAGAGCGCACCGCCCTGGACGGCGGCTTGCACCGCGCACCCGGCCTCGGTGGTGTGCGTGCAATCGGAGAACTGGCACCGACCTCCCACGCACGCGAACTCCGGGAAGCAGCTCTGGAGGCGCGCAGCCGTCAGGTCCCAGAAGCCGAACTCCCGGACTCCAGGGGTGTCGACGACGAACCCCGCACCCGGCAGCGGCAGCAGCTGCGCCGTCGTGGTCGTGTGCCGTCCCTTGCCGGTCGCCTCGGAGATCGACCCTTCCCGGAGGCGATACCCGGGGTGGATGGCGTTGAGGAGCGCCGACTTCCCGACGCCCGAGGGGCCGCAGAACAGCGTCGTCCTGCCGGAGATCTTGCGGGTCAGCTCTCCAACGCCCCGCGCGGTCCGCGCCGACACGAGGAGGATCTCGTACCCGGCGTCCTGGTAGTCGCCGATCCAGGCGTCGATCCCCGCCGTGCCCTGGTCCACCTTGTTGAAGCAGATCAGCGGCTCGATCCCCGCGTGGTGGCACGCCACGAGGAGCCGATCCAGCAGCCGGGGGTTGGGTTCGGGCGAGACGGCGGCCATGACGACCACCGCCCTGTCCACGTTGGCGGCGATCACCCGAGCGCGCCTCTCACCGGGCGAGCGCCGGGTCAGCGTGGTACGGCGCGAGTCCACCTCGCTGACCACGAGGTCCGGGACGCGGCCCTCGAGGAAGACGTGATCGCCGACCACCAGACGCTTGTCCTCGACGCCGTCGGGCCAGCGGAGCGACCGGCGGAACGGAACGACCAGCGGCTCGTCGCCCACCTGTACCCGCACCAGTGGACCGAACACGGCTGTCACCACGCCGACGGCTCGCTCCGCCACGCGGGAGAGTATAGCCCAGGCGCCGGCGGCGAGACGGCCGGGCACGGACGGTCTCCGCCCGCCGGCGGCCTTGGCGAGCGCGCGCGGCTACGGCGACATCGGGAACGGTACCTGGTACGCGAACGCACCGCGGCCGATCACGAGCATCAGCGACGAGCGGGTGTGCTCGCGGCCGACGATGCGGTTCACGTCCGCGACGTCGGCGACCGCCTCGCCGTCGACCTGCAGCACCGTGTCGCCGCTGTCGAGGCCGGTGTCGTCGGCCCTGCTCCCCCGCACGACGTGGGTGATCACGACACGCTTCCCCTGCGCCGCGAGCTTCACCCCCACGAACCGCATGAGCACCTGCTCGCCGAGGTCGGCGGGGGGGCGCGTCGCCCTCAGCTCCACCACGCGTGACGCGCCGCGCTCGGCCACGTCGAGAGTGGCGTGATCGCCGGGGGCGAGCTGCGCCAGCATCGTCGCGTAGTCGTCCCGCCCCGCGATCGGCCGCCCGTTGGCGGCCAGAAGCACGGCGCCGTGCTGGATCCCCGCCGTGCTGGCCGGCGAGTCGGGGAACACGTCGACGACCTCGACGCCCTCCCGCTCGCCGCGGGACCTCTCGGGCGTCTCGCCGCGGCTCTTCACGAACATCCCGAGCCACGCGGCCTGCACGTGCCCGTAGCGAAGGAGGTCGTTGACCACCCTGCGGACCCTCTTCGCCGGGATCGCGAACCCGATCCCCTGCGCGTCCCCGATGATCGCCGTGTTGATCCCGATCAGGCGCCCATCGAGGTCGGCGAGCGCCCCGCCGGAGTTCCCGGGGTTGATCGAAGCGTCGGTCTGCAGGAAGTCCGTGTACACGCGGCGCGTGCTCGGGGAGGTCACGGTCCGGTCGCGGGCGGAGAGAACCCCGACGGTCACCGTGCTCTCGAGCCCGAGCGGGTTGCCGACCGCGATCACGGTCTCGCCGATCATCGAGTCGTCCTGCTCGGCGAGGGGGAGGAACGGCCGGCCCTTCGCCGGCACCCGCAGCACCGCGAGGTCGGCGTCGGCGTCCGACCCGATCACCTCGGCGTTGACGCTCTTGCCGTCCGCGAAACGGACCTTGATCTCGGCCGCACCCTCGATGACGTGCTCGTTGGTCACGATCAGGCCGTCGGTCGAGATCAGCACGCCGCTGCCGAGCGACTGCGACGAGTACACCTCGGATCCGGGCGGTGCGAACTCCGGAAACAGGTCGTCGAAGACCGAGCGCCGGCGCACCGTCACGACCTGGCGCGCCGTGAGGTTGACCACGGCCGGCCTGACCTTCTCGACGACCTGCACGACGGGTGTCCGCCGCAGGCTCTGCGTCGTCGCGGTCGCAGCCGACGCGAGCAAGAACGCCGTCGCAAGAACACGCCCCACGTGTCCCTCCCCGCCCGTACGGGCGCTGGCAAGCGTACAACGCCGGCACCGGGCGCGCGGCCCGCGGGCGGCCCGAACTTGGAAAGTCGCGGGTGCGAGCCTACTATTGCCGGTGAGGCGTCGCCCGCGCCGGGCCGCTGTCGCGCACCCGGTCCCGGAACGGTGCGGCGCCCGACACCGGGAGCGACAGCGTGGACGTCCCCGTTCAGGAGGTTCTCCGACCCGCCACCGTCTCCGAGGCGGTCGCCGTCCTCGCGGCGCGGCCGGACGCGCGTCCCGTCGCCGGAGGCACCGACCTGCTGGTGCAGCTGAGGGACGGCAGGAGGAGCGTCGGCTGCCTCGTCGATCTCGACGGGCTGGGGCTCGCCGGTATCAGGCGCACGTCGGACGGGATCGAGATCGGGGCCGCGACCCCGATGGACCGGATCGCAGCGGACGCGGGGATCCGCGCGCTCTTCCCGGCGCTCGCCGCCGCGGCAGGAACGGTCGGCGCGTGGCCGATCCAGTGCCGGGCGACGCTCGGCGGCAACCTCGCCAACGCGTCCCCCGCCGCCGACACCGCCCCGGCGCTCCTGGTCGCCGGCGCCGTCCTGGCCATCGCGGGGCCGGGCGGGACCCGGCACCTCCCCGTCGGCGAGTTCTTCCTCGGACCGGGGCGCTGCGCACTCGCGAGCGGCGAGCTCCTGGTGTCCGTGGCGCTCCCGCTCGCGACCGTCGCGCCCGCGCGGCGCGTGATGGAGCGCTTCGTCAAGGTGGGCCCGCGCCGCGAGCAGGTGATCTCGGTGGTCAGCTTCGCCGGGCGCGCCGTCGTGCGGCCGGACGGGACCGTCGAGGCGGTGAGGCTCGCTCTGGGCTCCGTGGCGCCGACGCCGGTGCGGGCGCGCCGCGCGGAGGCGGCCGTGAGCGGGCGCCGCCCCGAGGAGGCGGTGCGGCGCGAGGCGGCGGTCGCGCTCCAGCGCGACATCGCCCCGATCGACGACGTGCGCGCACCGGCTGCGTACCGGCGCGTCGCCGCCGCCGTGCTCCTCGACCGTTTCCTGAGGGAGGCGGGCGGTGACTGAACGGATCACCGTGACGCTGACGCTCAACGGCGAGCGTCGGATGTTCGATGTGGCGCCCGGGCGCCGCCTCATCGACCTCATCCGCGAGGACGCCGGCTTGACGGGGACCAAGGAGGGGTGCGGGGCCGGGGAGTGCGGAGCGTGCACGGTGCTGCTCGACGGCGCACCGGTGACGTCCTGCCTCGTCCTCGCGGCATCGGCCGCCGGCCACGACGTCGTGACGGTCGAGGGGCTTCAGCACGACGGCGCGCTGCACCCGTTCCAGGAGGCGCTGGTGACGCACGGGGGGGTCCAGTGCGGGTTCTGCACGCCGGGGCTGGCGGTGGCCGGCGCGGCTGCCGTCGCGCACGGTCCCGCCGACGCCGAGACGCGTGCGCGTCTGCTCGCGGGGAACCTGTGCCGGTGCACCGGCTACGTGAAGGTCCTGGAGGCCCTGGCCGACGTTGCGCAGGGCGAGGAGGCCCATGTCTCCCCGTAGGCGGCCGCGGCCGGCTCGCGGGACCGGCTCGCCTGAGCCGGGTCCTCTCGGCGGGCGACACGAGCGTCCCGACGCCCGGGCCAAGGTCACGGGGAGCACACGCTACGTCGCCGACCTCGCCCTCCCCGGGATGCTCCACGCGGCGGCTGCGGTGTCGCCGCTCGCCTCGGCGCGGATCGCCGGGATCGACACGGCCGCGGCGCGCGCCGTCGCCGGCGTCGAGGCAGTGGTGACCGCGGCCGACGTCCCGGGCAAGAACCTGGTGGGGGTGATCTTCGAGGACCAACCGCTGCTCGCAGCCGACCGCGTACGGATGGTGGGCGAGCGGCTCGCGCTGGTCGCGGCGCGCACGCCCGAGGCGGCGTGGGCCGCCGCGCGCCTCATCCGGGCGGACCTCGAGCCGCTGCCGGCGGTGCACGACCCGGTCGAGGCGCTCACCGCGCACGCCCCGCTCGTGCACCCCTGGGGAAACCTCATCCGGGAGTTTCGCGTGGTGCGCCGCGACGCCGCCCGCGCCCGGGCCGCCGTCGTGATCGAGGCGGAGTACCGGGTCGGCGGACAGGAGCACGCGTACCTCGAGCCGCAAGGGTGCCTCGCGATCCCGGAGGGACGCCGGCGCATCACGATCGTCGCGTCGTGCCAGTGCCCGTTCTACGTCCAGCAGGCGGTCGCGCGCGCTCTCGGGCTCCCCCTCGCCGCGGTGCGGGTCGAGCAGGCGCCCACCGGAGGCGGCTTCGGAGGGAAGGAGGACTACCCGTCCGAGCCGGCGGCGTGTGCCGCCGTGCTCGCCTTCGCGACCGGTCGGCCGGTGCGGTTCGTCCTCCCGCGCGAGCTCGACATGCAGGTGTCGTCGAAGCGGCACGCGATGGTGATCCGGCACCGGTGGGGCGCGGACCGGAGCGGGCGCTTGCGCTTCGCCGAGGTCGACACCGTGCTGGACGCCGGCGCGTACATCGGGATCTCGACGGTCGTCGCGGAGCGCGCCAACGTCTCCTCGATCGGCCCGTACCACGTTCCGGCGGTACGCGTCACGACGCGGGTCGCGTACACCAACAACCTGTTCGGCGGCGCGTTCCGCGGCTTCGGCGCACCGCAGGTGACGTGGGCGGCGGAGGCCACGATCGACAAGCTCGCGCGCGCGACCGGCCTCGACCCGCTCGA
>DATKLI010000085.1:0-26206 GCA_035542455.1 Thermoanaerobaculaceae bacterium
CCGGCCGGTGGAGAGGATGAGCTGCAGCAGGCGGTTGAGGTCGCGCTCCGCCGTCAGCGCGATCCCCACGCGCACCAGGTCGAGCTGCTGGTCGCGTGCGACGGCCACGGCGCGCCGCTGCTCGTCGAGCCGCTCGCGCAGGCGGAGCACCTCGAGCGCCGCGTCGATGGCGCCGTCGAGCTGCACCCCCGAGCACGTCTCGGGGAGCGAGAGGAAGGCGTGCACCGGAAGCCGCTGTGCGCCGTCGCCCACGACGATCCAGAGCGTGTCGTGGCACTCGACGCCCTCCCAGCCGACGAGCGAGCCGGCGTTGGTGACCACGACCGCGCCTGAGACGCTGTCGCCTGCACGGACGGCGCCCGTGGCGCGCGTCGTGCGCTCCGCGACGTCCGGGGTTACGAGGACCTGATGGGGCACCGTGGGAGGAGTATACCGCCTCCCGCGTCGAAGAGCCCGCTCAACCGCCGCAGAATGCCGGCCTCACCGCCACCGCCCCGGCGTCCACCTCCACCCGCCGCCGTGGCGGTACCAGCGGCCCGGCACCCATACCGCACGGGGATGGGGCGGTCGCGCCCACGTGCCGGGCGTCCATACCCAACGGGAACGCCACCCCCAGTACCCGTCGATCCACACGAACCCCGGTCCGGGCATCGCCGCGCGCACCTCGACGAACGGAGCGGGCGGCGGTCCTGGCACCACGAGGCCGACGGCGCACCCGGCGAGCGCCGAGGCCGCCCCTGCCATCACCAGCAGCATCGCTGCGATCCGCTTCATCGCCGTCCCTCCCTGGGGGTGGAGACGGCCGGACGGTGCCCGGGGATGACACGGCCGGGGAGGAGCATCACTGCGACGGGTAGTAGCCCGCGATCGTCCTGGCCTGCAGTCCTTCGCCCTTCACCACCACGCGCACCGTCCGGAACGAGTCGGGTCCCTTCGTCGACGGCGAGCGGTACGTGAGCAGGTACTGGGCTCGGAGCTCCTTGTCGATGCGCTGGTACACCTCGTCGAGGGTGCCGGCTTTCTTGGGCGCCGAGAACACCTCCGCTCCGGTCGCCGTCGCGAGGTCCTTGAGGTGCGCCTTGATCGTGAAGTCGAGCGCGCCGATCCCGTACCCGATCGTGAAGATCGGGACCCTCGCCGTGCGGGCGTACCGCAGCGTTGCGTCCCACGACGTGCGCGACGTGTTGTCGTCGCCGTCCGACAGGAGGACGAGGGCGGAGCGCCCGCGCCTCCCGCGGAACATCTCGAGGGAGCGCACCAGGGCGTCGTACAGCGAGGTCCCGCCCTCCGGGACGGTCCGCTCGAGCGCGCCCACCAGTCCCTGCGGATCCCCGTTCCACTCGAGCCTCATCTTGGGCTCGAACGAGAACGTCATCAGGAAGTAGTGGTCGCCCTCGCGGAGGAGCCGGCTGCCGAAGCCGGCGACCGCCCTGCGGACCTCGGGGAACTCCGGAAGCATGGAGCCCGACGTGTCCACGAGGATCCCGAGCGAGAGAGGCAGCTCCTCGGTCGTCGCGAACGAGTCGAGCGGCACCTCGACCCCGTCCTCGAGGACCCGGAACGAGTCGCGCGGGAGTCCGGTCACGAGCTTGCCCTCGTGGTCCAGCACCGTCACCGGCAGCTCGACGACCTCGACCTTCACCGCCTCCTGGTATCCGGTCGTGCCGATCACCTTCACGGCTTCGCCGCGCAACCCGTCCGCGTTGGAAGCGTCCGCCGACAGCACCTTGGTCTGCGCCAGCAGCTTGGACGACAGCGTCGTGACGCACGGGCACGCGGTCCAGCGGACGAGCGGGCGGTCGTCGCCGCGCAGCACGACCTCCGTGACCGCCGCGCTCCCGCCGACCGACACCGTCACGAGGCTCCCCTCGCCCCCGTTCGGCGCGGGACCGATCAGGATGTCGACCGGCAGCTGGTTGGACGCGCTGTTGAGCACCAGCGAGTCCTCGCCCAGAAACCTGCCGTCGGCGGCGTAGGCGACCGCGCGGATCGTCGTCTTGCGCGCGATCTGCCCGAGGGACACCGAGGCGGTCCACGGTCCCCGCTGCCGCTGGAACAGCAGCTGTCCGTCCTGGAAGAACTCCACCCTCGCGGTGCCCTCCGGGACGTCGACTTCGAGCTCGAGCGCCTCGATCCCCCCCGACCTCGCCGGGGGCTTGAAATGCACGACGCCCTTGGCCGGAGCCGACGGCGCCAGGGCGAGCGCGTCCGGCGCCGACCCCGGCGCGGGCTCGAACGGCTTCTCGGCGGCAGGCACGACGACCTTGCCGGTCCAGCCGCCGTTCGCCGTTCCGTCCAGGCTCTCCACGAACAGGTTCACCTCGCCCTCTCCGACCGGCCACTCCCGGTAGAGGAGCGCGCTCCCGTCCATCTGCAGATCCACGACCGCCTGGGCCGAGTCCACCGTCGTGCCGCCCTGCCGGAACGACACCGCGACCCTGAGGCGCTCACCGGCCCGCTTCCGGTCCTCGGGCGCGACCTGGATCGCGACGCCCACGACCGTTCCCTGGGTGCCCTTGCCGAGCGGCTGCACCTCCACCCGAAGGCCCAGCGGCTGTGCAGCGAGCGCCAGAAGTGCAATCAACGGAGCCGTCATCTCGAACCCTCCAGGGCAGGCAACACTCGGGGCGTATTCTCGCATGCCCGCCTGGGGGCGTGACTTCCATCGCTATTAGTCCAGTGCACTAAGATTCTGGAGAACTTAAGGAACCGGACTTGACAAATAGTGGCTTAGATCCTATATTGTGATCTGGCCCCGAGGGGCCTGAAACGGAGGATGACCATGAGCACCATCGTTCGTTGGGACCCGTTCAAGGAGCTGTCGACGGTGCAGGACCGCATGAACCGCATGTTCAACGACATCTGGGGGCACGGTCGGCGGGTCGACGAGGACTACATCTCGGGCAGCTGGATGCCGGCGGTGGACGTCCGCGAGACCAAGGACGCGCTCGAGATCGCGGTCGAGGTCCCGGGCCTCGAGCCCAAGGACGTCGAGGTCTCGGTCGAGAACGGCGTCCTCACTCTCAAGGGCACCCGGCGGTTCGAGAAGGCCACCGAGGGCGAGACGTATCACCGCGTGGAGCGGGCCTACGGGTCGTTCGAGCGCTCGTTCAGCCTGCCCACCAACGTCGACCCCGAGAAGGTCCGGGCGGCGTACCGCCACGGCGTGCTGCACTTGACGCTCCCCAAGCGGGAGGAGGCGAAGCCCCGCTCGATCAGCATCAAGGTCGAGGAGTAACCACCTTCCCCCCCGACACGGACGCCGACGCGCCGGCCCCCCGGCGCGTCGCCGCGTCCCCGGGGCACCGTCACGCCGGCGCGGTGGAGTCGAGGTCGTGGAGGACGCGCGCGATCACCATGCGCTGCACTTCGCTCGTGCCCTCGTAGATCGTGGTCACGCGCGCATCCCTGTACAGGCGCTCGACCGCGAACTCCCGCGAGTACCCGTACCCGCCGTGGACCTGCACCGCGAGCGCGACGACGCGGTTGGCCATCTCGCTCGCGACCAGCTTCGCCTGGGCGCTCGTGCGGCTCAGCCGCCCAGTCCGTTCCGAGAGCCACCCGGCGCGGTACGTCAGCCAGCGCGAGGCCTCGAGCTCGGCGTCCATGTCCGCGAGCCGGAAACCGACGGCCTGGTGCTCGATGATCGGCCGTCCGAACTGCTCGCGCTGCTTCGCGTACGTGATCGCCTCGTCGAACGCCGCCTGCGCGATGCCGAGCGACTGGGCGGCGATACCGAGCCTCGAGTGGTCGAGCGTCGCGAGCGCGATCTTCATCCCCTCCCCCTCGCTCCCCAGGAGGTTCGCGGCGGGGACCTCGGCGTCCTCCAGCGTCACGGCGGCGGTGACCGACGACCGGAGCCCCATCTTCTTCTCCGGCGCGTGCACGATCACCGCGGGTTGCCGGGCGTCGAGCACGAACGCGCTGATCCCGCGGGCGCGCAGCGCCGGGTCCTGCGTGGCCAGGACGACGAACGTCGCCCCCACCCCCGCACTCGTGATCCATGCCTTGGACCCGGACAGCAGGTAGCGGTCGCCGTCGCGCCGGTACGTGGTCCGGAGCGACGCCAGGTCCGAGCCCGCCGCCGGCTCTGTGAGCATGATCCCGCCGAGCACCTCGCCCCGCGCCAGCGGCGGCAGCACGCGCGCCTTGAGCTCCTCGCTCCCGAACCGGACGATCGGCCACTGGCACACGGAGTTGGTCACCGAGACGCCGACGGCCACGCTCGCGTCGGCACGGGCGATCTCCTCGACCGCGAGCAGATAGGAGAGCGTGTCCATCCCAGCGCCTCCGTACCGCTCCGGCGTCAGCATCCCGAGCAGCCCGAGGTCGGCCAGCTCGCGGAAGATCTCGGCCGGAAACTCGCCCTTCTCGTCGCGCGCTGCCGCTCCCGGCCGCAGCCGCTCCGCCGCGAACGTCCGGACCATGTCGCGCAACATCCGCTGCTGTTCCGAGAACTCGAAGTCCACGACGCCCCCTCTTGCGACCGCCATTCTACGCACGCCGGCGACCGGCCTTCCAACCGTGCCGCGGGTCGTGTACCTTCCCGCCGTGGCGCGAATCCGCCTCCTTCCCGACACGCTCATCAACCAGATCGCCGCCGGCGAGGTCGTCGAGCGTCCGGCCTCAGTCGTCAAGGAGCTGGTCGAGAACGCCCTCGACGCCGGCGCCGCGACCCTCAAGGTGCGGCTGGCCGCGGGAGGGCGGGAGCTTGTCGAGGTCGAGGACGACGGAACGGGGATGGACAGCGACGACGCGCTCCTCGCGCTCGAGCGCCACGCCACCTCCAAGATCGCGGACGCGGCGGACCTCGAGCGGGTCGCGACGCTCGGGTTCCGCGGCGAGGCGCTTCCGTCGATCGCCGCGGCGTCGGTCCTGGTGCTCGAGACCGCGCCGGCCGACGGCGAGGGGACGCGTGTCCGGGTCGAGTTCGGGCGCGTCGTTGAGGTCGCGCCGTGCGCGCGGCCGCGCGGCACGAAGGTGGACGTGCGCGACCTCTTCCGGCGGCTCCCGGCGCGACTCAAGTTCCTCCGCTCGGAGGCGACAGAGCTCCGCCACTCCCTCGGCACTCTCACCGCCCTCGCCGCCGTCAGGCCCGAGGTCGGCTTCGTCGTCCAGCACGGCGACCGCACGCTGCTCCACCTCCCCCCGGCGCGAGACCTCGCCCAGAGGCTCCCGGATCTGGTTGGGCCGACCCGCGCACGCCAGGCGCGGCCGGTGCGACACTCCGCCGGATCAGTGACGGTCACGGGGTTCCTCCTCCCGCCGAGCGGCGCGCGCGAGCTCGTCGTCGCGGTTAACGGCCGCGTCGTCCGCGACCGCCTGCTCTCGGGTGCTGTCAACCGGGCGCTGAGGGGTCCGTCGGGCGCCGTCGAGGCCGATGCCTACCTGCTGATCCAGCTCCCCGCCGGAGAGGTCGACGTCAACGTCCACCCCGCCAAGGCCGAGGTGCGGTTCGTGGACCACGGCCGCGTGCTCGGCGCGCTGACCCAGGCGCTGGCGGCCGCCCGCCTGGCGATGCACGGTCCGGTCGAGGTGCGCCGACTCGTCTCGATTCCGGCGTCCCCGTCCGGGCCGGGACTCCCGCTCGATCGCCCGGCCGCTCCCGCCGCGCCCTGGCAGGGGCCGTCCCGGGTCGCCGAGGCGCCTCCCGCCGGTGCGCCGCTCTCGGCGCGCGCGGACGCCCCGGCGACGCGTTGGGGCCGGTACCTCGGGCAGTACCGCGCCACGTACCTCGTCCTCGAGGACGCCGACGGCCTCGTCCTCGTCGACCAGCACGTCGCGCACGAGCGCGTCCTGTACGAGGCGCTGCTCGGCTCGGAGACGCGGCCCGCCGTGCAGCGTCTCCTGCTGCCCGAGATCGTCGAGCTGACCCCCGCCCTGGCCGCGCTCGCGAGCGAGGCCGCGCCGGAGTTCGAGGCGCTCGGCCTCGAGCTCGAGCCGGCGTCGGGCGCGACGCTGCGCGTGCTCGGCGTCCCCGCGCCGCTCCCGGCGGCACGCGCCGCCGCGATGATCCGGCGGCTCCTGACCGACCTCGACGAGGGTGCGGCGCCCGGGGCGACTCTCCGCGAGCGTGCCGCCGCGTCGCTCGCCTGCCAGGCGGCGATCAAGAAGAACTGGCCGCTGTCGGCGGCGGAGGCCAATTCGCTGCTCGGCTCGCTGGCGGGGGTACGGGAGCCGCACCGGTGCCCGCACGGCCGGCCGATCGTCCTCCGCCTCCCGCACGACGAGATCGAGCGCCGCATCGGCCGGCGCTGAGCGTCCCGCACGAGCCGCGCCGATCAGGCCGCGTACGTCGAGGGGTCTGGCACGCCGGCCTCGGAGAACCCCGTCCGCCGGAGTCGGCACGCGTCGCACCGGCCGCAGTGGACGAACGCGGCGGGGGGGTCGTAGCAGGACAGCGTGTCCGCGTAGTCGACCCCGAGGCTCGTGCCCAGCCTCACGATGCCCGCCTTCGAGAGGTGGAGCAGTGGGGCATGGACCGCGAACCGCGCTCCCTCGACGCCGGCACGCGTCCCGAGGCGCGCGACCTCCGCGAACGCCCGCAGGAACTCCGGCCGGCAGTCCGGGTACCCGGAGTAGTCCTGGACGTTCGCGCCGATGACGAGGTCCGATGCGCCGATCGCCTCCGCGAGCCCGGTCAGGAGCGCCAGGAACACGGTGTTGCGCGCCGGCACGTACGTGACGGGAACGTCTCCGCCGATCGCCGCGCGGTCCTTGGGCACCGCGACGTCGGCCGTGAGCGCCGATCCGCCGATCGCGCGGAGGTCCACCGCCACGACGCGGTGGTCGGCGATCCGCAGACGCGCCGCCACTCGGCGCGCCGCCTCGAGCTCGTGCCGGTGGCGCTGGCCGTAGTCCACCGAGAGCGCCGTCACCTCGAACCCGGCCCCGTGCGCCCACGCCGCGGCGGTCGCGGAGTCGAGCCCGCCCGAGAGCAGCACGGCGGCCTTCCTCACGCCGCGCCTCCCGCCAGCGACCGGGCGCGCTCCGCGGCGGCGAGCACCCGGTCCCAGCCCACCTCCGCCGGCTCGCGGCGGGCGAACGCGGCCGACCGCAACTCCGCCGACCGGAGGGCCGCGCCCAACGCCGGGTCGCGGGCCGACGCGCGCTCGACGTACGCCACGACGTCCGCCCGGACGTCGAGCGCGTTGCACACCAGCACCTGGTCGCACCCTGCGCCGAGCGCGGCGGCGGCGCGCTCCGGGATCGAGCCGAACCCGGACAGCGCGCCCATCTCGAGGTCGTCCGCGATGAGCGGCCCGCATTCCGGGCGCCGCAGCCGCGACACCACCGTGCGCGAGAGCGAGGCGGGGCTCACCGCCTCCCCGAGGGCGGGCGCCAGAGCGTGCGCGATCATCACGCCTCGTCCCGGGCTCACGAGCGCGTGGAACACGCGCGAATCGCGCTCGGCCCCCTCGTCGAGCAGCGGGAGGTCGCGGTGCGAGTCGACCTTCCCCGACCCCAGGCCCGGGTAATGCTTGAGGCACGCCGCCACGCCGGCCGACTCGAGGCCCTGCAGATACCCGGTCGCCGCTGCGACGACCGACTCCTCGGTCGCTCCGAGGCAGCGCGCCTCGCCGCCGAACCACCCATCCGGGCGTGCGACGTCGACGACCGGCGCGAAGTCCACCCCGATCCGGAAGTGCGCGCACGCGGCGCCCGCGGCCTCCCCGAGCGCGCGCACCGCGGCCGGACCCGCTCTCGCCGCCTCCGCCGCCGAAGGCAGCGGTCCGATGAGCCCCTCGAGCCGGTTGACGCGCCCGCCTTCCAGGTCTGTCGCGAGGTACGGGCGCGACGGCAGCGCCCGCAGCTCGGCCGCGAGCGCGAGGAGCTGCGCCCGGTCCGCGACGTTGCGGGCGAAGAGCACGATCCCGCCGGGCCGCAGCTCGCGGAGCAAAGCCCGCTCCCCCTCGTCCAGCTCGTGCCCCGCGACGCCGCAGACGAGGAACGCGCTCACCGCTCGACCTCGCGCTTGAGCTCCGCGAGGAGGGTGAGAGCCTCGATCGGGGTGAGCCGGTCCGCGTCCACCTTGCGGAGGCGCTCGAGAACGGAGTCCTCGGCGGCCGGGAACAGCGCGAGCTGCACCGGCTGCGGTCCCGGGGCCGTGGCCTCCAGGACCTTGAGCTCCTGACGTTCCAGCTGCCGCAGCACTTCGGTCGCGCGGCGGCAGATCGCCTCGGGTACGCCGGCGAGCTTCGCGACGTGGATCCCGTACGAGCGGTCCGACGGCCCCGGCACGACGCGGTGGAGGAAGAGCACGTCGCCCTGCCACTCCTTCACGGCAACCGAAGCGTTCACCACGCGACCGAGTCTTTCGGCGAGGTCCGTGAGCTCGTGGTAGTGGGTCGCGAACAGGACGAGCGGCCCCGGACCTCCACCCGGCGAGTCGTGGAGCGCCTCCACCACGGCCCACGCGAGCGACAGCCCGTCGAACGTCGCCGTCCCGCGCCCGACCTCGTCGAGCATAACGAGCGAGTTGCGGGTCGCGTTGCGTAGGATGCTCGCGACCTCGGTCATCTCGACCATGAACGTCGACTCGCCGCGCGCGAGGTTGTCCGCGGCGCCGACGCGGGTGAACACCCTGTCGATGTCGCCGATCTCCGCCTCGTCCGCGGCCACGAACGAGCCCGCGCGCGCCATGATCACCGCGAGCGCGACCTGGCGGAGGTACGTCGACTTGCCGCCCATGTTCGGGCCGGTGAGAACCACGATCTGCCCGCGCTCGGAGTCCAGGTCCACGTCGTTCGGGACGAACGCGGCGCGTGACAGCTCCTCGACGACCGGGTGGCGCGACCCGACGAGCCGGATGCGCGGGCCCGTCACCAGCCGCGGGCGCCGGTAGTCGGACCTCCTCGCGCGCTCCGAGAAGGCGGCCAGGACGTCCACGGCCCCGAGCGCCCGCCCGGTGGCCGCCAGCCTGCCCGCCTTCTCGGCGCAGCGGGCGAGGAGCGCGGCGAACAGCTCGCGCTCGCGCTCGTCGGCGCGACTCTCGGCGGTCGTGATCCTCCGCTCGAGCTCCTCGAGCTCCGGCGTCACGAAGCGCTCGGCGCCGGCGAGCGTCTGCCTGCGCACCCAGTCGGGCGGGACCCGGTCGAGGTTCATCCGCGAGACCTCGAGCGCGTAGCCGAAGACGCGGTTGTAGCGGATGCGGAGGTTCGAGATCGCGGTCCGGGCACGCTCGCGCGCCTCGAGCTCGCCCAGGACCTCCTTGGCGCCGTGCGCCAGCGAGCGCGCCTCGTCGAGCTCGGCGTCGCAACCGCGGCGGATCGTGCCGGGCGCGAGCAGCGCGGGCGGATCGTCGGCGAGGGTCGCTCCGAGGTCCGACCGCATGTCGTCCATCGTGTCGGCCCCGGCTCCGAGAGCGGCGAGGAGCTGGCTCGACGACCCTTCCAGTTCGGCGCGCAACTGAGGGACGACGGCGAGCGCCGCGCGCAGGCCCGCGAGCTCCCCGGGCCGCGCCTGGAGGAGGCCGACGCGGGCCGACGCCCGCTCGAGATCGCCCGCGGCCTTGAGGAGTCCCCGCAGGACGGCGAGGCGCGCGGGATCGTCCACCAGCGCAGCGACCGCGTCGTGGCGCGCCGAGGCTGCGACCGCATCGCCGAGCGGCCGCACGAGCCAGTCCCGCAGCAGGCGCGACCCCATCGGGGTCACCGTGTTGTCGAGCACCGAGGCGAGCGACCCCGTGCGCTCCCCCGACGCCGTCCGGAGCAGCTCCAGGTTCCGCACCGCGGCGGCGTCGAGCACGAGCTCGCCGCCGCGCCTGCGCCGCGCGAACGTCCTCACGTGACGCGGGAGCTCCCCCTGCGTCGTGCGCACGTATTCCACCAGGGCGCCGGCGGCGCCGACCAGGTGCTCCGCCGGGTCGAGGTCGAACGCCCGCAGAGAGCCCACGCCCAGCACTTGGCGGAGGAGCGCCTCGGCGCGCCCCGTCTCGAACCACGCCGGAGGCCTGACCGTCACGACGGGGCTTCCGGTCTCGACGCCGGCGAACCCGTCGGCCCGCGCCCCGTCCGGGAGCAGGATCTCGCGGGGCCGCAGCCGCGCCAGCAGGTCGCGCGCCTCCTCCCTCGACGTGCAGGCGGACCCGCCGAACTCCCCGGAGGCGGCCTCGAGGAACGCGACGGCGACCTCTCCGCCGGTGTCCCGCAGCGCGGCGATCCACCGGCGCTCCCCGTCGCCCAGCAGCTCGGGTTCGGTCACGGTGCCGGGCGTGAGGGTCCGGATCACGGCGCGCCGCACGAGGCCGCCCGCCTTGGCCGGGTCCTCCACCTGCTCCGCGATCGCCACCTTGAGGCCGGCGTCCAGAAGCTTCCCCACGTAGCTGGCGACGGCGTGGTGAGGGATCCCGCACATCGGCGAGCTCACCTCGTCGTTGTGACGACGCTTCGTGAGGACGATCCCCAGGATCGGCGCGGCCACCTCGGCGTCCTCGAAGAAGAGCTCGTAGAAGTCGCCGAGCCTGTAGAGGAGCAAGGCGTCCTCGACCTGGTGCTTGAGCTCCAGGTACTGCTGCAGCATCGGCGTCTGCTTCATGCCTCGCCGATTGTAACGTGCCGCTTGACGCGCCGCGCGGCGTGGGGTGAGACTTGCGCGATGAGACCCGTGCTGGCGGTTGCAGCCTGCGGACCCCGCCTCGAGGTCGCCCTCGCCGCCGGCTCCGGTCCGCCCGGGGTCGTGGCGCTGGCCGGACCGACGCCCCGCTCGGAGCTCGTCATGGCGGCGGTCGACCTGCTGCTTCGAGCCGCGGGCCTCGACCGGAACTCCCTCGAGGGCGTCGTGGCGTCCCGCGGGCCGGGGTCGTTCACGGGTGTCCGTGTCGCTCTCGCGACCGCGCAGGGTCTCTCGATGGCACTCGGGGTGCCAGCCCACGGCTACTCCTCGCTCCTCGCCCAGGCGGCCCGGACCGACGCTCCCGAGTGCACGGCGGTCCAGCCGGCCCGCCGGGGGTTCGCGTACGCGCAGACGTACGCGCGGCGGGGAGGCCGCCCGGTCGCGACGGGCGAGGCGCAGGTCGTGCCGCTCGGCGAGCTCGCGGGCGCCCGCGCGCCGGTGGTGGCCCCGCCGGGCATCGCCCTCGAGCCCGGGACGCCGCTCGCCCCCGTCTCCAGGACCGCCGCCGAGGCGCTGCTCGCGCTGTTCGCGGACGAGGAGAGCCCCGACCCGACCTCGCTCACCCCGATGTATCTCGAACCGGCACCGGCGAAGCCGCCGACCAGGAACGCGACGCCATGTCCGCCCTCCCGAACGGATACCTGATCCGCCCCGCGCGCACCGAGGACATCCCCGCGGTCGCGGCGCTCGAGGCGGAGGTGTTCCCCGACCCCTGGCCGCAGCACCTCTACCTCCAGGAGGTCGGCCAGCCGCTCCGGTTCCAGCGCGTCGTCTACACCGACGCCGGGTACCTCGCCGGGTACCTGTTCGCGTGCTGGCAGCTCGACGAGCTGCACGTCCTGAAGGTCGCGACCCACCCGCTCCACGAGGGCCGCGGCGTGGCGACCACGCTCATGGATGCGGCCAAGGAAGAGGCGGAGCGGTCCGGTGCCCGCTCGCTCCTCCTCGAGGTGCGCCCCTCCAACCGGCGGGCGTACCGCCTCTACCGCTACCTCGGGTACGACGTCCTCGGGCGACGCCCGAAGTACTACGCCGACGGGGAGGACGCGCTCGTGATGTGCCTCGCTCTCGTCGCGCCGACGGGGACGTGACGTCCGCGGCACGCCGCAGGGACGGTCCTCCCGCGCGGCTATACTGACGCCGGAGCGTTGGCGTGGCCAAGCGCATCGGCGAGATCCTCATCGAGATGGGCGTTCTCTCCCCCGACGGCCTGCGGAGCGGCCTCGAGGCGTGCAGGCGTCACGGCGGCAGGATCGGCACGTGGCTCGTCAGGCTGGGCCTCGTCAACGAGGCGAGGCTGCTCGAGGCCCTCTCGCGCCAGAGCGGCTGCCCGCCCGCGAGCACGCTCCAGATCGCGACCGCAACGTCCGAGGTCCGCGCGCTCATCCCCTCGGCGTTCGGCAAGCGCAACCTGGTCGTCTCGTTCGGGCGCCAGGGTCGCAACCTCGACGTGGCGATGGCGACCCCGGGCGACCTCCTCCTCGTGGACGAGATCACCAAGATGACGGGGCTGGTGCCGAGGGTCCACGTCGCCACCGAGGCCTCGCTCACGTCCGCGCTCGCCCTCCCGAGCGTGACGGGCGACGCGGTCGTGACCGCGCCGCCGCCCGGGCCGCCGCGTGCCACTGGCCGGGAGTGGCGGCAGTTCTGGAAGCTGGAGTCCGCGCCGACCGAGCTGATGTCCGCGCTCGAGGCGCCCCCTTCGCGGCCGCCCGCCATCGCGTCGGCCACGTTCCCCCAGCTCGTGCCGTTGGGGTCGGAGTCGTCGCACTTGCCGGCCGGCGGCGCCGGGCTCGCGGACGCGCTCTCGAACGCCACCCATCGCGACCAGGTCGCGGGCCTCGTGCTCGGGTACCTCGGCACGCTGGCGGCGCGAGTCGCGCTCTTCTCGCTGCAGCAGAACCGGGTGATGGGGTGGGAGGCGCGCGGCCCGGCGGTCGTCCCCGAGGAGTTCCACACGCTCATCCTCCCGCTCGACCGTCCCTCCATCTTCCTGAACCTCGCGAAGGGCGTCGACCTGCACGCGGGGGCGCTCGGGGGCGGCGAGGGGAACGACCTCCTCCTCCAGGCGCTCAGCGCGCCCGAGCCCCGCGAGGCAGTGGTGATCCCCGTCAAGGTGCGCGGCAAGGTGGCCGGTTTCCTGTGGCTCGACAACGGCGACGAGAGCGTGGCCGAAGTCTCGATTCCGAAGGTCCAGGAGGTCGCGCGGCTCACCGGACTCGCTCTCGAAGTCCTCGTGTTGCGGCAAAAGGTGCGCGCCGGAGCCCGCTTGACAGAGGCCACATCACCGGACTAGCGTGGCGCGGCTGAAGGTGGAGGGCTGCATGATCAAGGCGGATCTTGTCAGGAAAGTGATGGCTTCTGTGGATCTCTCGCAGTCGAAGGCGAACGACGCCGTCAACGCCGTGTTCGACGCCATGCGCGACGCCTTGACGGAAGGCGAGCGGATCGAGCTGCGGGGGTTCGGCGTCTTCCTCGTCAAGAACCGCAAGCGTGGCATCGGACGCAACCCGAAGACCGGCGTCGAGGTCGCGATCCCGCCCGGCAAGACGATCCGCTTCAAGCCCGGCAAAGCCCTCCGGGTGATCGGATAGGGTTCTGGTGCCGGGCTCCGATCTGGAGCTCGAGATCATCGGCCCCGACGGCGTGCCCGTCGGGGTCGTTCGCCGTACCCCCCCGCCTCCCCAACGCGTCTGGCTCCACGTGCTCCTCCTGGCCGTCACGGTCGTCTCGACCACGCTCGTCGGCGGGCTCGCGTTCGGCGACGTGCCGACGGGTTTCAAGGCGCGCTCGATCTGGGACCTGCTGTTCCACCCCTCCGTCGTGAGGGCGGGGCTCGAGTTCTCGCTCCCGCTCATCGTCATCCTCATCACGCACGAGATGGGTCACTACGTCGCCTGCCGACGGCACCGACTCGACGCGACGCTCCCCTACTTCATCCCGGTCCCGTTCGGGATCGGTACGCTCGGCGCGTTCATCCGCATCCGCTCGCCGCTGGTGGACAAGCGCGAGCTGTTCGACGTGGGCGCGGCCGGGCCGCTCGCCGGGTTCGTCGTGGCGCTCCCCGTCCTGTTCGCCGGGATCGCGCTCTCGACGCCCGTCGCCGATCTCCCGCGGACCGGCGTCATCATCTTCGGCGAGCCTCTCGCGTTCAAGGCGATGGCGTGGCTCGTCCACCCCGACGTGCCGCCGGGCGGCGACCTCCTGCTGCACCCGACCGGCTTCGCCGCCTGGTTCGGCCTCCTGGTGACGGCGCTCAACCTCCTGCCGTTCGGACAGCTCGACGGCGGTCACATCACCTACGCGCTCTTCGGCCGCTGGCAGCGGCGCGTCGCGTGGCCGCTGCTGGCGGTCCTGATCGTGCTCGGCTTCTGGTGGACTGGGTGGTGGGTGTGGGCGGTGATCGCGCTCGCGATGCGAGTCCGGCACCCGTGGATCCCGGGCGAGGCCGGCGAGCTCGACCCGCGGCGACGCCTCCTCGGCTGGGTGTGCATCGTCGTGTTCGCGCTCTGCTTCACACCCGAGCCGATCAAGATCCTCCCCTAAGGGGCGGCCTTTCGACTCACAAGGTTGACGCTTCCTCCGACGTGAGAACCGCTGACAGCTCTCCGCCACCCCACCGGCCAGCTCACAGCCGACAGCACCCCCACCCACCCGAGGCGAAACACCCGCCCGGGGGCCGGCTGTGAGCTGTGAGCTGTGAGCTGTGAGCTGTCAACTGTCGACCGGCTTGGCGGGCGGGTCGTCCCACACGAACGTCACCGGTCCGTCGTTGACGAGCTCGACCTGCATCTCGGCGCGGAACACACCGGTCGCGACGGCCACCCCGCGCGCCCGCAGCGCGGCCACGAGCGCCTCGACCAGCGGCTCGGCTTCCCCGGGGCGCGCCGCCCCGATGAAGTCCGGCCGGCGGCCGCGGCGGATCGAGCCGGCCAGCGTGAACTGCGAGACCACCAGGATCTCGCCCGCGACCTCATCGAGGCCCCGGTTCATCGCGCCGCGCTCGTCCGAGAACACGCGCAGCGCGGCGAACCGGTGTGCTGCGCGCTCGACCTGCTCGCGGCCGTCTCCGACCTCCACACCGACGAGGAGCACGAGGCCCCGGCCGATCGCCCCCACGACCTCGCCGCCGACGGTCACGGACGCCCGGGTGACCCGTTGGACGACGATCCTCACGCGGACCGCCTCCGCCGGAGGAGCTCGCGCGCGTCGCGCCACTCCTCGGCGCCCAGCCCGATGAGGAGAGCCACGTAGACCGCCCCGCAGAGGGCGGTGTACCCGCCGAGATGCGCGAGCGAGCGGACGCTCGTCCGGAGCGGAACCGGCGCCAGGGTGTTCAGGTAGTACCCGACGACGCCGAGCGCAGCGGCCGCGGCGAGGTGGCGTGCGACCGCCGGGAGGACGTCCAGGAACCGGGGAAGCCGCCGGTGCTTCCCGTCGAGCCAGAGGAGCGTGCCGGCGTTGGCGAGCTGCCCGCCCGAGGTCGCGGCCGCCACGCCTCGCACGCCGAACGGCGCGGTGAGCGCCACCCCGAGCGCGAAGAACACCACCAGGTTCACGACCGACGCGATCACCGGCGAGCGCGTGTCGTTCCACGCGAACGACGCGCTCGCGAGCAGCTTCGTCAGGCCGAGGAACGGCATCCCGATCGAGTACATCACGAGCGCCGCCGCCGTGGTGTGGACGGCCGAGACTCCGTACTTCCCTCCCCCGAAGAACGCCCCCGCCAGCGCCGTCGCGAGCACGATGCTGAACGCCGTGCTCGGCAGCGCGACCGCCGACAGCACCCGCATGGCGAACCCGAGCGTGCCGCGCGCCGCCGCCTCGCTCGCGAGCTTCTCGGCGGCGAGCATCGGGAGCACCGCCGTCGTGAGCTGGACGATCACGACGCCGTACACCAGCTCGTTGAGGCGTGACGCGTTGTAGAGGCACGTGACGGCGCCCTCGCCGACCTCCGATGCGAAGCGCGTCGAGAGGAGCACCGTCAACGGGTAGATCCCGAGCGTCGTGATCGTCGGGGCCATCTTCGCGAGTACGGTCCGGATCTCCGGGATCGTGAGGATGCCGCAGCCCGGCAGGAGAGGCAGGCCGGCACGCCCGCACGCGAGCCACTGGACGGCGAACTGGGAGAAACCGCCGACGACCACCCCCGCCGCCATCCACGCCGGCCGGCCCCCGAGGACGACGACAGCGGTCACCGTCCCCGCCACGATGCAGAGGTTGAGGCCGATCGGCGTCGACGCCGGCAGCAGGAAGCGGTCCGAGGCGTTGAGCACCCCCTGGGCGAGGGCCGCAAGCGAGATCAGGCCGAGGTACGGGAACATGAGGCGCGTGAGGCGCACCGTGAGCGCGAACTTCGCGGGGTTCGTCTCGAACTTCGCCGCGAACAGGTGGACGAGCCACGGCGCCGCGAAGATCCCGACGGCGACGATCACCGGCAGGGCGAGGAGGAGCAGCGACGTCATGGCGCGCACGAACGAGCGCGCCCGCGACTCGTCGCCGGAGGCCTTCAGCTCGGCGAGCGTGGGAATGAACGCCGCGTGGAGCGCGCCTTCGGCCAAGAGCTGCCGGAACATGTTCGGGATCCGGAACGCCGTGTAGAAAGCATCCGCGACCAGCCCAGCCCCCAGGAGGTAGGCGACCACCTTGTCGCGGATGAGCCCCGAGATCCGGCTCGTGAGCGTGACCACGGCCATTCCCCCCGTGGCGGTCAGGAGTCGCCTCTTGGTGGACACCGGGAGCACTCTAGCAAACGGGGAATCGGGGACCTAGATTGGGAGGTAGTAGATGTAGGCGGAGGAGCCCATGAGGCCGCTTCCCCTCGTCCTGCTCGCGTCGTTTCTGGCCGCCGCGGTCGGCGCGGCAGATCCACCCGCCACGCCGACGCCGGCCCCTGCCGCCGTGGTGAAGCGCCCGCTCACGCTGAACCTCGACCACCTCCTCGACACCATCCCCGAGAGCGGGCACGCGGAGTTCAACTCCGAGGCGCGGCGGGACCTGTGGAACGACCCGATGGAACGGCTCGCGATCGCGGTCGCGCGCGAAGAAGCGGCCGCGCGCTCGGGGCGTGGGATCGCGTTCCCCGCCCCGCTCGCCGCGTCCAACCTCCTCTTCACGGTGCCGGGCCCCAACCCGCGGTTCGTCCTCTCCGGCCCCTGGGCGGCGGACTGGGCCGACCTCACCCCGCAGGAGAAGATCGGGCGGATCGCCGAGGGAGCGGTGTACGCCGGGCTGATCCTCGGGATCCTCGCCGGCCTGCGCTGATCGGTCTCCCGGGCGGACCGCCCCCTCGTCTTTCCTCCCCCGATCTGGTACTCTCAGCCACCGTCCACGCCGGGAGGCGAGAGATGAGCGTGAACAAAGTGATCCTTGTCGGCAACCTGGGCCGCGACGTGGAGGTCAGGCACACGCCGGGCGGCGCGACGGTCGCCAAGTTCTCGGTCGCGACCAACGAGGTCTGGAAGGACAAGAACGGGCAGCGCCAGGAGCACACCGAGTGGCACAACATCGTGGCGTGGGGGAAGCTGGCCGACTTCTGCGGCCAGTACCTGACCAAGGGACGCCAGGTCTACGTGGAGGGAACGCTCCGTACCCGCACGTACGACGACGAGAAGGGCAATCGGCGCTACTTCACCGAGGTCCGAGCCGCCACGATCCAGCTCCTGGGGCCGAAGCCGACCGCCGGCGAGGCGCCGGGCGGCGGAGGGGGAGGCGGCGAGGCGCCCGAGTTCCCGCCCGAGAGCGAGGACGACATCCCGTTCTGAGACGCAGCCGGGGTCGTCGAGCCCGGCCGCAACGGCGGCGATCCGACACCAAGTCAACGGTCCGGGGGACCCCGACCGCGCGGGTCCCCCGGATCGGCTAAGATCTCCGTGCGTGCCCACGAGTACCGCTCCCGTCATGCGGTGAGCGCGCACGACATCGGAGGGTTTTGATGGCCGGACCGGTCTGGCGGTTCCAGGGCGAGATGGAGGGCACGTGCGACGCGTGCCTGCGCAGGTGCAGGGGGATGTACGTCGAGGGCGAGGTCGCCCGCAACGAGCTCAGGACAGTGCGGGCGTTGTGCCCGGCGTGTGCGGTGAACGTGGCCGGCCTCGTCGTCTCCGGCGAGGACGAGGGCCGCGCGAAGGCGCCGGCGTACGCCCACAACGCGGGGACCTGTTGACAGTTCACAGCTGGAGACACCACGCAGCTCGTCGCGAGACAGTTTCCAGAGGCGACGGGGGATTGACTTTGAACTGTCCACTGTCAACTGTCGACTGCCGCGAGGCGAACTTCCGGCTTCCACGCTTGGTGGGGCGGTCGCGGGGTGGTACCTTCCTCCTCTGATCGGGGAGTGTGCCATGTGCGGCATCGCCGGGATATTCGCGTTCGACCCACGAGCCGGTCGCGTCGACCCCACCGAGCTGAGGGCGATCCGCGACGCGATGACCCCGCGCGGTCCGGACGGTTGCGGCGAGTGGATCTCGGCCGACGAGCGCGTGGGGCTCGCCCACAGGCGCCTCTCGATCATCGACCTCTCCGACGCCGCGGCGCAGCCGATGTTCGCCGGCGACGGCGAGCGCGTGATCGCGTTCAACGGCGAGATCTACAACTTCCGCGACCTGCGCCGGAGCCTGGAGGAGGAACGGCACCGGTTCCGCACGGTCTCGGACACCGAGGTGTTGCTGGAGCTGTACGCCTCCCGCGGCACCGCGATGCTGGCGGAGCTCCGCGGGATGTTCGCGTTCGCGCTCTGGGACGGGCCCCGGCGGCGCATGTTGCTCGCCCGCGACCTCTACGGGATCAAGCCGCTCTACATCGCAGAAGGGGCCGGCGCCGTCCGGGTCGCGTCGCAGGTCAAGGCGCTGCTCGCGGGGGGCGGCGTGCCCCGGCGCCAGGACACGGCCGGCGTCGCGGGGTTCTTCCTGCGCGGGTACGTCCCGGAGCCGTTCACGCTCTACCGGGCAATCCGCGCGCTCCCGGCCGGCTCGTACGCGTGGGTGGACGAGCGCGGGGTGAGCGAGCCGCAGCCGTTCGCGTCGGTACCCGCGATCCTCGCCGACGCGGTCGGGCGCTCCGGGCCGATCCCGGACGAGGAGCTGCAGGCGAGGTTCCGGCACGCGTTCCTGGAGTCGGTGCGCTACCACCTCGTGGCCGACGTTCGCGTCGGGATGTTCCTCTCCTCCGGTCGCGACTCGACCTCCACCGTCGCGCTGGCGCGCGAGGCCGGGGCGACCGACCTCAAGACGGTCACCCTCTCGTTCGCGAACTACAAGGGAACGCACCGCGACGAGGCGCCCCTCGCCGAGGAGGTCGCCCGCCACTACCGGACCGATCACTCCACCGTGACCATCACGAGGGCGGAGTTCATGTCCGAGTTCGACCGGCTCATGGTGGCGATGGACCAGCCCACGACGGACGCGGTCAACTCGTACCTCGTGAGCTGGGCTGCGGCCCAGTGCGGTCTGAAGGTCGCGCTCTCCGGCACCGGGGGCGACGAGCTGCTCGGCGGGTACGGGACGTACCGCAAGGTGCCGCTGATGGTGAAGTACTCGCGGCTCCCGGCGAAGGTGCCGTTGCTGCCGCAGGCGCTCCACCGCGCGTACCTCGCGCTCACCCCGAAGCAGAGCACACGGATCAGCCAGAAGCACGGCTCGGTGTTGATCTACGGGCCGACGTACGCCGGCGCCTATCTCCTCAAGCGCGCCGTGTTCATGCCGTGGGACCTCCCCGAGCTGATGGGAGCCGACGCCGCCCGGGACGGTCTCGAGCGCCTCGGGCTGGAAGCGCTCATCGACAAGGCGCTGTCGCCGGACCCGCAGCAGCCGTTCGCGCGGATGGTCGCGCTCGAGTCGTGCCTGTACCTGCGCGATCAGCTCCTGCGCGACACCGACTGGGCGAGCATGGCGCACTCGCTGGAGGTCAGGGTCCCGCTCGTGGAGCATCACCTCCTGCGCGAGGTCGCGCCCCTGCTCGTCCGGTCGCACGGGAACCGCAAGCTGTACCTGACGAGGAGCCCGGCGGGAGGTCTGCCCCCGGCCGTGTTCACGCGGCGTAAGACCGGGTTCGCCGTCCCGGTCCGCGAGTGGGTGCTCGGGGGCGAGCGCGGCGGCAAGGGGAAGGAGTTCGGCCGGCGCGGCTGGGCCCGCCACCTCTACGCGACGGCGTTCCGGCCCACCGAAGGGCTGTGAGAACCCGACGGGAAGAAGGAAGACGGCAGAGGGAAGAGGAAAGGCCAAAAGGCGCTTTCGTCTTCCGTCTTCCGTCTTCCGTCTTCCGTTTTCCCTCTACCCTTTTCCGTCTCCTCTAGCGAGACGACATCAGCTCGTCGATGAGCGCGAGGTAGCGGCGGCCGTACTCCCGGATGTCGAACCGGCCCGCGGCGGCGCGCGCCGCCGCGCCCATCCTCCGCCGGAGGGCGGCGTCCCCGCACAGCCGGCTGAGAGCGCGCCGCCAGTCGTCGGGCGAGGTCGCCCACAAACCCGTCACCCCATCCGCGACGACCTCGCTGTTCGCGCCAACCGGCGACGCGACCGTCGGGAGCCCCGCGGCGGCGTACTGGACGCACCGGTAGGCGGCCTTGCCCCTCGTCCACAGGTCGTCCGCGAGCGGCGCGAGGCCGACGTCGCACCCGGCGAGCTCCGCCGCCTCGGTGGATGCGGACCAGGGAACGAGCGTGGTCGGCACCCCCGCAAGGTCGGGGAGCCGATCGGAGATCACGCGGACCTCGAACTCGTGCCCCGCCTCACGCATCGCGCGGAGCACGGGCGCCAGGTCTTCGAGGTAGCACAGGTTGCTCCCCAGTCCGATCCAGGCGAACCGGACGCGGTCCCTCGCGGGCAGGGCCGCTGCCGGGTACGACGCCAGATCCACCGGGGTGAACAGCACCTCGAGACGACTCGCTGCGGGCCCGATCATGCTCCGGAGCGACTGGGAGCCCGCGACCACGAGGCGGCACCGACGCGCCATCCTGCGGAACCGGCGCAGGCGCCACCCGGAGGTCGAAGGCGGCGCACCCCGGGTCCGCGGCCGCCTGAACATGATCGCGTCGTCCACGTCGAGCACCCACGACGGGCACAGCCGCAGGACGAACGCCCGTTCGCCCGCGAGGAGCTTCACCTGCTGGAAGACGAGCAGGTCGCACGCCGCCAGGTCCGCTCTGCGTCGCACGACCCGAACCCACTCCCTGCCGCGCCCGAGCGCGACGGTCCGCACGACCGCGCCGCTCTCTTCGAGCGCCGGCCGCAGCGCCGCCATCCGCAGGCGGAACGACGGGACCGCGGGATCGTGAGCCACCAACCCGACGACCGGGCGCCGCCCGCCGGCGAGCGAGAGGCCCGCCCTCGAGGCGCCGCGCGCCGGGTCTCCGGGCCGGGACCCGCTCGCGTTCGTGCCGGGCCGGCCGGCGTGCTCCATACTCGTCATTATGAGCAAAGACCGACCTCGCCACTACCCCGTTACACGCGAAACCGGCCGGGCGGGAATCGCCCGATGATCGCCTGCCTCGACGCCGCCTACTCACGCGACGCGGCGGCCGCCGCGTGCGTCCTGGCTCGCGCCTGGACCGACGCCGGGCCGGTGCTCGAAGTCGTCCGCCGCGTGCCGGCCGCGGCGCCGTACGAGCCGGGGAGGTTCTACCTGCGCGAGCTCCCCTGTCTCCTCGCCGTCCTCGGCGATCTGGCTCCCGCACCGCGCGTGATCGTGGTGGACGGCTACGTCTGGCTCGCCGGGTCGCGCCCGGGCCTGGGGGCGCGTCTCCGCAACGCGCTCGGCGGAACGGTCACGGTCGTGGGCGTGGCCAAGACCCCGTTCCGGGGAGCGCCGGCGGTCCCGGTGCTCCGGGGGTCGAGCCGCTCGCCCCTGTACGTCTCGGCCGTCGGGATGGCCGCCGAGGAGGCGGCGGCGCACGTCCGGGAGATGCACGGGAGGTTCCGCATCCCGACCCTCCTCGCACGGGCGGACCGCCTCAGTCGCCGGGAACGCCCGGACGCAGCGTGGCGGGGCTGAGAGGACTTGAACCTCCGACACGCGGTTTAGGAAACCGCTGCTCTATCCAACTGAGCTACAGCCCCGCGCCGGCGCGATCGTAGTCGGAGGACGCGGAAATCACAACCCTGCGGGCTGCGCTCACCAGGGGGTCGACAGCACCCGGAAGCCGGGGTGACCGGGCGCCTCCGCCGCCTCGACCTCGACCGCGGCGACCCGCGCGTGGGGCGGGCCCTGCCAGAGCCGCCCTTCCATCACGTCGACCGTCGCGCCCTCCCCGGACGCCAACACCTCGAGACGTCCGTCGGCGAGGTTCCTCACCCACCCCGCGAGGCCGAGCGCCTCCGCCTCCCGCACGACGAAGTAGCGGAACCCCACGCCCTGAACGCGGCCGCTGACGATGAACTTCTTCGTGACCATCTCCGCGTACCCGACAGCGTACCAGACCTCTTGGCTAGAACCCCTCGCGGCCGACGAGAGGCACGAACGTAGCTGCGCCGTGCCGGGTCTCGAGCGTCCCGTCGCCGCGCCGGACGACCCTGACAAGCTCCTGCCGCCTGAGCTCGCCGATCGGTATCACGAGCCGCCCACCCTCGGTGAGCTGCTCCACGAGCGCCCTCGGGATCGAGGGCGCCGCGGCGCTCACGACGATCGCGTCGAACGGCGACTGGGCGCGCCACCCGAGCGTCCCGTCCATGACCTGCACGGACACGTTCCGGTAGCCGAGCTCCGCGAGACGGGCACGCGCGCCCTCGGCGAGACGGGGCAGACGCTCAACGGTGAACACGAAACGGGCGAGCTGGGCCAGGATCGCGGCCTGGTACCCGGAGCCCGCGCCGATCTCCAGCACGCGGTCGCGCGGGCCGACCTCCGCGAGCTCCGTGATCCGGGCGACGACGGACGGCTGCGAGATCGTCTGGCCCTCGCCGATCTCGAGCGGATAGTCGTCGTACGCCTGGTGGCGGAACGCCTGCGGCACGAACGCCTCGCGCGGGATGGCTGCGACCGCGGCCAGCACCCGTTCGTCGGCGACGCCGACCTCACGCAGGTACTCGACGAGCGCCCTGCGGCGCGCGGGCACCGCGCCGTTCAACTCAGGCACCCTCGAGGTCCCACGCCCGGCTCTCGGCCTCGAGACGGCTCAGGAGGTCGAGGTCCGTGATGTCGAGCTGGAGCGGCGAGACGGAGATGTACCCGGCTCCCACCGCCGCGAAGTCGGTGCCGGGAATGTCCTCCCACACCGGGTCGCCGCCGCCTATCCAGTAACACCTGCGGCCGCGCGGGTCGGTGTCCTCGACGACGCCTTCCGTGTACGTCCGCTTGCCGAGGCGGGTGAAGCGCACCCCCTTGGGCCGGTTGGACGGGACGTTGACGTTGAGCAGGGTGCCGGGCGGGAGCCCCCGCTCGAGCACACGGCTCGCGATGAGCCGCGCGAATCGCCCCGCGAACGCGAACGAGAACTCGCGCCAGATCACCTGGGAGATGGCGATCGCCGGGAACCCGAGGATCACGGCCTCGAACGCCGCGGAGACCGTCCCGGAGTAGTGCACGTCGTCGCCCATGTTGGCCCCGAAGTTGATCCCGGAGACGACCAGGCTCGGCGTGCGTCCCTTGAGGACCTGGCCGACGCTGAGCGTCACGCAATCGGTCGGCGTCCCGTCGACCGTGAACCCTCTCTCCGCGAGCTGCGTCAGCCGCAGAGGGCGCGCGAGCGTGAGGGCGTGTGAGACCGCCGAGTTTTCCCGGTCCGGCGCGACGACCCACACCTCGCCGAGCGGCTCGAGAGCGTCGGCGAGGACGCGGATGCCCTCCGAATGGTAGCCGTCGTCGTTGCTCACGAGGATCAGCGGGGCCGTCACGCGGAGAGTATAGCGAGAACGTGGGCCGTGGATCGTGGGTCGTGGATCGTCGGCAGGGCCGCCCGCCTCGAGAAGGCGGCCCGGCTGCGGCCCGGGTCGCGTCCGCGCGGTTCTCGCGCCTCTTCGATCCACGATCCACTACTAACGAACCGCGGTCTCTACCAGGCGAACCCCTGCCGTTCCAGGACCCTCCGCAGCCCGGCCTCGCGTTGCTCCCTCGTGCCGCCGACCGCGAAGTAGCGTGCCAGGATCCCGACCCAGTCGCGGCTCCTCGTGATCGCGGCCATCGCGGCCACGTCGGCATCGATGGCCGGTGCTTCCGGCTCGCGGTACCGATCCTCGTGGAGCACCGACGCGAGGGCGAGCCGGGGCCGCTCGACCGGCGCCTCGCCCGGCCAGCCGAGACACACGCCGAACAGGGGGAGCACCCCACGCGGAAGCGCCAGCAGCTCGACCAGCTCCTCGATCCCGCTCAGGATTCCGCCGATGCACACCGTGCCGAGGCCGAGCGCCTCCGCGGCGTCGATCAGCCTCTCGGCCGCCAGCGTCGCATCGACGCTCGCGAAGTGGAGGCCGGTCGCGGGGTACGCCCCCGGCACGCGGCCGCGGCTGCCGAGCACCGCCTCGTGCCGGTGGACGTCCGCGCAGACGACGACGAACTCCGCCGCCTCAGCGATGTGCGACTGGCCGCCGGCAAGCTCGGCGATCCGAGCCCTCAGCCCGGCCGAGGAGACCCTGATGAACGAGTACATCTGGGCCGTCGCGTCGGTCGGCGCCCGCTGCGCCTCGGCGACGAGCCGGGCGAGGAGACCGCCAGGCAGAGGCTCGGGGCGGAACGCCCGCACCGAGCGGTGAGGCGCGAGGATCGGATCGGTGTCCATGAACCCACGATAGACCCGAACCACGGCGCGGTCCACGGAACCCGGAGCGACCGATCGGCCGGGCGTGCCGCGCGCGGCGCGCGGCCGGCCTCGGGCGCCGCCGACGCGGGACGGCCACCCCTACTCAGCGGGCCGGGATGACGAGCGCGAGGATCGCGTAGAGGATCACACCGGGGAGGATGCCGGTGAAGAACGTGGCGACCGCGTACACGACCCTCACGAGCGTCGGGTCGAGGTCGAAGTACTCCGCGAGTCCGGCGCAGACGCCCGCGAGTTTCTCGAGGTCGCGGCGCCGATGCAGCTCTCGCGGGGCGCCTCCGACCCGCGCGCCGCACACCGGGCAGAAGCGTGCGCCCGCCGGAACGTCCCTCAGGCACCGCGGGCAACTCTGGCTCACCGCCGCCATCGCGCACCTCCCGTCCCACTCTACGCGCCTCCGCGGAAAAGGTTCGGCGGCGGCCGTAGTTGACATCCGGCCGATCATCACCGAGATTGGTAGCAGACATGGCGCACCCAACAACGGCTCGTCGGAGAGCGATGGCGTGAAAGGCACGACTCGGGCCATCCGCACTCACACGTGCGCGCCGGCCTCTCGCGTAGGGCACTCTCCCTCCCTCGACGTGGTTTCCGTCCTCGACCCGACACCGATCGTGGAGACGCGCTCCAGAACATCCGCGGAGAGCGCGGAGCACGGACCGCACCTCGAAGCCGCCAGTGCACGACGATAGACGCCGCGCCCATCGCGTCGCTCATCGGTGGATCGTCCACGAACGGGGAACCGTCCTCTCCGACAGGCCGAGTCGCAACGAACGGCGAACACCAACGACACGTGGAGCGCGACGCGCATGACGCCGAGGCATCGTGCCCGGGGCTTGACACGCGTGCTCTGTGTGTATAATCCAAGCAAGGAGGAGCACAATGCCACAGGCTAAGGCGAAGAAGAAGGTCGCGAAGAAGAAGGCTGCGCCCAAGAAGAAGGCCGTGAAGAAGGTCGCGAAGAAGAAGGTCGTGAAGAAGAAGGCCGCACCGAAGAAGAAGGTCGCGAAGAAGAAGGTCGCGAAGAAGAAGTAGGCCCGCGCTCGCGGGCCTTCGAGCACTGCTCCCGTCGGTCGAAGAGCCGACGAGAGTGGTGTCTCGTCGGGAGGGGAGACCCGCGCTGTTGGAGTGTCCTCCAGCAACCAGGCGGAGAACCCCGCGAAGATCACTCGGACACAGAAAAGGCGGCCTCGGGCCGCCTTCAGTTTCTCCGGACGAACGAGGAACCGCAGCCCACGCGTGCCGTCACCCTCGCTCTCTGATCAAAGCTGGCACTTCACGCGAATCGCCACCATCCGCGGCGGGATCACGTGCGTGCCGCCGAACGTCGAGAGAATGTTGTAGACCCCCTTCCGGTCGAACGCATTCAGCAGGTCGACCTGCACCGAAACCGGCACGTGGCGGCGAGCGAGGTCGAGGCCGAGCGAGAGGTCCCAGATCGTCCGCGACTTGATCCGATCGGGGTTGAGGTTGGCGTTGTCGGTGACGCCGATGTAGGGGATCGCCCACGCGTTGTCGGGGTCACCGGCGATGTCGCCCGGCGCGGCGCCGGAGACCAGCCCGGAGTCGTAGCGCACGTTCGTGCCGGCCCACCACCCCGTCCGCCCGAGGTCGTAGGTGAGGCCGGCCTGGGCGGCGAGGTTCTCGTCGTGGTCGATGATGAACGGGCCGCTCGTCAGCGAGCCGAGCACCCCCGCGTCGAGGAACAGCCCGCCGACCGGCGGCGCAACGTAGATCGCACGCGTGTGGCCGAGCGAGAGGAAGCCGCGGAACCCGGCGGTCTCCGCCATGTCCAGTCGCAGGTCCCAACCGTGCAGGCGGCCGCTCGAGAACGCGAGCGGGAACACG
>DATKLI010000086.1:0-4311 GCA_035542455.1 Thermoanaerobaculaceae bacterium
GGGGTTCCACTCCAGGGCGGCGATCACCGGCGACGTCACGCAAATCGACCTTCCGAACGAGAAGACATCGGGTCTGGTGCAGGCCCGCCAGATCCTCGGGGAGCTTCCGGGAATCTGCTTCTTCGACTTCGTCAAGGAGGACGTCGTCCGCCACAAGCTAGTGGAGAAGGTGGTGGCGGCGTACGAGGCCCACGACGCGGTGCGGCGGGGGGAAGGGTCGTGAACGGCAAGGAGAAGGAGCAGGCGCGGACGACGGCGGCCCGGTTGGCGGTGCGCCGGGGCGAGTTCGTGCAGCTCCGGCGCCGGATCCTCTCCGAGACGTGGGCGTGGTTCGCCTGCCTCGTGGTGCTGGGCGCCGTCCTGGTCGTGCCGGGGAGATCCCACCGCGTCCCGACGCTCGCGGCCGGCGAGATCGCTCCGACCGACGTGGTCGTGGACCGCGACGTGATCCTGCCGGACAGCGAGCTCACGGAGGAGAAGCGCCGGAGGGCGAGCCTCGAGGTGCTCCCGGTGTACGTCTACGACCCGGCCGCCGCGGCGGCTCTGGTGGAGAAGCTCGACCGCGTCTTCCAGGAGGGGCGCCGCCAATCGGGAGGCGACGACTTCGACCTGGCGCAGCGGCTCGGGGAGGTCGGGTCCCTGGTGGTCCAGCCCCGCGAGGCCGCGGCGCTGCGTGCCGCGCGGTTCTCCGAGGAGCTGCTCGGCACCCTCCGCGAGACGGTGGAGCGGCTCTACAAGGAGGGGATCGTCGGCGACCGCACCGAGCTTCTGCGCAGCGCGGAGCGCGGCATCACCGTGCGGGTGGCCGGTAGGTCGGACGAGCGGACCGAGCTCGACGTCTACCGGTTCCTGGACGGGGGCTCCGGTCTGGCCGAGGCGGTCGAGCAGCGTCTCGCGGCGGAGCCCGGGGTCGCGCGCACCTGGCGGACGCCGCTGGCAGCGCTGCTCGCGAGGGCGATGGTGCCGAACGTCGTGCTCGACCGCGGCGAGACGCTCGCGCGTCGGCTCAGGGCGGCGAGCTCGGTCGAAGAGGTGTCCGTGCGGCTCCCGCGAGGGAAGGTGCTCGTGCGAAGGGGCGACGAGGTCAGCCCGCAGACGGCGCGCCTCGTCGCGGCGCTCGCCGAGCGGAGCACGCCGACCCAGACGGTCCTGCCGATGGCGGGCGCCGCGATGGTGCTGGCGCTCCTCGGCGGCGCCTGGCTGTTCTACCTCCGGCGGCAGGGACCGTCGCCCGAGGAGGCGAGGGTCAGGTTCGGCGCGATCGTCATCCTGAGCGTCGTCGTCCTAGTGCTCGCCCGTGCGTTCGCGTTCCTGGCGGGCGGCGTCGCCGCCAGCGTGATGCGCGACCCGTTCGGTCACGTTGAGATCTACCTGCCTGGGCTCCCGCACGGGGCGGGGCCGATCCTGGCCAGCCTCATGTTCGGCCTGCCGGTCGGGATCCTGTTCGCGGTCGCCCAGACCGTCCTGGTGGCCCTCATGCTCGGCGGCGAGGTCACCGTCGCGGTGTACGCGCTCATCGTCGGCGTCGCCGCAGCGTTCGCCTCCCAGCGTCTGAAGGAGCGCTACGTCCTCGCGAGGGTCGGGGCAGTGGTCGCGGCCGTCAACGCCATCGCCGTCGTTGGGCTGGTCCTCTGGCACGGGCGGGTGGCTGACGGCTCGGTGCTCGGTGCGGAGGTGGTGTCGGGGGCGCTCGGAGGCGTCGTGGCCGCGGCGCTGGCCAGCTTCCTCCTTCCCGTCCTGGAGTCGCTCACGGGGACGATCACGGACATCCGGCTGCTGGAGCTCTCGAACCCGAACCTCCCCCTCCTGCGTCGAATGTCGCTCGAGGCGCCCGGGTCGTTCCAGCACTCGCTTGCTATGGCGAACTTCGCCGAGGCCGCGGCGGAGGCGATAGGCGCCAACCCCCTGCTCGCGCGCGTCTGCTGCTACTACCACGACATCGGGAAGCTCGCCAAGCCCGAGTACTTCGTCGAGAACCAGCGCTCGGAGAACCCCCACGACAACCTCACGCCGTGGATGTCGGCTCTCGTCGTCTCGAACCACGTCAAGGCCGGTCTGGAGCTCGCCCGCCAATACCGGCTGCCCGAGCCGATCCGGGAGGCGATCACCACCCACCACGGGACGAAGCTCATCCGGTACTTCTACTCGAGGGCGAAGGAGAAGGAAGACCCCGACAAGGGCGAGGTGCAGGAGAGCGAGTTCCGGTACCCCGGTCCGAAGCCCCGGAGCAAGGAGATGGGGATCCTGATGCTTGCCGACGCCGTCGAGGCGGCGAGCCGGACGCTCCAGGACGCCACGCCCGGCCGAATCCAGTCGATGATCGACCAGATGATCAAGAACATCCTCGAGGACGGTCAGCTCGACGAGTGCGAGCTCACGTTGAAGGACGTGGAGAAGATCGGTGCGGCGTTCTTCTGGGTGCTCACGAACGCCTTCCATCACCGGATCGACTACCCCGGCTTCGAGTTCAACAGGAAACGCCGTGGCTGAGTCCCGCGTGACGTTCAACTGGCAGCGCCGTCCCGGGGGCCGCCTGACCGAGGGGCTCCGGGCGGTCGCCGAGGCGGCCATGGGCCGGCTCGGGGCCGCCCCTGCGGGCGTCGGCGTCCTGGTCTGCGACGACGCCACGATCCGGAGCCTGAACCGGCACTTCCGCCACAAGGACGCCCCCACCGACGTGCTCTCGTTCCAAGGAGGGTTCAGTGAGCCGGGCGGCGTTCCGTACCTCGGGGACGTCGCGATCTCGCTCGAGACCGCGCGGCGCCAGGCCGCGGAGGCGGGTGTGCCCGTCGAACGCGAGCTGCAGCTCCTGCTCCTCCACGCGATCATCCACCTCTGCGGGTTCGACCACGAGACCGACGGAGGCGAGATGGCGGCGCTCGAGGGCAAGCTGCGCGGGGAGCTCCTCCCGTGACGACGCTGTGCGCGTGGTGGTCGAACCCGGTGACCGCGGTGCTGTGGGCGCTGGTGCTGTTCGGCGCCGTCGCGCTGTCCGCGACCGGGCTGGTCGCGGTGGTGCGGCTGGGCGCGATCCAGCTCGGGGGCCTGCTCGCGCAACGGCCCCGGCTGCTGCCCGGCTACCCCCGGCGTTCCGACGCGTACGCCAGCCTGGTCGTCTTCCTGCAGATCGGTAACGGCGCGCTCCTGGTGCTGTTCTCCCTCTTTGCCATCCGTGCCGGGAGGCTCTTCGAGCTCTCGCACGCCACCCTCCTCACCGTCCTGTGCCTCAGCTGGCTGCTCGCGGCCGCGGTCGCACTCGTGGTCGCTCACGGCGCGAGGGTTGAGCCGCTCGCGGTCGCGATGCTGATCGGCCTGCACCCGTGGACCGGCGTGCTGCGGGCGCTCGCGCGCGAGGAGGCCGGGGAAGCGCCCGGCGAAGTGGACCCGGGCGAGGCGGTCGACGAGCACGAGGTGCAGGCGTTCATCGGGGCGGGGGAGGAGGCGGGGATCCTCGAGAAGGAGGACGCCGAGCTCGTCGCCTCGATCGTGGAGCTTTCCGACACCGTCGCGCGGGAGATCGTCACGCCCAGGACCGACGTCGTGGCGTTGCCGCGGGCGGCATCGTTCGCCGAGGCGGAGAGGATGTTCGCGGAGTCGATGTTCACGCGGATCCCGGTGTACCGCGACACGCTGGATCGGATCGAGGGCGTCGTGCACGTCAAGGACGTCCTCAGAGCCGTGGCGAAGGGAGAGAGCCCGGCGATCGCGGACCTCCTGCGGCCGGTGCTCGTCGTGCCCGAGACGAAGCCGCTGCGCGAGCTCCTGCGGGAGTTCCAGAGGGCGCATCAGCAGATGGCAGTCGTGGTCGACGAGTACGGCGGGACCTCCGGGATCGTGACGCTCGAGGACGTCATCGAGGAGATCGTCGGTGAAATCCAGGACGAGCACCAGAGGGAGACCCCGGAGGTCACGAAGGAGGCCGACGGCGTCTTCGTCGTGTCGGGCGCCGCCCATGTCGAGGTGCTCGAGGAGCTCTTCGGTGCCGAGATCGGGGATCTCGGCTTCGACTCGGTCGCCGGGCTGGTGCTGGACAGCCTCGGCCACCTGCCGCGCGCCGGCGAGCACGCCCGCTGGCGCGACCTCGACTTGGAGGTGCTCGACGTCGAGCGGCGGAGGGTGCGACGCGTCCGGGTCCGCCGCGTCGAGGTCGAGCCCTCTTGACGCGCTCGGGCACGGTCGCTCTCCTGGGACGTCCGAACGCCGGGAAGAGCACGCTCGTCAACGCCCTCCTCGCCGAGAAGGTCGCGATCGTGTCGGACAAGCCGCAGACCACGCGGCACAGGATCACGGCGATCCTCACCGAGGCGCGTG
>DATKLI010000087.1:0-14696 GCA_035542455.1 Thermoanaerobaculaceae bacterium
CGTCCAGGCGGGCCGCGAGGGCGTCGGGGCCGAACCCGGCGAACACGGGGACCGGGACGGCGCCGAGCTTCAAACACGCCAGCAGCGCGACGACGACCTCGGCGGTCATCGGGAGGTAGAACCCGACCGCGTCCCCCGGCCCGACACCGAGCCCCGCGAGCCCGCCCGCGAAACGGGCCACCCGCGAACCCAGCTCGGCGTACGAAAGCCGCGCGACGCCCCCGACCTCCGCCTCCGCCACGACCGCGGGGTCGCCGCCGTGACCGTCCCTCAGGTGGCGGTCGAGCGCGTTGTGGACGATGTTCAGCTCCCCTCCCGCGAACCACTCGGTCCACGGGAGGCCCCTCGTGCGGTCCGCGAGGCGGTCCCAGCGCCGGAACCATTCGATCCCGAGGTCCTCGACGATGGCGGGGTAGAACCACTCCGGGTCGCGCGCGGCTCTCGCGCGCAGCTCGTCCGCGCTCGCGATCCCGTGGCGGCGCATGAGCCGAGCGACGTGAGAACGCTCGAGATCGTCGGAACGCGGAAGCCAGATGTCGTGGGTGTTCGCCATCTCGCCTCCGGGTCAGTCGGGGCGGGACATCTCGAACGTCTCGCGCGTCCGAACCCACAGCTCCCCGCCCATCCGCCCGACCGCGTGCAGGCGATCGGCGACCACGCGCCCGCGCTCGTCGAGCAGCGCCGTGTGGAGGTGGACGGCGAGGATCTCGCCGACCACGAGGCTCCCGGCACCCGGCCCCGCGCCGTACGTCCTGACCTCGACGAGCCGGCACTCGATGTTGACCGGCGACTCGGCCACCATCGGCGGCGCGACACGGCGCGACTTCGCCGGCGTGAGTCCCGCGTGCGCGAACTCGCTGACTCCGTGCGGAAGTTGCGCCGCGGTCGAGTTGACCTTCGCGGCCAGCTCCTCCGTCACGGCGGCCACCACGAACTCCCGGGTGGCCTCCACGTTCAGGAGGGTGTCCTTGAGCTCCCCGGTGCGGCCCGACCGCAGCGGCGCGAACGCGAGGCACGGCGGGTTCGACGACACCACCGTGAAGAACGAGAACGGCGCGAGGTTCGCCCTTCCCTCCGCGTCCACCGTCGACACCAGCGCGATCGGGCGCGGCACCACGACCTCGACGATGCGGCGGTACACCTCCTGCCACGCCGTCGCGGCCGCGTCCAGGGTCACCACCTCGCTCCCCGCGGTCGCGCTCCCCGCGCCTGCAACGCCCTCCCCGCTCACTCGATGACCCCCCCGTCCACACCGCGCACCCAGCTCTGGCTGTATCCGGGGTCCTCGACCGCGCGCGCGTGTGCCGTCGGGAGCAGCGGAGAGAAGGTGTCGAACATGACGGCGACCTCCTCCGTGCGCTTGCTCCCGATCGACGCCTCGTACCGGCCCGGGTGCGGCCCGTGCGGAACGCCGATCGGGTGCAGTGTCATCGAGGCGGGACCCACGCCCTTCCGGCTCGTGAAGTTGCCGTCGACGTAGAAGATCGCCTCATCGCAGTCCACCGACGAGTGGGGGTACGGGCACGGGATCGCCTGCGGGTGCCAGTCCACCAGGCGCGGGACGAACGAGCACACGACGAACCCGCCGCCCGCGAACGTGATGTGCGTCGTCGGGGGAAGGTGGACCATCCCCGTCTTCGGCTGGTACGCGCGGATCGGGAACGCGAACGGCCACACCTGGCCGTCCCACCCGACGACGTCGAACGGGTCGTTCGCCCAGCGCAGGCGCGACAGCCTGCCGTGGTGCATCACGAGCTGCTCGCGCGGTGCCGCGAGGGAAGAGGGCCCGCCCTGCGGCCACACCGGCTCGACGAAGTCGCGGTGCGTGTACGGCGCGTCCATCCGGAGCTGGCCGGACGGCGCCCGGAACTGATGCGGGAGGTCGAGCCCCGAGCGCGCCTCCAGCACGAGCAGCAGCGCCTCGCCCTCGAGGCGCCAGCGGTGGGGCAGGGCGCGAGGCACGAAGACGTAGTCCCCCGCCTTGAACGGGACGGCGCCCAGGGGCGTCTCGACGGTCCCGGAGCCCAGGTGGACGAACGTGAGCTCGTCTCCGTCGGCGTCGGACACGAGAACGGCGTCCTCCCGGTCGGGGCGCGCGAGCCAAACCCCGAGGTCCTTGTTCGCCATCAGCAGGCGCCGCGAGGTGAATGGCTCGCCCCCCGCCGGGATGTCGCCGCCCAGGAAGTGGCGGCGCCGGAGCGCGCCGTCCCACTCCGGCTGCGACCACCCGGGGTGGACGCCGGCGTCCTCCTCCTGCTGGACGTAGTGCGGCGGCCGCCGGTGGTACATGATCGTGTACGACGACTCGAACCCCTTGCGCGTGAAGCAGTGCTCGAACGCAAGCTCGCCGTCCACGCGCAGCACCGTGTGGGGCTTCGCCGGCACGAGACCTCGCTGCAGCCTGTGGATCATCTCAACCCTCCCGACGGCGGACGACACCCGAGAGCGAGCCGAGGAGCTCGCCGCCGCTCAGCTCGACGACGTCTCCAGGGGCGAGGAAGCGGTCGATCTCCAGACCGCATCCGCCCCCGATCGTGCCCGACCCGAATACGTCGCCCGGCTCGAAGCGCGCCTCCTCGCCCGCAAACGAGATCATCGTTCCCCAGCCCCACCGCATTCCCGCGAGCGTCCCGCGGCACCACTCCTCGCCGTTGACGCGGGCGGAGAGCTCGACGCTCGCGAGGTCGCCGGCCTCGTCGGAGGTGACGAGCCAGGGCCCGAGCGAGGTTGCGAAGTCCTTCGCCTTGGCCGGACCGAGACCGACCGCCATCACCTCGCGCTGGATCGCCCGCGCGCTCCAGTCGTTGAGGAGGCAGTACCCCGCGATCGCCGCCTCGGCCTCCGCGGCCGTCGGCCCGGCGAGCGGCGCGCCGAGGATCGCCGCCACCTCGAGCTCGAAGTCCATCCTGGACTCTCCGGCCGGGAACCACGCCTCGCCCCCGTCGCCGATGAGCGACCGGTGGTTCGAGCGGTAGTACACGGGGTGGCGGTACCACTCCTCGGGCACCTCGAGCCCTCGTCTCGCGCGCGAGGCGCGAACGTGCTGCTCGAACGCGTAGAAGTCCAGGAACGACCCGGGGTGCGGGACGGGGGGCGCAAACGCGGCCTCCCCCGGCCGCCACCGTCCCACTCCGCGCGGGATCGTCCCCTCACGCGTGGCCTCCGAAACCAGCCTGGCCGTCAGGAGCTTCGGGCCGTCGCGCCAGAGCAGGCCCGCCAGCGATTCCGGGCAGCGCTCATCGCCAAGCACCGCCAGCGCCGCCCCCGGCACCGACACCCACAGGTCGCCGTCCGAGCGCTTCGTGAGCACGGCGACGTGCAGCCCGTCGCCGTCGCGGACGGTCGCCAGCTTCATCAGGTCTCCGTCCGGCCGACATACGGGTTCCTCGTCGTGGTCCGCGCCGCCTGGTCGCGCTCGATGGCCTCGAACAGGGCCCTGAAGTTCCCCTCGCCGAAGCCGCGCGCGCCGCGTCTCTGGATCAGCTCGTAGAAGAACGGCCCCGCGGCCTCGTCGCGGTACATGACGCCGCCCTCCACCATGAAGATCTGAAGCAGGTAGCGGTCGTCCTCGCCGTCAACCAGGATCCCGAGGTGCCGGAGCTCCTCGATGTTGTCCTTGAAGTTCCGGACCTTCCGTTCCGCGAGCCGCGAGGGGAGCATGTCGTAGTAGGTCACCGGCGTGGCGAGGAAGTCGATCCCTCCCCGTTTGAGCCCCTCGACCGCCGGGACGATCTTCGGGACGTGGAACGCCACGTGCTGCACTCCGGCGCCGTGGTTCGCCTCGACGAACTGGTAGATCTGGCTGGCCTCGTAGTTCGGGGCGGCGGGTTCGTTGTTCGCGAGCTTGACCCCCGACTCCGGGTCCCACATCACGATCGAGGCCAGCCCGGAGCCGCCCTCGCCGCCCCGCACGTCGGCCGTGTGGAAGTGGACCCGCCAGTACTCCTCGAACCCCATGACGTCCCGCAGCCACGTGACGTGCGGCTGGATCGTCAGGAAGTTCGACGTGACGTGGTCGATGACCTGCAGCTCGAACGGGTTCGCGCCCTGATGCTCCGGCAGCGGCGCGTACCCCGGGGGTATGGCGGCGTTGGCTCGCTCGATGAAGCGGAAGCGGACGTCGCCCAGCGGCGTCGCGATCTCGAACCACCGGTAGGGCCCGCCGTCGGTGTCCGACTCGCTGACCACGCCGGTCACGAACGTCGCGCCGCGTTCCTCCAGCAGCCTCCGGGTCTCCTCGACGGACCTGACCCGCAGGGAGAGGACCGCCACGCCCTCGGGGTGGCGTTTGAGCCAGCGGTCGGCCCGCGACCCCGCGCTCCTGGGCGTGACGCACACGACGCGCGCCTTGCCGGCCGCGAACAGGATGCCGTCCTCGCCGCGCTCCGACGCGAGCGCCCGGTCGAGCCGGGCCACCTCCGGGATCTTCATCGATCCCGTGTAGAACTGCCGCGCCCGCGCAAGGTCCGACACCACGTACTCGTAGGAGTCCCACCCCACGATCCCGAGGTTCGTGCGATTCCCTTCCTCGCTCATGCTCGACGCCTCCGTCGTTGGTCGGGGATGCTAGCACAAGAATTGAGACCCATTCGCCGTCATCTGGTACGGACCGGCATCGCCCGCCACCCGGTGCAAGGTGGCGCGGCACCTCCTCCATTCCCGAACGGTCAGCGCCCGGCGAAACGGGGAGGCCTCTTCTCCAGGAACGCAGCCGTGCCCTCGCGCATGTCGTCGGTCGCGAAGCACAGGCCGAACAAGGCGGCCTCGACCTCCATCGCCTTGTCGAGCGGCATGCCGAGTCCGACCCGGACGCTCTGCAGGCAGCGCGCCACGGCCAGCGGCGCCATGGAGCCGATCTCCTCCGCCAGGCGCTGAGTCGCCTCCCGGAGCGCGGCGGGCTCCACCACCCGGTTGACCAGTCCCCACCCGAGCGCGGTGGGCGCGTCGATCATCGCTCCGCCCAGGAGGAGTTCGAGCGCCCTCCCCTGGCCGACGAGGCGCGCGAGCCGCTGCGTGCCTCCGTACCCGGGGATCAGGCCCAGTTTGACCTCGGGCTGCCCGAACCGCGCCGACGACGAGGCGACGCGCACGTGGCAGGCGAGCGCCAGCTCGCAGCCTCCTCCGAGCGCGAAGCCGTTCACCGCCGCGATGACGGGCTTGGCCGACGCGGAGATCCCGTCGAAGACGGCCTGGCCCGCGCGCGCCATCGCCTCCCCCTCGCGGGGGCTCAGGCCGGCGAACTCGCCGATGTCGGCGCCGGCCGCGAACGCCTTCTCGCCGCTCCCCATGATCGCCACGACGCGGACCGCCGGGTCCGCCAGGGCCTCCGAGAGCGCCCCGCCCAGCTCCGCCAGGAGAGCCCGGGTAAGCGCGTTGAGCTTGGCCGGCCGGTTGAGGGTGATCCACCGCACGCCGTTGACGTCCTCGAGAAGAAGGTCCGCGAAAGCCATGGTCTCTCCCCCTTGCCCGGCTCAGGCTACCACCCGTCGCGCTCGACGACGCCGCGGCGCGGTGTCGGCGACGCGAACCTCCCGATGCGTATTACGTATACTCCGGGCGTGAAACCGCATGCAGCAGTCGTCGCCCTCGCGGTCGTCGCAGCCAGTTGCGCGAGCACCTCGGTCAACTACACGTACATGTCGCCGCAGCGGTGGGCCGACGAGATGGCCCGCCGCGGGATCGACCTGCGCCAGGTCCCGAACCCGCTGGCCGTGAGCCGCGAGATGCAGCAGACGGCGGAGCTCTGGGCCGGGATCGGGACCCCGCCCGAGCGCCTGCAGCGCCTGCAGAACGCCCTCTTCGACGACACCAACTTCCCGTTCCATTACGAGCACCGTGAGACCTACACGGCGAGCGAGGCGTTCGCCCGCCGCGAGGGGAACTGCCTCTCGTTCACGAACCTCTTCGTGGCGCTCGGGAGGTCTCTTGGGCTGAAGGTCACGACCGCACTCGTGAAGCGAGCGCAGGCAAGCGAGAAGGACGGCGACCTCATCATCGTGAACAACCACGTCGTCGCGGCGCTCTCCTACGACACCGAGTACAGGTACTACGACTTCGACCGCCGACGTCACGACCGGGCCACGCAGATCCAGCCACTCGACGACCTCTGGATCACGGCGCTCTATCTCAACAACCGGGGGGCCGACGAGCTGCGGGTCGGCCACCCGGACATCGCGCTGAAGTTCTTTGTGTGGGCCACCGAGCTGGCTCCGACGTTCGCGCCCGCGTGGGGGAACGTCGGCGTCGCCCGGCGTCGCCTCGGCGATATCGCGGGCGCCTTCGAGGCGTACTCCCACGCCCTCACCGTCTCCGAGGACGACCCGACGATACTCGGGAACCTCGCGTCGCTCTACCGCTCGCTGGGGAAGGAGCAGGAGGCCGAGATGGCGCTCCAGGCGATCCGGGTCGGGAACGCCACGCCGCACACGCTGATCGTCCGCGGCGACCTCGAGTTGACGCGCGGGCACCTGCGCGGCGCCATCCGCCTGTACAAGCTCGCCGCCCACCTTGGTCCCAAGCTCGCGGACCCCTGGGTGGCGCTCGCGCGCGCGGAGCTCGTCCGCTCGAACCCCGCGCGCGCCCGGAGCGACGTGAAGCGCGCGTTGCACCTCGAGCCCGGGAACAAGGACGCCCTCCTGCTGGACCGCCAGCTCTCGGGCGCGGCGGCTCCGGCGGTGCCGAACTGAGCGCTCGGGCCGACTAAGGTGGTAAGCTCTCGGCGCCGGTCCGCCGGCCGGGTTCGGCCGCGGGCCGGCAAGGACTAGCTGGGGTCATTCGTGAAGGGTCGCCGCGAGGGCGCGGCGCGCCGGTGAGACGGGTTCCGGGACGGCGAGAGGAGCGCGGTCGTGTCGTCCCCCCGACGCCGCGGAGCTGCGGCGGCGGCCGACCGCGACAAGTCGGATCTCGGCGTGTCGACGACCTCCGCGGTTGACCGGGGCGAGCGAGGAAAGGTCCGATGAGCCGTCGCAAACGTCAAGTGCAGGCCACGGCCAGCACACCGAAGTCGCTGTTTCGCCGCGTCGAGCGCACGCTCGACGCCATCGAGCACGCGGGCGACATCCTGGGGACGATCCGCAACGTCACTAGCTACATGACCGTGAACTTCCGCGACGACCTCGGGATCCTGGGCGGGCGGATCTACCGGCTCGTCGACACCGAGTACGAGCTGGTTCAGGTGTTCGGCACCGCGGACCCTGCGCCGCTCGGCACCCGCGTCCCCCGCGACTACGCCCCGATCGAGGCCGTCCTGGAGTCGGGGCTCGTGGTGATGGCCCGCAGTGCGCCCGAGAACGATCCCACCCTCGAGGCCCGGCTCGGCACCGGCGAGCGGTTCGCCGCCATCGCGGTCGCGGACGGCGACTACGTGGTCTCGTTCGACGTCGATCCCGCCCGCGGTCCGGCCGAGGACCTCCAGTCGTCGCTCAACATCGTCCGCCTCGCCGTCAACCAGAAGCTGCGCCAGGAGCGGTTCGAGGAGATCCTGCAGGACGCGCGCCTGATCCAGAGCTCGATCCTGCCGAAGCGGACTCCGAGGCACGGCGACTTCGACATCGCCGGCGACTCGCGACCGGCCGAGACGGTCGGCGGCGATTTCTTCGACTACATCCGAGTGACACCCGAGATCTTCGACCTCGCGATCGCGGACGCCTCGGGCCACGGCCTCCCGGCCGCGCTCCAGGTCCGCGACGTGTACATGGGTCTCCGGATGGGGTTGACCCGCGACTTCAAGCTGGCCCGGACGGTCGAGAGGCTCAACGCCATCATCAACCGCTCCCAGCTCGCATCCAAGTTCGTCTCCCTGTTCCTGGCCGAGCTCGAGATCACCGGGAACCTGATCTTCGTCAACGCGGGCCACGTGCTCCCGTTCATCCTCCACCGCCAGGGCGAGATCGAGTACCTCCGAGAGGGCGGCATCGTGCTGGGGCCGTCGCCGAACGCGACGTACCGGCGGGGCTTCGCGCAGCTCCACCCGGGCGACCTCCTGGTTCTCTACACGGACGGGATCACGGAGTGCCATCATCTCCGAACGGACGAGGAGTTCGGCGTCGCGCGCCTCCAGCGGCTGGTCACCCGCCACGCCGACCGCCCCGCGGCCGAGATCGTGCAGACGGTGTTCCAGGCGGTCGCGCGCTACGCCGGCACGCCGATCCCCGAGGACGACCAGACGCTGGTCGTCGTGAAGAGGCCCGAGGCGGGTGGCGCCGCGGGCTGAGGCCCGCACCGCCGGCCCCGGGACAGGTGGGCGCGTCGCGCTATACTTCGCGTCATGACCCCGTTTCCGGCGACCAACTTCTTCACCCTGTCCGACTTCCGCCACGCGAGGGTGTTCGCCTCCGACCGTCCGGTGTGGGACGCGTTGGGGGCCGACCTGGACGCCTACCTCGCCGCCTGGGACCGCTGGGAGGTCCTGACGCCCCTCGCGGACGGGGTCCACGTCCTCGGCGGGCCGATCTCGATCGGCTCCGACTGCCGGATCGACCCGGGAGCGGTGCTCCGCGGACCGCTGATCGTCGGCGACGGGTGCGAGATCCGCACCGGTGCCTACCTCCGCGGTCGCGTCATCCTCGGGAACGGGTGCGTCGTCGGAGCGCACACGGAGGTGAAGGGCGCGGTGTTCCTCGACGAGGCGCACGCGCCCCACCAGAACTACGTGGGCGACAGCATCCTCGGGCGCAAGGTCAACCTCGGTGCCGGGACGATCCTTTCCAACGTGAAGAACGTCGGCCGGGAGGTGACGTTCCGGCACGGGGAGGAGCTGGTCTCGACCGGGCTGCGCAAGTTCGGGGCCGTCCTCGGCGACGGATGCCGGACGGGGTGCAACACCGTCCTCAACCCGGGCGTCCTGATGGGCCCCGGGTGCGTCACGTACCCGGGGGTGTGCCTGCGCTCCGGCTACTACCCGGGCGGCACGCTCGTCAAGCTGAGGCAGACGCAGCAGCAGGTCGTTCTCGAGAAGATGCTGGCGCGCTAGTGGCACGGGAGTTGCATTTTCGGCTCGGCGAGGAGCTGGGAGGTCGGCCATGAAACGGTCTCGCACGGCAATGATCGCGGTCCTGGGCACTCTGTTCCTCGTCCCAGTGGCCTTTGCCGGGGACGACATGACCTCGCTGAGCTACATCTCGTACCTCGAGCGGTACGCGACGATCCGCCCGGCTCACGGCGACGAGACGCTCGACGTCGTCGTGAACATGCCGATCCTGGCGGGCGACCGGCTGGACACCGCGCGCGGCGCGCGCGTCGAGGTCCAGCTCGCGGACGGGAGCACGCTGTGGCTCGACGAGTTCACGACGGTGGACTTCGACGCCGTCGCGCTCTCTCGCGACGACACGTCCCCCCGCACCGCCCTCTACCTCGCCGACGGGTCGGCGGCGATCGAGATTCCGGCCACCGCTGCCGGCGACGGCTCGCTCCGTTTCGACAGCCCCGCCGGCGCCGTGTTCCTCAACCGGCCGGGTCTCTACCGCCTCGAGCTCAGCGGGAGCGAGCTCCGGGTCCAGGCGCACAGCGGCTTCGCCGAGCTGCCGGCCGGCCTGGGCTCCGACATCCTGCGGGCCGGGGAGGAAGCAGTGATCGGGCCGCCCGAGAACGGCATCCAGCGCGCCTCGATCTCCGACGTCAGCGACGACTTCTGGACCTGGGTGCAGGAGAGGCGTCACGTGCCGACCGGCCCGACCGCCCAGTACGTCGGGGCGAGGGACACCGGCCGCGCTGCGGTGCTGGACGCGTACGGCGATTGGGTCTACGTCCCCACCTTCTCGAGCTGGATGTGGCAGCCGCGCGTCTCCGTCGGGTGGGTGCCGTACTCGTACGGCCGGTGGTACTGGACGCCGGTCGGCTGGTCGTGGATCTCGTACGAGCCGTGGGGGTGGTACCCGTTCCACTACGGCTCCTGGTACTTCGACGCCAGCTTCGGCTGGGTGTGGGGGTTCGACTCGATCTGGGGGCCGGCGTGGGTGGACTGGTTCTACTCGCCGGGGTACGTCGGGTGGTGCCCGCGTGGCTACTACGACTGGTGGTACTACCACAACTGCAACGGGTGCTGGGGCGACGGCCGGCGCTCGCCGCGCAGGTGGAGCGAGGTGAGCTTCAACTTCTCCGGGCGCGTGCGGCCCGGGGTCATCGACCCGAGGCCGTGGACGGTCATCCCGAGCGGGCAGTTCGGGTCGACTCACATCGACCGCGTGCGTATCGACGCGCGCCGCTTCTTCCAGGACGGAGGCCCCGACCGTGAGGGACTCGTGCGGTCCGGGCCGCTCGTGACGCCGTTCGCCGGGCGCTCCCCGGGCGACCGAGCGATCGACTCGTTCTTCCGCGGCGGGCCGCAGACCGGCGAGGTTCCCGATCTGTCGTCGATCATGCGGCGCGAGCCGGTCACCGGAGTGCGGTCGGCGACCTCCGTGCCGAGGCTCCGCCTCACGGACACCCAGGAGATCACCCGAGCCGTGCGTCCGATCCCCGACCTGACGGGGGCGACGTCAACGGGCGAGTCACTGCCAGGCGTCACGAGTCGGCGCGACGCGCACTCGGGCATCGGAACCGGGAACGGTACCGGGTCTGTCGGGGTCCGCACCGAGGTGCGGCGGAGGAGCGTGGCGACCGAGGGCGGGTCGAACCCGCCGGTGGTGAGGCGAGAGGTCGTGCACCGGGACGCCCCGCCGCCCTCCTCGAGCCGGAGCGGCGGATCGAGCGGAAGCGTTTCGCGCCCGTCGAGCCCGCCGGCGGTGGAGCGGCCGCACTCGCCGCCCGCCGAGCGCCCGCGGAGCCGCTTCTCGAGCTCGGCGCGCTACGACAGCCGGCAGATCTACGAGCGCGACGCCAACCGCTACAGGGACAGCTGGGCCTCCGCCGCGACGCGGCGCGACGTTGATCCGAGGTTCACGGCCAGGTCGTACGCCGTCGAGCCGAGACCGTCGGTGAGGTCCGTAGACACGTCCAGGTCGTACGCCCGCGCGTACGTGCCCGAACGGATCACGGCCACCCAGGTGCACAGCGCGCCCGCGAGGTCCACGGTGTCGCACTCGAGCTCCTCGAGCGGATCGTCGTACCGCACCTCGAGCGGGAGCGCCGGCCGCCACCGTCCGTAGCGGAGCCGCGGCGGACGCGTCTACAATCCCGGGGTGCCGCCACGCATCCGGACGAGAACCCGAGCGAGCAGTGACCGGAGCCGGCCGGCGGTGTCGGCGGCGTTGATCGCCGCCGTCCTCGCCCTGTGCGCCTGCCAGGCGTCCCCCGGCCCCGTGCCGCTGCCCTCCGCCGCGCCCGGTTGGATACCGGCACTTCCCGCAACGAACGAGGCGCTCTCGCGCGTACTGGTCGCGGCGGCGCGCGGCGGAATGCAGAGCGCCTGGACGCCGGACGGGGACGAGAGGTTCAGAGGCTACCTCGCGACTCTGGCCTGGCGCGGCCCGTCGTCGCACCCGGAGCTCTACCCGTCGACCGACGACCTCCTCGCGTTTCTCGTGGACGCCCACATCGCGTGGGCGCTCGCGCTCGGTCACGCCGCGACCCTCGCCGGGCGCGACGTCGCGAGCCTGCGGGAGCAGCCGTTCGTGGTCGACGGCCGGACGTCGTCGCTCCGGCTCCTCTCCGAGGAGATCGCGTGGCGCGCCGCCTCGGAGCCGCGGCTCGCGCTCGTACTCAACGCCGGGTGGCGCGGCGGGCCGCCGCTCCCCGCGGTCGCGATCGAGGGCCGGTCGCTGGCGTGGCAGCTCGCGATGCAGGCGGACCGGTGCGGCCGGCTCGCGGGGTTCTGGCAGGTCGACACGGCGTCGAAGCGGCTCTCGGTATCCGCGTTCACGGAGCTGATGTGGGGCCTCCCGGCCTCCCAGCCCGCGCGGGCGCGCCGCCTCCTCGACCTCGTGCCGCCGCCGGCGGAACTCCGCGTGAGGATCGTCGCCGCGTGCGGGGCGTCGCTCCAGCGCTGCGCGATCGCGTTGAGCCCCGTCGACACGGGGAGGATGTTCACCCCCGAGCGACCTCACCGCTGAGGCCGCGCGCCGCGGCTATACTCCGGGCGTGGCGCTCGATCTCGCCCGCTGGCTCCCCGAGTTCCCGGTGCGGGAGCGCTGCCTGTACCTGAACCACGCGGCCGTTGCGCCGCTGCCGCGCCGCGTCGCGGAGGCGATGCGCGTCCGGATCGCAGATCAGGAGTCCCTCGGCTCCCACAACTGGCAGCGCTGGCGCGAGACCGAGCTCTCGGCACGCGCACTCGCCTCCGAGCTCGTCGGGTGCCGGGCGGAGGACGTGTCGCTGGTGCGGAGCACCTCCGAGGGCCTCTCCCTCATCGCGCAGGGGTTGGCGTGGAGGAAGGGCGATGCGGTCCTCGTCGGCGACGAGGAGTTCGCCGCGAACGTCGCGCCGTACCTGGCGCTGCAGCGGCGCGGCGTCGGCGTGCGCCGCTTCCCCACCCCGAGTGGCCGGGTGACGCCCGAGGCGGTGCTGCCGCTCCTCAAGCCCCCGGTGCGGATGCTCGCCCTCTCCTGGGTCGCGTTTCACACGGGGTGGGTTGCGCCCGTGGCCGAGCTCGCGCGGGCGGCGCGCGAACGCGAGATCGTGGTCGTCCTCGATGCGATCCAGGGGCTCGGCGTGCTGCGCGACCGCCTCGACGACCTCGGCGTCGACGCGATGGTCGCCGACGGACACAAGTGGCTGCTCGGCCCGGAGGGCGTCGGCGTGATGGTGACCAGGCCGGCGCTGCGGTCCGCGCTCCACCCGGTCGTCGCGGGGTGGCTCAACGTGCGACGGCCGGACCACCAGCTGTTCCTCCATGAGCTCGAGTTCCTCGAGGACGGGCGCCGCTTCGAGCCGGGCGCGATGCCGAACATCCTGGTCGCAGGGCTCGCCGCGGCGCTGGACCTCCTGCTCGAGGCGGGGATCGACGAGGTCCACTCGCGCGTCGTCTCGCACGCGCGCTCGCTGACGCAGGTCCTGCTCAAGGCCGGATGGCGCGTCGGGTCGCCGGGGTCGGGCCACCCGATCGCCGGCATCGTCGCCGGTCGCCATCCGGTCCTGCCTTCCGACGACGCCGCGCGCCGGTTGCGCGAGCGTCACATCGAGGTCACGTCGCGCCAGGGCTGGGTGCGGTTCTCGCCGCACTTCTACGCGACTGCGGGGGAGCTCGACGCCCTCGGGGTAATCCTCGGCAAACTATAACGAGACGAGGTACAATTTAGCCGTGCCGACTGAACGCTCAGTGGACGTCCTCATTCTCGGGGGAGGCCCCGCCGGGAGCACGGCCGGGGCGCTCCTCGCCGCGGCGGGGCTCGAGACGGTGATCGTAGAGGGCGAGCGGTTCCCCCGATTCCACGTCGGGGAATCGCTCCTGCCGCATACGCTTCCGCTCCTCGACGAGCTCGGCGTCCACGACACGGTGCGCTCTCTCCCCCACACGCGGCGCAAGGAGGGGGCGAGCTTCGTGAACCACGACGGCAGCAAGCACATCGTCTACTGGTTCGACGAGGCGCTGCCGCCGGCGATCCCCCACGCGTACCAGGTGCGGCGCGACGAGTTCGACGCCGCGCTGCTGGCGAGCGCCCGGGCCAAGGGCGCCGAGCTGCTCGAGGGGTGGCACGCGGTGGCTCCGCGCTGGGACGGGAAACGCCTCGTCGGCCTCACCGTGCGCGACCCCGCTGGGACCGAGCGGGTGATCCGGAGCAAGGCGTTCATCGACGCGAGCGGCCAGCTGTCCTTCCTGGCGGGCCGGATGGGCTGGCGCTTCCCGTACCCGATGCACCGGAAGGTGGCGGCCGTTTCCCACTTCAGGAACGTCTGGCTGCCGGACGGGCGCGAGGCGGGCAACATCACGATCGCGCTTGCCGACGGCGGATGGTTCTGGCTCATCCCGTTCGCCGACGACACGGTGTCCGTCGGCGCGGTGCTCGACGTCGAGAAGTGGCGCGCGTCGGGGACGACGCCGGAAAGTCTGTTCACGGGAGCCGTCGCCGGGACGCCGGAGGTCGCGAGGCGGATGGCGGGCTCCGGGAGGCTGCTACCGTTCGCCGCGATCCAGAACTTCTCCTACCGCGTGATGCAGATCGGCGGCGACGGGTACTGCCTGGTCGGCGACGCCGCCGGGTTCCTCGACCCGGTATTCTCGACCGGCGTGTTCATCGCGACGACGACGGCGGCATCCGCGGCGCGCGACGTCATGGAGGCGCTGGCGCGCCACGGCAGGGTCGACGGGAACGACCTCGGGCCGACGATCGCGCTGACCCGAAGCCTCCACCGCATGTTCTTCTCGTTCATCCGCTCGTACTACGACCGGCACTTCCTGCCGTTCTTCTTCAGCCCCAGCCAGGCGTTCCAGCTCCCGGCCGCGATCGTGTCGCTCCTCGCCGCGGACGTCCTGCGTCCGGGCCGGTGGCGGCGCACGCTCCGCTTCCGCGCCGTGCAGGGGCTCGCCCGGATCCAGCAGATCGGCACCCGCCTCGGGCACCCGATCGTAGAGCCGCTGTCGTCAGGACCGGCGGTCGGTCCGTGAGGAGCCGCGCCCCTCGATGAGCTCGGAACCCGACGTCGTCGCGACCGGCCCCGAGGGGGGTGCGGACCGGGCAATGCTCCGCTGGTTGATCACGTGGGCGCTCCCGTTCCGCGGCCGGATCGTGGGCGCGATCGCGCTCGTGCTCGCGGGCTCGGCGTTCCAGGTCGCGGGCCCGCTCCTGACGGCTGCGGCGATCGACTTGTACATGAAGCCGCAG
>DATKLI010000088.1:0-15741 GCA_035542455.1 Thermoanaerobaculaceae bacterium
CCGGCACCTCGGTGGCGAGGTACCACGCGACGAGGTACTGATCGTTGCGGTACTCCCGCCGCACGTTGACGTCGGCGGCCATCTCCCGGATGCGGCGGGCGTTGCCGATCACCATCGTGGCGGTCAACGCGGTGATGAGCGCCGGCGTCACGATTCGAGACGCCGCGAGCAGCGTCCGCGAGGGCAGGCGCAACGCCGTGCCCATGGTGCCCACGGCGCGCGCGACCCACCCCTCGGCCTGGTGCAGGAATGCGCCCGCCGACAGGAGCAGGAGCGACGCCACGGGCGCGAGCCGCGAGGCGGCGAAGTAGTTGGTGGTGAGGGAGCAGACGACGACGGCGAGCAGCGCCGACAGCACGATCGCGCGGACCGCCGCGCGGCTCGGCCACAGCAGCGCGGCCGCGGCGCCGGCGACGAGCAGCGCCCCGAGCGCGGGGTGAACCGCGTGGCCGTTCTCCGGGGCGAGGTAGAAGCTGATCCGGACCGGGAGGCCCGCGAGCATCCTGAACGACTCGCGGAGGTTCTCGAGAACGAACGGCGAGAACGCCGTCGAGCGGTCGCTCGCACACCGGGTGACCGCCTCGAAGAAGATCGACTGCACCCCACCGTGGACGATGTCGATGAGCATGGGGGCGGACACGAGCGCGCCCACGGCGGCGAACATCAGGGCTGGACGCCACTTGGTCGACGGATCCTCGCGACGCCAGCGAACCAGCGCGAGCCAGACGAACCAGGCGAGGGCGAGAGCGAGCGCGAACCGAAACGAGCTGTTCTCGAACACGAGGATCCCGGCGAACATCCCCGCAAACGCCGCCCACGCGCGCGACGCGGGCCGGACCGGGTTCGCCTTCAGCAGACACAGCACCAGCATCAAGAGAAAGAGGCTCGCCGAGAAGTCCTCGTACGCCGCGCCGCTGGTGATCACGAACCATCGCGATGCAGCCGCGGCGAGCGTCACGCACGCCGTTGGCCACCAACCCGCGCCGAGCGCACGTAGACACAGGAGCGTGGCGACGAGCCGTCCGTATCCCATGAGCCGAAACGGGAGCCGCAGTGCCTCCAGCGAGTTTCCGCCCCACCACAGGCCGACGGCGCTGAGCGCCTTCGTGAACCGAAACTCGAGCGGGAGCACACCGGTCGTGAGCAGCCGGTGGCCGTCGGACCCCATCTGGAGCTCCTCGAACCCGGTGCGATCCGGGAACGGCAGCACCGAGCCCAGGTGCGCGCGAAGAGCGAACGCGAGGCCCAGGATCACCAGCGGCGGCACGATCCGTGCCGCGTCGAGCCGCGGCGGTCGCCAACGGCGGGCCGCGGGCGCCGTCGCGAACGCGAGCCACATCGCCGCGGCCGCGAGACACAGCCCCTGCGCTGGGAGCGCCGCGTCGGCGGCCATCCGGACGCGGTCGGCGTACGCGACGACGCCGGCGGAAGCCGTCGCGAGCACCACGGTGGCCGCGGCCGGCAGCCACGCCGGAGCCCGACGGACGACCACACCAGGCCGGGGGGAGGAGGAATCGCTGGCGCGCAAGGGGTCGAGGTTCGTCGGCACGGTGAAAACGGGACCCGGCGGTTCCGGGTCGGCCGTCCACGCCGCCAACGGGAACACTCAGGAGCGGCCGACGGCCTCACCACGATCGTAGTGCACCCGCGCCGCCTCGGCAAGGGCGGGGGCACGGTGCGGCCCTCTCAGAGCGAGTCCGCGCGACGTTGTCGGTCACTCCCCCACCGTGGCCCCGAGTGCTCGCTCCCTACGGGATGATCTCGGCTCGCGGAGCGAGCGGCCACCGCCCTCGAAATGCCGAGGGATCCGTCGTCCCGCCACCGGTGGGACTCGGGATGACCTTGCCGCGGGCGGAGTCACTTCTTCTTGAAGAGGGCGTCGAAGGCGGCGCGCGGGCTCGAGACGATGCCGCCGTCGGGTGCGGCGACCGCAGGGCGGTCGGAGGCGAACTCCTGGACCGTGCTGGGTGCAAACAGCTCGCACACGTTGCGCTTCGTCTTGTTGGTCACGCGCTGGAGGACCGGCTTGCGGCACTCGTTGGGGCGCGACGTGTCGAAGTACGCGCAGTTGGAGCAGGTGTGGAGGTCGCTGCCGCAGTTCGCGCAGACGGAGTCGCCGGCGACCGCGCCGGAGAGCTGCTGGCGTGTCCCGCACACGCGACAGCGGGACACCGTCACCGTCGGTGCGCCGAGGCCGCGCCCCCGCGGACCTTCCGGGCGCTCGCGGGGTCCGGAGTCGGCCGGACGTCGCTCCTCGCGACGCTCCTCGTCCTGGTACCCGCGATGCCTGTATTTTCGGTCCGACATGGTCTTCTTATAGCACAACCGCCGGTCCGCGGTGCGCCCCGCCGCGGGCAGGCGGACCGCTCACCACCGGTGGAACGCGGGGTGCCCTTCGCGAACCGCGACGAACGTGCCGCGGCAGGTGGCGGTGACCTTGCCGGCGGCCTCGAGCGTTCCCCCGACGACCGCGCGATCGTCGCTCGCCTCCACGACGCGGGCGCGCACAGTCAAGGGGCCGACGGACGGAGTCGGACGCTTGAGCACGACGTGGTACTCCGCGGTCACCGTGCACGGCGGCGCGTCGGTGCCGCTCGCCTTCATCAGATGGTACGCGGCCGTCCAGTTGCAGTGGCAGTCGAAGAGCGTCCCGATCACCCCGCCGTTGAGCACGCCGTCGAACGCCTCGTGGTGCCGGGACGGCGTCCACTCGGCCACCACCTCGTCGCCGCGGACGAAGCTCTTGATCCGAAGCCCGTCGACGTTGGACGGTCCGCACCCGAAGCAGCGGGTCGAAGGGGCGTACCGGTCCTGAAGGCTGAGGTCGTCCATGACGTGAGTCTACGTCTCTCCGGCACAGACGGCAAGGCGGTGAAGAGAGTTCGAAGGTTCGCACGTTCGAACGTTCGAATGTTCCCAACAGCAGGGAAGCAGAGGAACAGAGGAACCTGAAACGATGGGAGTGTCGTCGGCGCCGCTATCTACGGCACCGCCGCGCTAGGCTTCAAGTAGCCGCCATCGATCAGGCTCTTCTTGATGTACTCACGGTTCTTGCGGCTGTTCGTGTTCCTCTCTTGGAACGTCGGGTCCCCGAGCGCCTGGATCGCACGGACGAGATAGTCGGCCGCGAGCCCTTCACGGTCATACTCAGGGTCTCGTTCCCCTCGCTTCACCAGCTGTTCCCAAATGCGCTGGTTCTCGGGTTTCTCCATCTCCACTCCGGGTTTGATGCTCCGCCAGAAGGCCTTCAACGGTGCTAGGAGTCTAGTGTCGCCGCTGTGAACCAGCTCCAGCAGAGCGTTCCGGATGAGCCTGTTGTTGACAGAGTCCGCTTTCTGGTCCGACTCCTTCGCTTGGGCCTCGAGTTTCTCCCGGATCAACTTGAGGTAGTTCGCCTTCCAGTCGCCGGATCTCGCATACGCGAGGGGAAAATATTTGGCTCGGATGTCGGCGGCTATCAGCGCGGCACCCCTCGCGCCTAGCCCCAGTGCGGGAGGATGGTCGAGCACGGTTTCGATCTCGGGTAACAGGTCATCCATGTGCTCGTAGAGCGCGCGGTAGATGACACCGGACCAACCAAGCCCGAGTTCGTCGTTCGGCTTGCCAGCGCGGAGGATGTCGGAGTAGATGCGCCGCCGTTTAGCCGCCGACATCCGCCACAGTGCAAGCTCCTCTCGCCAGTAGGTGCTCAGCCTCCCAGTTCGGGCCTCGTCGTACTCGGCAAACGGCGTCGGGTCGAGCCACCGCCGGTGGAACAGCTCAAGCAACTCCATCCCGAGGCCCTCGTTCGCACCCGGCTTGCCGGCCTGGTCGGCCTGCTTCCACCACGCGAGCCTGCGATCCTCTCGCGGGCCACCGGCACGCCAGACCTCTTCGGCCTCGACCAAGTCGCGAACTTCGTCTGCTGGGCCAGAGGCCGGTGGAGGCGACGCCGAAACCGGAGGCAGGCACAGGCTCAGGAGCACCACTGCCGCCAACGCTCCCGGAAGGGGGGATGGTCGTCTCATGGAGATCACGAATCCGTGCGCACAGCATAGCAGCCGCCGCGCGGCCGTGCCGCTCAGAGGATCACTGTGGACTCTCCACCCCGCACCCGCCTCCTCTGAACCTTCGAAGTCGCGAACGTGCGAACCTTCGAACGGTCTCTCGCTCCTCCGCCCCTCCGCCCCTCTGCTCCTCTGCCAATCTGCTCCTACGGCAACTTGATCTTCGTGGCGATGTTGTCGCGGATCCAGTGCTCGTCGAGCCACTCCAGCGGGTCGACCGACTTGCCCTGGACGAAGATCTCGAGGTGCAGGTGATCGCCCCCGGCGAGTCCGGTGGACCCGCTGCTTCCGAGGTGCTGCCCCTTCGCCACGACGTCGCCCTCCTTCACAGCGAGCGACGACATGTGCCCGTACAGGCTCATCAGGCCGTACCCGTGGTCGATCACCACGGCGTTGCCGTAGATCGCGAGCCACCCGGCGAAGACGACGCGGCCCGCGTTGGCGGCCGGGACCGGGGCGTGCTCCGTCGACGCGAGGTCGAGACCGAGGTGGGTTTGGTGGTCCACCGTCCTGCCCTGGTAGACGTACGTCCGGTTCTCGGCGAAGTTCGCCCGCTTCTGGGTGTTCGGCATCTGCACGAACGCGCCGCGCCACAGGAACGCGGGTTGCGTATCGGCCGCGAGCGGCGCGATGCGTGCGAGCGTGGCGCGCCGCACCTCGCCGTTGATGCGCAGGTACTGGTCGAGGAGCGACCCCGAGGCGTCGAAGCCGGGGGTCTGGCTCGCGATCGCGGGGACCACCTTTGCGAGGAACGCGTCGCTGAGCTCGAGGCGGTCGCTCCGCGGAGGCGAGGGCTTGAACACATCCACGAACGGCATCTCGGCCCGGTTGCCCGCGTCGTCCTCGGCGAACAGACGGATCTGGTTGGCGTCGTCGAGATCCCACGGGATCGCGAAGAGGACGAACCGCTCCCCCTGGCCGCCCCCCGGCAACGGGAACGAGAGCGACTCGACCGTCCCCGCCCGCACACCGGAGCGAGCGGCGCTGGCGCCGACGCGGAGCACCGCCACTCCCGACCCGCCCTGCCGGACGTAGTGCTGCTTCGAGAGCAGCTCGAGGTACGGCGGCCGCAGCCGGACCTCGAACCGCTTCTCGACGACGACCGGGGCGTGCGAGCGCAGCGGCCCCGCCATCCGGTCGGCGGTCGCGCGCACGACGGCCTGGCCTTCCTTCAGCCACGGCTGCGCCGAGCGCCCGACCGTCGCGGCGAGGTCCGCGGTCGGCGTGGACCGCCCGCGCGTGGGTGAGAATGCGCCCGCCCGCGGGAACCGCTGCTCGGCGAGCGTCTCGGTCCTGTCGCCCTGGACGAGCTCGAGCCTGACGAGCCCGAGGCCCCAGGCCGGCTCGGAGAAGTGCGCGACGATCTTGGTGGCGGCGCCGATCGCCGGCCGGTCGCTCTCGATCGCGATCGCGGGTGAAGGGCTGCGGCGCAGCGCGCCCCACACCCCCGCGCCCACCACCACCAGCACGACGACAACCGCGGCCCAGCCGAAACGGCGGCGCGGTGGAGTTCCCAGGGTGTAGCCCGGCACGGTGTTGCCTCCCCCTGCCGCGCTTGCGGCGCGGCGGCACGCGGGAGTGTAGCGCGCCCTCCGCGCCGCCCTGCCGGCGGCGCTCGCGGGCACGTCGGGGCCCGAGCGCGCGGGCTACGGCTGCGCCGGAGGCGCCGGGAACTTCGCGAGCAGGTCCTTCACCGCGTCCTTGTGCACGAGGAACGTGAGCATCTTGAGACGGAAGTAGTCGTCACGGTAGAAGTAGTACCCCTCGAACTTCCCCCACCGCGAGGAGCGCGCGGAGTCCTTGATCAGGAACCAGTCGCGCCCGCCCACGTTCGCGTATCCGACCAGATGGAGTCCGTGGTCGTCCTCGGTCGCGTGGTTGTAGAAACGGAGCTCGCGCGCGTCCTGGTCGATGTACTGCTGCGGGATGTCGAACGTCGGGATCACCGCGATGCTCTCGAACCCGTAGTAGCCGGGCTCGGAGACGTCGCCCCCGATCGCCATCGTGTACCCCTTCTGCGCGGCGCGCTTGGCCGCCGCGTACCACTCGTCGAGCGGGACGTTGTAGTACGACGCGTCGTGCCACCAGTTGTCGGGCACCTTGTACTCGCCACGGGTGTAGAACGGCAGCGAGAGCGTGGACATGAACTCGACGTAGTCGTCGAGACGGAGCTTCAGCACCTCCGCGAGGAACTGCTGCGGGGTGTACTCCTTCCCCTCGTACGTCAGACGCTGCGGCGGTGCGCCCAGCTCCCGGTCCAGGATCGCGCGCGTCATCGCCAGCACGCGGTCCTCGTCCCAGACGTCGTGGGCCTTGACCCACTCGGAGAGCTCCTTGAGCTGCTCGATGAGGCGCGAGTGGTCGTGCCTCCCGTCGTTGGAGAGCACGCCGGGGTACGCGGCCTCCGCGACCGCGCCGTACTGCTTCCAGATCCGGGCGATCGCGCCCGATTCGGAGCCCTCGTCGATCAGGGAGTCGCCGCGCTCGCGCACGAACCGCCGCATCTTCTCCACGTACTCCCAGTACACGACCCAGATCTCGGAGAGCTTGATCTTCTGGCCGCTCAGCCGGTACACCTCGGACTCGTAGAACGAGACCGTCGAGAAGCTCCAGCACGTCCCGGTGAGGTACTGCGCGACCGGCGGGAAGTGGAACGCCTGTGAGAACACCGCCGGGCTCGCGGGCTTTGCAATGTGCGAGACGTCGAAGCGAAGCACCGTCTCGGCCTTCTTCGCCGCCTCCGCCTTCGCCTTCTGCGCCTCGCGGATCTTCGCGGTCTGTTCGTCCGCCTTCGCGGCCGCCGCCTTGTCGGCGTCCTCGATCTGCTTCAGGACCGGGTCCTCGTACCGGGGCTGGTACACGGCCCGGTCCCGCGGCGGCGTGGGCGTCGGCGTGGCCGGGGGCGCCGCCGAGAGCCGTCCGGCGGCCAGGAGCGCGGTCATCGTCACGACGGTCAGGAAGTGGTTTCGGGGTGTCATTCGGCCTCCGTCGGCGCGGCCGTCGCGGGCCGCGACGCGGCATTCTACGCCGCCCGTCACGGCGCCTCGCCCGGGTCCCCGCCGGAGCGGGCGACCTTCCGACCCGCTCAGGACGTCGCCGGTTCGGGTCGCTGCTCGCGGATGCGCGGCCTCACGAGGGGGAGCAGCAGGAGGCCCGGCACGGCCACCAGGATCGTGAACGCGAAGTAGGAGCCGTACCCCAGCCTCTCGACGCCGAACCCCGTGAAGGCGCCCGCGACGTCACGCGTGACCGCGAACAGTGCCGAGAGGAGCGCGTACTGAGTGGCGGCGTGCTCCTTGTCGCACAGGTTGGTGAGGAAAGAGACGAACGCGGCGGTCCCGAGCCCCTGGCCGAACGACTCGAGCAGCGACGCGACGTAGATCGCCTCGCGGGGGAGCGGAAGCGAGGCCACCGCAACGTACCCGAGGTTCACGGCGGACTGCGCGATCCCCAGCCAGAGCAGCGAGCGGAAGATCCCGTGGCGCTTCACGAACCTGCCGCCGGCGAGCGCGCCCACCACGGTGAGCGCCACGCCGCCCGTCATCGACACCAGGCCGATCTCCGCGTCGGAGTAGCCGCGGTCCACCCAGAACGGCTTCACCATCCGCCCGAGCGTCGAGTCGCCGAGCTTGTAGAGCGGCACGAACAGGAGGACCGGAAGCATCTCCCAGCGCAGCGCCCACCGCACGACCGGCCCGACCGGGTTGCGGCGCTTCGCGGGATCGAGCGCGACGCGCGGGCTGGAGATCGCGGCCGCCGCGAGAAGGAAGAACGTCCCCGCGAGCACCGCCCAGAGCACCGTCCACCCCGTGTACCTCGAGACGACGAGCGAGACGCCGCCCGCCAGGACGAACGCGACGCGCGCCGACGAAACCCGCATGCCGTTGATCGGGCCCCGCGTCTCGGGCGTGATGACATCGACCGCGTAGGCGTCGACCGCGATGTCCTGCGTGGCCGACGCCGTCGTGAACAGGAGCAGCACGGCCCACATCAACCACGACGGGTGGGCCGCGTCCTGCGGCATGATCGCGAGCGTGGTGCCGCCCAGCACGAGGAGCGCCGCACCGATCCAGTGCTGGCGGGCACCGTACCGGTCCACCAGCGGCGCCCATATCATCTTGAGCGTCCACGGCATGAACAGGAGGCTCATCAGCCCGATTTCGCGCAGCGAGACCCCGTGCCGCCGGAAGTAGACCGGCCAGAGGTCGTACGCGATCCCGAACGGCAGTCCCTCGGCGAAGTAGAGGACCGCGATCCAGGTGAGCGCTCGCCGGGGCTGCACCGCCGCATTGTACCGGCGGGCGGCGCGTTGCGCGGCATCTGGTACGATTTCCGGTTGAGCACAGGAGATCCGGGGGCCGGTTCCACGCCGGGCGGGCGCACCCGGCCCGGGTGCGGGGGAGACGGATGCGGCGCTACGACGTGATCGTGATCGGGTGCGGACCCGGAGGGGAGAGGGCGGCGATCCAGGCCGCCCGGGCGGGGAAGCAGGTCGCCGTGATCGAGCGGCAGCACGTGCTCGGCGGCACCCGGGTCAACTGGGGTACGATCCCGTCCAAGACGCTGCGCGAGAGCGCGCTGTTCGTCCACTCGCTCACCCGCAACAAGCTCGAGGGGATCCGGTGCGAGATCCGCGACGAGATCACGGTGCACGACTTCATGTACCGGGAGCGGCAGGTCGTGCAGCGCGAGCTCGAGCTGATCAACGAGTCGCTCGAGCGCTACCGCATCGAGGTGTTCGTCGGCCAGGCGCGGTTTATCGACTCCCACACCGTTGCGGTGTGCGGCCCGGATGGAGGGGTGCTCACGTCGCTCGCGGGCGACTTCGTGGTCATCGCGACGGGCTCCAGTCCCAACCGGCCGAGCGACGTGCCGTTCGACGGCGAATCGGTGTTCGACAGCAACACGATCCTCGGCCTCCCCCACATGCCGAAGACGATGATCGTCCTGGGCGCCGGCGTCATCGGCATCGAGTTCGCCTGCATGTTCTCCGTGCTCGGCATCGAGGTGACCCTGGTCGACACGCGCGACAAGCTGCTCCCGTACGTCGATCGCGAGATCGTCGCGATCCTCGAGCGCGAGATGGGCCGCCTCGGCATCAACCTGTTGCACAACGACCGCCACGCGTCGATCGAGCGGTTGCCCGGGGACCGGCCGCGGGTGCGCTGCACTCTCCGGCACGGTGGCGCGTTGGAGAGCGACTCGCTGCTGTACTGCGTCGGCCGGGATGGCAACACGAAGGGGATCGGCCTCGAGCTGCTGGGGCTGGAGCCCAACGACTACGGCCTGCTGACGGTGAATGAGAACTTCCAGACCGCGGTGCCCCACATCTACGCCGTGGGCGACGTGATCGGCTACCCCGCCCTGGCGAGCACGTCGATGGAGCAGGGTCGGCAGGCGATGCGCCACGCGTTCAACATCCCCGGCCTCCCCTCGAAGACCGAGACGCTCCCGTTTGCGATCTACTCGATCCCCGAGGTCAGCTACATCGGAGAGACCGAGGAGGGGCTGCAGGGGAAGGGCGTCGAGTACGTCGTCGGCCGCGGGGACTACGACATGAACCCCCGCGGGCAGATCATCGGCGACACCGGCGGCATGCTCAAGCTGCTGTTCGAGGCCGGCTCGATGCGCCTCGTCGGCGCGCACCAGGTCGGCCACGGCGCGAGCGAGCTGATCCACATCGCCCAGGCGTTCCTGCGCGCCGGTGCCAGCGCGTTCCAGATCGCGGAGACGCTCTACAACTACCCGACGCTCGCCGACCTGTACCGCCACGCCTCCCTCAAGGCGCTCCTGGCCGTGCAGCGACAGGAGGCCGGCGGGAGCGAGCGGAGACGCTGACCGCTCGGGCCCACCGCCGTTTGACACGCGCGGCGGTGGGGTCGTATCGTCGCGCCACCTGGTGTTGAGATGGACGTATCGGCACTGGCCCGGGCGGGCCGTGCCGGCGCGAAAGGAGCGTGTTCATGGTCAAGGCAGAGCTCCCCCCGCTGCCGTATCCGGTCGATGCCCTCGAGCCGTACTCCGACGCACGCACCGTGGAGCTGCACCACGGCAAGCACCACCTCGCGTACGTCAACGGCCTCAACGCGGCGCTCGACAAGCTCGCCGCAGCGCGCGCCGCCTCGGAGTACGGCCTCGTCAAGCACCTCGAGCGCGAGGTCGCGTTCCACGGCGGCGGCCACGTCCTGCACTCGATCTTCTGGACGAACCTCGCCCCGCGCGGCGGCGGCCAGCCCGTCGGAGCGCTCGCGGACGCGATCGTCCGCGACTTCGGCTCGTTCCCCGCGTTCGACGCCCAGATGCGCGCCGCGACCAACGCGGTCGAGGGCTCCGGCTGGGGGGCTCTCGCGCTCGACCCGGTGACCGGGAGGCTCGCGGTGCTCCAGATCGAGAAGCACCAGAACCTGCTGCTCCCCGGATGGGTGCCGCTCCTGGTGCTCGACGTGTGGGAGCACGCCTACTACCTCAAGTACCAGAACCGCCGGACGGAGTGGGTGGACGCGGTGATGCAGCACCTCGTCAACTGGGCCGACGTGTCGCGCAGGTACCAGGGGTTGATCCGGGCGTAACGGCCGCGACGCAGGGCGCTCTGTCGGCCGATGCGCCCGCCGGAGTGGTGACCGTCGCTCAGCGGGGCTCGAGCGAGCCCTCTTCGACCCAGTGCGCCAGCATCCGCCGGATACGATACGAGTCGACGGCGATGTCCTTCTCGCAGTCGAGGGCCGGCGAGCCGGACGCCGCGCGCTGCCAGATCGCACGGACGAGCGCCGCGTCCTCCTCCTCGGGCGGACGCGTTGGCTTTGTACCGGTGGCGCGCATGCACGCGTAGTCGGGCACCAGCATGCACGCCTGCTGGAACTCGTCGTACCGCCGCGTACCCTCGAAGAAGAGGGGCACCAGGTCCTTCATCGGCTCGTCGGCCGCGCCGTCGGGAGCGGGGGTCCGCCGGACGAAGTTGAACGACGCCGGCGTCGGCCGCTCGATTAGCTGGAACAGTGCGACCTCGCCTTGGAGCTGTCCGCTGCGGCAGTCGCGGAACTTCCCGTTCTCGAGGGAGACCGTGGCGATCTCCTCCCCGAGAGCGTCGGTGATCGTGAGGACGCCCGAGGCGGTCGACTGGGAGAGGTTCTGGAGCAGCGTCGGGAGCCCGAACAGCTCCAGGTCTCCCGACAGGCTGGCCGCCTGCGGCGGTTCCGGCGGCGGAGGGGCCGGCGGGAGCTCGGCGCCGGCGAGCGCCTTCGACGCGGCCTTGGCGAACTCCTCGCCCGGGAAGCGCTGCACCATGTCCGCCAGCACGTTGCGGACGGCCTGCGCCCTCACGGATGCCGACAGAACCTCGATGAGGCGGAGGAGGAAGCTCCAGTCCTTCTTGAGGAGGAAGCCGAAGATCTTGTGCGGGAGCTCGGCCTCGACCGCCTGGACCAACAGGTTGATCGTCTCGCGGTCGCTCGAGAGGTCGACCGTGGCGAGCGGCGCGAGGCGCGCCGCCGTATCGCCCAGCTGCGGGAGCCTCTTGAGCCCGTGGTGAACGACCGCCCGGATCGCGGTGGGCGTGCCCATGCGAGCGAGTGCGAACACCGCACGGTCGAGCACCCCCAGCAGGTCGCCGGTCTCGGCGCCCGGCTCGCCGGGCTTGAGCAGCGCCGACTCGTACTCGCCGACGCGGTTGATGAGGGTGCGCTCCCCCCTCTCGTCCTTCACCTGGGCGAGGTACGCGACGGCCTCCTTGATGAGCATGACCGGGTGTCCGACGCCGGAAAGCTTGATCGCCGTCTTGACCTCGGCGTCGGAAACCCCTCCGTCGGCGCGCGGGATGCGCCGGAGGACGTACAGGAGGTTGCGCTGGAAGTGCGCGTCTCTGTCCCCGAAGCTGGCGAGCGACGCGGCGAGCCGCTCGGCGGCGAGCGTCCGGGCCGGGGGGCCGTGGACCTCGAGCAGCGCGAGCAGCAGGTGGCGGCGCTCCCGCTTCTCCTCGACCTTGACAGCCTCCAGGAGGCCGGCCGGCTCGAGTGCGGGGAAGAACGCCAGCACCCGCTGCAGCAACGCGTGCGTCGCGGGTTCCTCGGCGAACTCGCGCAGCCGCTGCTCGTCGAGCCCGGCGTGCGCCTGCTCCCGGAAGCCGCGCACGTACGCCGGATCGACCTTCTTCTCCGCGAGGAGCAGGCCGGCGAGGTCGAGCATCGTCACGGCGCGCGCGAGCGAACCCTCGTTGAACTGCTCGATCGCCGCCTGCACGAGCTCGTGGAAGCGGCGGGCCGCCTCGCGTGGATCGTGCTCGAGGGTGACCATCCGCTCCATGGCGCGCGCGGTGGCGGTGACCGGCGCAGCCGGCGCCCCGCTCCCCGCCGGCGGCTCCACGACCCACCCCGGCAGCCTGCGGCCTAGGGAGCGGAAGACGTTCTCCATCGTCGAGCCCATGCCGAACGCCCGCAGGCTCTCCTTCGCCTGCTCGTACTCCTCGCTCGACCCGGCGCTGCGCGCCGCGACCGACACCAGCCGCGAGAACACGTCCTCGCGCGCCGACGCCGAGTGGTTCGCCTGCTGGCCCTGGAGCTGGATACGCGCGAGCCTCTCCACGATCTGGGCGAACTGCTGGCTCGCGTGGACCGCCGTCTTCGCCGCCACCGCGGCGTCGCCGCCTGCCGGCGCGGCTTCCTCTCCGTGGAGGCGCTGGAGGCTCGCGACCGGCGCCGTCAGGTCCGCCCGCACGTCGCCCAGGTGCGAGAGGTTCTCGCGCAGGAGCTCCCTGTCCTCCGGCGGGCAGAGCGCCATGAGGTACTGCTCCAGCACTCCAAGGTAGGAGGCCATCGCCTCCTTGGAGACCAGCGTGAACTCGCCCATCATGAACAGCTTCCTGACGGCGTGATAGAGGTAGTCCGAGATCGGTACGCTCGCCCCCAGCCTGCGGTGCTGGCTGGTCGTCCAGCTCCGGATCTCGTTGGCGACGACGTCGGGCGAAACCGTCAGGAGGACCGCGATCGAGTCGGCGGCGACCAGCGGCGAGATCGCGTCGGAGAGATACTGTTGAAGCTCGCCCAATGCCTCGGCGACCTTCGGATCGTTCGCCGCCCCGTCCACCGACTCGGCCTCCGTGCTCGTCGCATTGTACCGCGCGTGAGCGATCCGGAGCCGGGGCTTCGGTCGCGCCCGCCGCGCCGCCCCGGTTCGGCCCGATCGGGGCGTCGGTTCTGAGACGGGTACTCAGTCTGCGATGTCCGGTGTTGAAATGAATCGGGGCGCTGACTACGCTTGCCGGGCCGTGTTTTTCGGGGGGAGGGTGGCGATGCCGGACATCACGATCGAGGGCCGCACGTTCACGGTGGACGAGGAGGGGTTCCTCCAGCGGCCGGAGATCTGGGACGACGAGGTCGCGAGGCTGTTCGCGACGACGGAGGGCGTCACGGAGATGACGCCCGAGCACTGGGCCGTGGTGCGGATGATCCGCGACCACTACCTCGAGCACGGCAACGCTCCCATGGTGCGCCTGCTGTGCCAGAAGACCGGGATCAACCTGCGCACGATCTTCAAGCTGTTCCCTTCCGGTCCCGCCAAGGGGGCGTGCAAGGTCGCGGGGCTGCCGAAGCCCGAGGGGTGCGTCTGAGCGCTCCGGAGGCGCTCGGCACCCCGCTCGGGTACCGCGGCCAGCCGGAGCGCGGGCGGTGAGCTTCACCGCCATCGTCCTGCTCGTCGCGATCGCGACCTCGGCCGCCGGGTTCGTCGCGATGAGGCTCCGGCTCGGAGCGCTCCCGCCCTCGTACGCCCCCGCGCGCGGGAGTTCCGCCGCCGGGGTCGCATACGCGTTCACGGTCGCGTTCGCGCCCTGGGCGAAGGAGAGCGCGTCGCGTCACCTCCCCAGCTACCTGGCCGGGATCGCGTACCACGCGGCGGTGTTCGCCGCGCTCGCCCGCCTCGTGCTCAGCCTCTTCGGCCCCCCTGCGTTGTCGCTCCTCGACGCCGCCACGGCGGCGGCACTCGCGCCCGGCCTGCTGTGCGGCGTCGGCCTCCTCGTCAAGCGCTGCGTGGACGCGCGGCTGCGCGCGCTCAGCGTCCCCGAGGACTTCTTCGTGAACGGCCTCGTCGACGCCGTGCTTGCGGCCGGTCTCGTCGCGTCGCTCCGTCCGGCTGCGCTGCCGGTGTTCCAGCTCGCGGGGGCGCTCCTCATCGTCTATGCACCGCTCGGCAAGGTGAGGCACATGCTCTTCCTCTTCACGAGCCGGCGTGCGCTCGGTGCGTTCTTCGGGCGGCGCGGCGTCCGGCCTTCGGCGCGCGCCCGCGGGGTGCTCGGTGTCTGAGCGGCCCGGCGTGACGGGTGCGGCGGAGCGCGCGCTGCAGGTGCTGCGCGACGGGCTCGATGCCCGCACCGCGGCGTTCCTCTCCTCCTGCGTCCGGTGCGGCCTCTGCGCCGACACCTGTCACGTGTTCCTCGCCGACGGCGATCCGGGTTCGACTCCGGCGGCGAAGGTCGAGCGCATCGCTGCGCTGTTCCGCCGCCATCACACGCTCCTCGGCCGGCTCGCCCCCGCCTTCGTCGGAGCTCGCGACCTCGACGACGACGCGCTCCAGGCTCTCGCCGCCGCCGCGTTCGGGCGGTGCACGGTGTGCGGGCGGTGTGCCCTCAACTGCAGCGTGGGGCTCGACCCGGCGGCGATCGTCCGCTTCGCGCGCTCGGTGCTTTCGGCCGCCGGGATGGTGCCCAGGGGGATCCGCGCCAACGCCGACCTCGCGCTCGCGACCGGCAACAACATGGGGATCTCCCGCGAGGACCTCCTCGAGACCGTGGCGTGGCTCGAGCAGGACCTGCGCGACACGCTCGGCGATGACACCGCCGCGATGCCTGTGGACCGCGCCGGGGCTCGCGTGCTCTACGCGCTCAACCCGCGCGAGGTGAAGTTCTTCCCGCTCTCGCTGTCGGCGGCCGCCGCGATCTTCCACGTCGCGAAGGAGAGCTGGACGCTCACCTCGACCGACTTCGACATCACGAACTACGGTTACTTCGCCGCCGACGCCGACTCGGCGCGGGCGATCGCAGGGCAGCTCGCGGCTCGGACCGAGGCGCTCGGCGTCGAGGAGTTGGTGGTCGCCGAGTGCGGACACGGCTACCGTGCGCTCCGGTGGGAGGCGCCGGAGTGGTTCGGCCGCCCGTGGCCGTTCCGGGTGAGGAGCTTCGTTGAAGTCATGGCGGAGTACCTCGCGGACGGGCGGCTGCGCCTCGACCCGGCGAAGAACACCGCGCGCGTCACCCTCCACGACCCCTGCAACCTCGTGCGTAACGGCGGCGTGATCGAGGAGCAGCGCGTACTCCTGCGCGCGGCGGCGTCCGACTTCGTCGAGATGACCCCGAACCGCGAGGACAATTACTGCTGCGGCGGCGGAGGCGGGATGCTCGCCGCATCCGAGCACGCCGCGAAGCGCGTCGAGTCCGGCCGGATCAAGGCGGAGCAGGTGCGCGCCACCGGCGCGAAGGTCGTCGCCTCGCCGTGCCACAACTGCATCGACCAGCTCATGGAGCTCAACAAGGTTTACAAGCTCGGCGTCGAGGTCAAGACGCTCGCCGAGATCGTCGCCGACGCCCTCGTGCTCCCCGCCGCTCCGCACTCCTGAGGCTGCGCCCTCCACGACCGAGTGTCATTCTGAGCGAGCGCAGCGAGCGAAGAATCACCCCAAGCTCGGGAGGTTTCCACTTCGTGGAGGCTTT
>DATKLI010000089.1:0-59024 GCA_035542455.1 Thermoanaerobaculaceae bacterium
TACCCATTCCCAAGAATCCTGGGGTCTTGTCGCTGAACCTTCGAACGTTCGAACGTGTGAACTTTCGAACGGTCTCCTCCCGTGCTTCTCTGCTCCTCCGCTCCCCATCCTCCGTCTCCCCTTTCCCCTTTGTCCTCTTCCCTTTGCCCCGTTCTCCACGTGATACCATTCGCATCGTGACGCAGGAGGCACGCCACATCTTCGTCGGCGCGCTCGCCGACATGCCGCTCCCGGAGCTGCTCGCGACGATCCATCGCAACCACGTGCCGGGCGTGCTGGAGGTCCAGCTCGCGGAGTTCTCGAAGCGTATCTTCATCCTGGGCGGCGACATCATCTTCGCGTCCTCCACGAACCGCGGCGAGTCGCTCGGCGATTCGCTCCTCGCGTCGGGGCAGATCACCGTCACCCAGTACCGCGAGTCCGCACTCCAGCTCCTCGCCAACCCCGGCAAGCGGCACGGGCAGGTGCTGGTCGAGATGGGGATGCTGACCGAGGCCGAGATGCGGGCGGCCGTGCTTCAGCAGGTCCAGCGCATCGTCTGGAGCCTGTTCGACCTCAGCGAGGGGCTCGTGAGCTTCACGCTCGGCGAGGACCGCGCCGACGAGGTCTACAAGCTCCGGATCCCGACGCCGCGCGCCGTTCTCCACGGGTGCAAGACCGTCGCCGACGCCAAGCGCCTGGTGGCCCGGCTGGGCGGCAAGGGCTCGGTGTTCTCGCGCCCGCCGACACCCGAGCACCTCGGGGAATTCCAGCTCGAGGCCGGCGAGGAGGAGCTCCTCGACCTCGTGAACGGCCGCCGCACGCTGTTCGAGCTCTGCGACCAAGGACCGTTCTCCGCTGGCCTGAACGCCCGCGTGCTGTACGCGTTCAGCTGCCTGGGGATGATCAAGAAGGACAAGGATTCCGCGACTGCGATCCGCGTCCAGGTCGCCTCGACAGAGCCGACATCCTGATGTAGAATCTCAGTCTTGGGCGCTCAGGTTGCGCCCGGAGGCGCACCATGCCGTTGTACGAGTACCGCTGCACGAGCTGCGGCCGACGCACCGAGGTGCTGCAACGCCTCGGGAGCGCACCGCTCTCGCAATGCCCGCACTGCGGCGGACCTCTCGAGAAGCTCCTCTCCGCACCGGCCTTGCAGTTCAAGGGCACGGGGTGGTACGTGACCGACTACGCCAATCGCAAGGCGAGCGGCGAGAGCAGCGCATCCACTCCGGCCGACGGTGCGAAGCCCGAGAAGGGCTCCGAGTCCAAGCCCGCCGCGAAACCCGTCGGCCCAGACCCGAAGGCCAAGGCCAGCTGAGGAAGATCAACGTCCGGGCCCCGCGGTGAGGGGTCCGTGGCCCGTGGTCCGACAAGGCCGAAGCTAGCGGGCGCGGGGCGTATCGCGTGGAGCCGTGCCGGCGCCGTTGGGCCAGATGCAAGGCGGACGAGGCGGGAGGAGCGGAGCGTAGCCGGAGGCTACGTGAGCATCCGATCCGCCGAGTCCAACGCCGCAGATGGTCCGACGCCGCCGGCACCCAGACTAGGAGTGACCGGCGCTGGCGAGGAGCTCCTCCAGCATCCGCCTGAACCCCGCCCCCATCTCCGGGTGCTGGAGCGCGATCTCGACGGTCGCCCGGAGGAAGTCGGCCTTGTTCCCGGCGTCGAAGCGCCGGCCCGGAAAGGTGCACGCGTACACCGGCCCGGCCGCGAGCGAGCGCCTCAGCCCCTCCGTCAGCTGGATCTCGCCGGCGCGGTCGGGGGGCGTCGCGGCCAGCGTCCTCAGCACCGCGTGGGTCAGGACGTACCGGCCGATGATCGCGAGGTTCGAGGGCGCCTTCGCCGGATCGGGCTTCTCCACGAGGTCGCGCACCCGCCACACGCCGGGGCGGACGAGGTCGCCCGCGACGCACCCGTAGTGCCTGATCTCGGGGTGGGGAACCTCCATCACCGCGATGACCGGCGCGTCGGTCTCGGAGGCGAGCTCGGCGAGGCGTCCGATCGCCGGCGGGTCGCCGACGATGATGTCGTCGCCCAGGAGGACGGCGAACGGTTCCTCCCCGAGCACCGGCGCCGCCTGCAGCACCGCGTGCCCGAGACCGAGAGCCTCCTTCTGCCGCACCGCGACGACCTGGACCATCGAACCGACGCGCCGCACGGTGTCCAGGAGGTCGAGCTTGCCACGCTCGGCCAGGAACGCCTCGAGCCTCAGGTTGCGGTCGAAGTGGTCCTCGATCGCGGACTTGCCCTCGGCGGTCACGAAGATCGCCGTCTCGACGCCGGCGGCGACGGCCTCCTCCACCACGTACTGGACCGCGGGCTTGTCCACGATCGGCAGCAGCTCCTTCGGGATCGCCTTCGAGGCCGGCAGGAACCGCGTGCCGTACCCCGCAACCGGGAAGACAGCGCGGCGCAGGTTCATCTCGTACCTCCGGGCACAGGGAACGCAGGGACGTCGCGGAAACGGAGCATCGCGCCGGGCCGTACGCCGTGACGCGCCGCGAACCCGCCGTTGACCTCGAGGACGGCGCGCCCCGGTCTCGTCGGCTCGTAGCTCGGGCACGGGTCCCCCTTGCAAGGTTGAACCTCGGCGCGAACGTCCACGACCTCGCCTGCCGACGAGAGCCAGATCAGGTCGAGCGGGATGAACGTGTTCTTCATCCAGAACGGGACCGGCGAGTCGGCCTCGAAGATGAAGAGCATCCCGCTGTCCGCACCCAGGGTGTCGCGGAACATCAACCCCTGGGCGCGCTCCTCGTCCGTGAGCGCGAGTTCGAGCCGCACGGTCGTCCCGTCCGGTACGACGCACACCGGCTGTGGGGTGGCGGTGGCCGCAGCCAGGGCGAGCGCAGCCGTCAGCACCGCCTACTCCTCGGGCGCGAGGTTGAACTTCTCCGCGTGGTAGCGGAAGGCCCGGTACGTCATCCGCAGCATGCGGGCGGCCTCCTTCTGGACGCCTCCGCAGCGCTCGAGCGCCTGGCGCATCAGCTCGCGCCTCATCGTCTCGAGGTGCGCCTCGATGTCGAGCCCGTCCTCGGGGAGGACCGTCATGACCGGCGGCGCGCCGGCCTCGGCCGCGCTCCCGAGCACGCTCGGAGGCAGCGAGGACACCGTGATCAGGTACGAGCTCTCGGTCGCGACCGTGCGCTCGACGACGTTCTCGAGCTCGCGGACGTTCCCCGGCCACGGGTAGTTCTCCAGCACCGCCATCGCGTCGCGGTGGATCTCCTTCGGGTCCATCCCGAGGCGGCCGCATGCGCGCTTGACGAAGTGCCTCACGAGCTCGGGGATGTCCTCGCGCCGCTGGCGCAACGGCGGGAGGTGCAGGTTGATGACGTCGATCCGGAAGTACAGGTCCTCCCGGAACCGGCCGCCCTCGATCAGCACCCGGAGGTCCTTGTTGGTCGCCGCGACGACACGCGTGTCGACGTCGAACTCGCGGCTCCCGCCGACCGGCCGCACCTTCCGATCCTGGAGGGCGCGCAGCAGCTTGACCTGCGAGTTCGGCGTGAGCTCTCCGATCTCGTCGAGGAAGAGCGTCCCGCCGTCCGCCTCCCGCATCAGGCCGGGGTTGTCGCGGACCGCACCCGTGAACGCGCCGCGCATGTGTCCGAACAGCTCGCTCTCGAAGAGCCCCTCCGGGAGCGCCCCACAGTTGACCGGGACGAACAGCTTCTCGGCGCGCGGCGACGCCGCGTGGATCGCCCGCGCCAGCAGCTCCTTCCCGGTTCCCGACTCGCCCGTGATCAGCACGGTGGCGTCGCTGCGGGCGACCTGCGGGATCCGTTCGAGCACCGGCCACATCGCGCGCGAGCGGCCGACGAATGTCGCCGCACCCGGCGCCGGAGTCGTCTCCAGCGGGAGCTGCATCCGCTTGCCGACGACGAGCTTGAGCTCGTCCACGTCGAACGGCTTCGAGAGGTACTCGACCGCGCCGTCGCGCAGCGCGGTGAGCGCCTGCGCCGGGGTGTTGTGGGCGGTGATGACGATGAACTTGGTGTCCGGGTGGCCGGCGTGGTACGAGCGGACGAGGTCGAGCCCGTTGCCGTCCGGCAGCACGATGTCGCAGATCACGAGGTTGAACGTCGCCCTCCCGAGGAGCTGCATTGCCTCGGCGTACGTCGCCGCCTCGCGGACCTCGTAGCCCTCGCCCTCGAGGACGATCCGCAGCACCTCGCGGATGTTGGGCTCGTCGTCGACGACCAGAAGGTGGCCCGTCACGCCGCCTCCAGCGGGAACCGGAGCGTGAACGTCGTGCCCCTGCCGGGAGTGCTATCGACGCGGATGTCGCCGTGGTGGTCGCTGACGATGGAGTAGACCACCGCCAGCCCGAGGCCCGTCCCGCCTTTGCGGAACGCCTTGAAAGGCTGGAAGATCTCCTGGATCTGATGCGGCTCCATCCCCACTCCGTCGTCCCGCCATCGGATCACGTAGTCGGCGCCCTCGGGACCCGCCTCGACGCGCATCGTACCACCCGACGGCATCGCCTGAATCGCGTTGCGAGCCAGGTTGTAGAACGCCTGCCTGAGCTGCTGCGCATCCGCGATCAGGGGGCGCGGGTGGGGCCGCACGTCGGTGGCGATGCGGTGGCGGTCGGTCAGCTCCGACGAGTTGGCGAACAGCGTGAGCGTCTCGTCCAGCGTCCGGGCGATGTCGCACGGCCCCCGCTGCGGATCGGGAGGGCGCGCGAACCCGAGGAACGACTCGATGATGCTCGAGAGGCGCCGCGACTCCTCGACGATGATCCGCGACAGCTTGTGCTCGTTCGGACCCAGACTCGGGACCTTCCCCAGCACCTGCGCGGAGCCGGAGATCGAGGCGAGCGGGTTGCGGATCTCGTGGGCGATCCCCGCCGCCATCTCGCCCACCGCCTCCATGCGCTCGCGCAGCCGCTCCCGCTTGGCGGTCTCGCGCACCTCCGTGAGATCGCGGAAGTGGATCACCACACCCACCTGGGTCGCGGCGGAGTCCGTCAGGGCGGTGACCGTGCACCCGACCACCACGCTGCCCCCCACCACGGTGCCCTCGAGGCGAACGGGGGACCCGATCGCCAGTCGCTTGAGCACGGAGTGCCACTCGACGCCCTCGAGCGGGAGCAGCGCTGCGAGGTCCTTCCCCTCGAACGGGCCGTCGTCGCGCAGGATCCGGTGCGCCGCCGGGTTCGCGAGCACCACGCGCCCGCCCACGTCGGCGGCGAGCACGCCCGAGTCGACCGACCTCAGCACGTCCGCCGAGATCGCGAACAGCCGCGCGCTCGCCTGCCGCTCGCCCTGGAGACGCGACTCGGCGCGCTGGAGCGAGTGCGCCAGGTAGGAGGTGAGCATCGCGACGATCGCAAACCCCGTGCCGGTCACGAAGATCTGAAACGGGAGCGCCGTGGGCCCGAGCGGCGAGGCGAGCGCGCCGAAGCGCGGAGGCTTGACCAGGCCGAACGCGATCGCTTCCGCCATCGCGCCGTAGAGCACGAACGCGCCGCCGGCTACCGTCAGCGCCCCGCGCAACCCCAGCATCAGCGCGCCGATGGCCACCGGGATCAGGAACAGGAAGGCGAACGGGGACGCGGGCCCGCCCGTCAGGTACACGAGGGTCGCCAGGATCGCGAGGTCTCCCGTTAGCTGAAGGGCGCCGTGCAGGCGGGGAGGAACGCGCAACAACCAGAGAAGCGCCCAGACGAGGGACAGCGCGTACGTGAGCCCGGCCACCCGCGCCAGCGGCACGATCGGCAGGATTTCCTCGGTGGTGCTCTGGACCAGCAGCGCGCCGACCAGGAGAGCCGAGACCGCGAGGAGGCGGAGCCCGACCAGCCACTTGGCCACCCGACCGGTCGGGAGCGCCGTGAGCTCCAGGCCGCCGCTGTGGACGACCCGGCGCGGCATCTTCGCCATCACCCGATCTTCGAGATCAGCGAGAACATCGGGAGGTACATCGCGATCACGATGCCGCCGACCACGATCCCGAGGAACAGGATCATGACCGGCTCGATCAGCTTCATCATCCCCGCGACCGCCGTGTCGACCTCATCCTCGTAGAACTCGGCGATCTTGTTGAGCATCGTGTCCATGGCGCCGGTCGCCTCGCCGACGGAGATCATCTGCACGACCATCGGCGGGAACTGGTTCGTGGTCTTCAGCGGCTCGGCGAGCGACTTGCCCTCCTCGACCTGCTTGCGGACCTCGAGGATCGCGCGCTCGAGCACGGCGTTCCCCGACGTCCGGGCCGTGATGTCGAGCGACTCGAGGACCGGCACGCCGGCGGAGAGCAGCGTCCCGAGGGTGCGGCAGAACCGCGCCACTGCGATCTTCCGCAGGACGGTGCCCAGGATCGGGGTCTTCAGGAGGAGCCCGTCGATGGCGAGCTTCCCCTGCTCGGTGGCGTAGTACCGCCTGAGCGCGAAGACCAGGCCCGCCACGATGCCGATGATCAGCCACCAGAAGCGGCCGACGAACTTCGACATCGCGACGACGATCCGCGTCGGGAGCGGGAGCTCGGCCCCGAGGGAGACGAACAGCGCGCCGAACACGGGGATCACTTTCCAGAGGATGACGTAGACCACCAGGCCCGCGATGCTGATGACCGCGATCGGGTAGATCATCGCGGACTTGACTTGGGCCTTGAGGCGCGCGTTCTTCTCGATGTAGGTCGCGAGGCGCTGGAGGATCGTGTCGAGGATACCGCCGGCCTCACCCGCGGCGACCATGTTGACGAACAGGTCGTTGAACGCCTGCGGGTGCTTCTTCATCGCGTTGGCGAGCGAAGACCCCGACTCGACGTCCTCCCGGACCTGGAGCACGATGCGCTGAAACGTCTTGTGCTCCTGCTGCTCTCCCAGGATCTGCAGGCACTGGACCAGCGGGAGGCCGGCGTCGATCATCACCGAGAACTGCCGGGTGAAGACCGCGAGCGTCTTCTCGTCCACACCGCGCCGGAGCTTGGGCAGCGCGATCTCCTTGCCCTTCTCCTTCACCGTGATCGGGACGATCTGCTGGCGGCGGAGCACCGCCAGCACCGCGTCCTTGTTATCCGCGACGAGAACACCGCCTTGCGGGCGCCCGGCGCGGTCGCGTCCCTTCCATTCGAAGCTCGGCATGGCCTAACTCCTCCCGGAGACGCGCGGCGCCGCCCCTGGCTGAACGACACCGGTGCCGCGGTTGATCATGTCCTGCAACTCCTCGGGGTTCGAGCTGTACGAGAGCGCGGTCTGGAGGGTGATGAGCCGCCGCTGGTACAGCGTCGCCAGGGACTGGTTGAACGTCTGCATCCCGTGCTTCAGCTGGCCCGTCTGCATCGTCGAGTAGATCTGGTGGACCTTGTCCTCGCGGATCAGGTTGCGCACCGCGGCGTTCGGGATGAGCACCTCGCAGCAGAGGACGCGGCCCTTTCCGCCGGCGCGCGGAAGCAGCGCCTGGCAGATGATCCCCTCGAGCACGAACGAGAGCTGGGCGCGCACCTGCGGCTGCTGGTGCTCGGGAAACACGTCGATGATGCGGTTGATCGTCTGCGGGGCCGAGTTGGTGTGCAGCGTCGCGAACGTCAGGTGGCCGGTCTCTGCGATCTGGAGCGCGGCCTCGATCGTCTCGAGGTCGCGCATCTCTCCGATCAGGACGACATCGGGGTCCTCGCGGAGAACCGACCGCAGCGCGTTGGGGTACGAGAGCGTGTCGGCGTGCAGCTCCCGCTGGTTGACCATCGCCTTCTTGTGGCTGTGGAGGTACTCGATGGGGTCCTCGATCGTCACGATGTGGAGCGGGTGCTCGGAGTTGACCTTGTCGAGCATCGCCGCGAGGGAGGTTGACTTGCCGCAGCCGGTCGGCCCCGTTACCAGCACGAGGCCGCGCGGCTTCTCGCACAGCCCCTCCACGACCCCCGGGAGCCCGAGCTCCTTGAAACCGAGGATCTCGTACGGGATCCGGCGGAACGCCCCGCCCACCGCGCCGCGCTGGAAGTAGATGTTGGCGCGGAAGCGCGCCAACCCCTTGATCCCGAACGAGAGGTCGAGCTCAAACGTCTCCTCGAGCCGGTGCTTCTGGGCGTCGGTGAGGACCGAGTAGGCGAGGCGCTTGGTCTCGGGAGCCGTCAGCGCCGGGAGCGGGAGCCGCTCGAGCGCGCCGTCGATGCGGATGACAGGCGGGGTGTTGGTCGTCACGTGCAGGTCAGTCGCGCCGCGCTCGACCATGGTCTTGAGAAGCTCATGCAGGGTGATCGGCATGTCCCCCCACCTTCCTCTACAGCACGGTTTCCCGAACGACCTCGTCGATCGTCGTCAACCCCTCCCGGATCTTCTGGAGGCCGGACTGGCGGAGCGTGATCATCCCCTCTTCGATCGCCTTGCGACGGAGCTCGACTGCCGTGGCTCCAGATAGGATGAGCTCGCGCATGTCCTCGGTGATGTCCATCACCTCGAACAGGCCCAGCCTGCCCTTGTACCCGGTGTTGCCGCACTTCTCGCAGCCCCGGCCCTTGACGAGCTTGAGGTTGTGGGCCTCGCTCTCCTGGAAACCCACCGACAGCAACGCCTGGATCGGCGTGTCGATCTCCTCCTTGCACGTCTGACAGACCTTCCGGATCAGGCGCTGGGCCGCGATCACGTTCACCGACGTGGCCACGAGGAACGGCTCGATCCCCATGTTCATGAGCCGCGAGATCGTCGACGGCGCGTCGTTGGTGTGCAGCGTCGAGAGCACGAGGTGGCCCGTGAGAGCGGCCTTGATCGCGATCTCCGCCGTCTCGAAGTCGCGGATCTCCCCTACCAGGATGATGTTCGGATCCTGCCGCAGGAACGAGCGCAGCGCGGCCGCGAAGTTGAGCCCGATCGAGTCCTTCATCTGGACCTGGTTGACGCCCGGGAGCTGGAACTCGACGGGGTCTTCCGCGGTCATGATGTTGGTCTCCGGGACGTTGACGCGCTGCAGCGCCGAGTACAGGGTGTTGGTCTTGCCCGAGCCGGTCGGCCCGGTCACCAGCACCATCCCGTACGGCTTCAGGATGTTGTCCTCGAACTTCTTGAGCGAGGACTTCTCGAACCCCAGCTTCGTCATGTCGAGCCGCAGGTTCTCCTTGTCGAGGAGCCGCAGCACGACCTTCTCGCCGTGGAGCGTCGGCAGCACCGACACGCGGAAGTCGAGCTCCCGCATCCGCCCTTCGATCTTCGCCTTCAGCTTGATGCGGCCGTCCTGGGGGAGGCGCTTCTCGGCGATGTCGAGCTTCGCCAGCACCTTGATGCGCGACGTGATCGCGTCCTTGAGGCGCTGCGGCGGCGTCATCACCTCGCGCAGCAGCCCGTCGATCCGGTACCGGACACGGTAGCTCTTCTCGTACGGCTCGACGTGGATGTCGGACGCGCCGCGCTTGATCGCGTCGGTGAGCATGATGTTGACGAGACGGACGACCGGCGCCTCCTGCGACTCCTCCGCGAGCTTGCTGACGTCGACCTCTTCCTCTTCCTCCATCAGCTCGAGGGCCGCCTCGTCGACGGTGGTGAGGTCCTCCATGACCTTCTTCAACTCGAGCTCGCGGGACGAACCGAAGTTGCGGTCGATGCGCTCGCGGATGGCCTCCTCGGAGGCGACGACAGGCTCGACCCGGTAGCCGGTCATGAACGTGATCTCGTCCATCGCGAAGATGTTGGTCGGGTCGGTCATCGCGAGCGTCAGGGTGGCACCCGTCTTGTTGACCGGAATCACGTTGTACTTGCGGGCGAGGTCGACCGGGATGATCTTCGCGACGTTGGGGTCGATCTCAAAGTGGCGGAGGTTGATCGACGGCACGCCGAACTGGTGCGAGAGGCACTCGATGATGTCGTCCTCGGTCACGAAGCCGAGCCGTTGCAGGATCTCGCCCAGCTTCCCACCCGTGGTCTTCTGCTCCTCGAGCGCCTTGTTCAATTGCTGCTGATTGACGAGCTGGGCTTTGAGGAGCAGTTCACCGAGCTTCAGGGCCATGCGACTCCCTTCCGTTTCCTTTCGATCCGCCCATGAATTCTACCACCCCGCGCGGCCGGACTCCAAAGACCGCGCGAGAGTTGCGCTCCGCGCGGCCGTCGCCGCCCTCCGGCTCGAAGTGTTCGCTCTCCCGGCAGTGCCGGGCTCCGGTTTCGCGGTTTCTCCGACGCTCGCGTTACGGCACACCGGGGCGCGCGGCCCCGAGTTCATCGGCGACCGCGTCGAACACCGCGTCGACTCCGACGTCTCCCGGCCGCTCCGCACGCGCGCGGCCGCGGCGCGACACGCCGAGGGCCCCCGAGACGATCGCGACCCTTCGCCCGCGCGGCCCGTTCCGCGCCGGATCGGTCGCGGTGAACACCGCCACGGTCGGGACGCCGAGCGACGCCGCGAGATGCACCGGACCGGTGTCGCCGCCGACCACGACCGCCGAGCGCGAGAGCAGGGCGGCGAGCTCCGGGAGTGAGGTCGGCGGCGCGAGCTCGGTGTGATCGCCGCCTTCCGACACGATCGAGTCCGCGAGCTCCCTCTCGCCCGGTCCCCACGCCACCACGACCGGGACGCCGCGCTCCCCAAGCCTGCGCGCCAGCTCGGCGAACCTCGCGGCGCCCCACGCCTTCCCCGGTCCGCCGGTCCCGGGCACGAACGCGACGGCCGCTCGCGCCGCGGTCGCCCCGGCGGCGGGCGTTCGCCGCGCGAGGAACGTCCCGTCCGGCGCCGCGCCGAAGACCGGCTCCGTCCCCACGGCGCTCAGCATCGAGAGGTAGATGTCGATGACGTGGCGCGCCTCGGGCGGAGGCTGCACCGTTCTGCTGTAAAACACCCCCGCGGGCAGCTCACGCCGGTGCGAGCGTGCGAACCCCACGCGGACCGGCGAGCCGGCGAGCCTCCCCAGCACCGCCGACTTCACCAGCCCCTGCGGGTCCACCGCCACCTCCGCCGCGAACTCCCGAACCGCGCGGCGGAACGCAGCGACCTCGCGCCGCGTGGCTCGCGACAACGGCCGCTGGCGCCAGCGCCGAGTCGCCACGGGGATCGCGACCGACACCGCCGGGTGGGGCGCCACCAGCGGCATGAACGGCTCTTCCACCACCCACGCCAGTTCCACCCCGGGGGCGGAGTGCGCCAGGGCGGCCGCGAGCGGCCAGGTGTGGACGATGTCACCGAGCGCGGAGAGGCGGGTCAGGAGGATGCGCACCGGGGGATTCTAGTCGCTGGTCGCCGCGACCCCGCGGGAGGCGTGCGCCGGAGCAAGTCGCCGCAGGTGCCGCATTGCGACGCGCCGAGGCTCATTTCGGGGCGTTGAAATTCTCATCAGAGGGGTGAAACAGCAGAAAATAGCGTTGTTAGCAGGGACTAGGCGTTTGTGATAGAGTGCGCAGGGGACGTGAAAGGGCCGGGGACGTGTTGAACGATTCAACATTTGCCACCCACCGGCCTCGAGCCGAAATGCGCAACGTGCTCATCTCGAGCCAGATACGTGGAACCGCACCGGTTGGCAACGGGTTTGCTCTCCCTCCGTGCGAGCGGGGGCCACGAAGCTCCCGCGGGAGGCAACAATGACCGCGATTCTGGTGATCCTCACGATCCTGGCCTTCATCGGGGTGGATGCGGTGGTCATGGCGCTCCGGCGCCATCGCGCCGCAGTGCCGGTGGCGGCCCAACTCACGCCCATGCTCGAGCCCAAGCCCCCGCAGGGGATCTTCCTCGACCCGAGGCACGCCTGGGTACGCATCACGACCGACGGGACGCTCCGGGTGGGCATCGACGACTTTCTCTCGGAAGCGGTCGGGGAGATCGAGGCCGTCGAGGCGCCGCCCCGCGGCGCGCAGGTCAAGCGCGGCGACCCCCTCCTGAAGCTCAAGGTGCGCGGGCGCTCGCTCGTGGTTTCCGCCCCGACGTCCGGCGAGGTGGTGGGCGTCAACGACCACGCGCTCTCGCAGCCGTGGACCGTCACCCGCGACCCCTACGGCGTAGGCTGGGTCGTCGCCCTGTGGACCCGCGACCACCACGAGGCGATCAAGCCACTCCGCATCGGGAGCGCCGCGACCGCGTTCCTTCGCCAGGAGATGCAGCGGCTCGCCGACCTCCTGACGCCGGCGGGCACCCTCGCGACGGTTCCCTTGCTCGCCGACGGCGGAGTGCCGTGCAAGGGCGCCCTCGCTTCCGTTGACAACGCCCGCTGGGACACGTTCCAGAAGGAGTTCCTCTCCCCCTCCGGGTTGGAGGCATAACCCATGGCACACCGTGGAATCCTGGTCGACGTGACGAAGTGCATCGGGTGCGGTTCGTGCGTGCAGGCCTGCCAGAAGACCAACGAGCAGCCGACCCACGAGGCGAAGGTGTTCGACGAGAACACCTTCACCTACTTGATGGACCGCGGCAACGATCTCTACGTCCGGCGGCTGTGCATGCACTGCGAGGACCCGAGTTGCGCGTCGGCGTGCCCCGTCTCGGCACTCCACAAGAGCAAGGAGGGCCCGGTGGTGTACGAGCCGAGCAAGTGCCTCGGCTGCCGCTACTGCATGCTCGCATGCCCGTTCGGGGTTCCCACGTACGAGTGGCACTCGGCCGTGCCCCGCGTGCGCAAGTGCCAGATGTGCTCGCAGCGGGGCGAGGCCGGGCCGGCGTGCGCCGCGGCCTGCCCCACCGGCGCAACGATCACGGGCGACCGGGGCGAGCTGCTGGCGGAGGCGCGCAAGCGCCTCGCATCCGACCCCAAGACCTATTACCAGCACATTTACGGGGAGACCGAGGCGGGCGGCACCGACGTGTTCTTCATCGGCCCCAAGGAGCCGCTCGCTCTCGGGCTGCCGAACGTGAAGGGCGGTCCGCTCCCCGACCTCACCTGGAACGCGCTCAAGCACGTGCCCGACGTCGTCCTGTTCGGAGGCGTCTTCCTCGGCGGCATGTTCTGGCTCACCAAGCGGAAGAACGAGGTGGCCGACGCCGAGCACCGGGACAAGGGAGAACACCATGGTTAAGGAGCGGTTGGGCTCGCTGCGGCTCGGGTTCTGGACGGTCGTCTCTGGAGTGCTGCTTGGGCTCCTCGCTCTCATCGCATACGTCCGCTACACGAAGGGGCTGGGCGCCGTCACTCACCTCTCCGACTCCTTCCCTTGGGGGCTCTGGATCGGATTCGACCTGCTGTGCGGGGTCGGCCTCGCGGCGGGAGGGTTCGCGGTCACGGCGACCGTGCACCTCTTCCACCTCAAGGACTTCAAGCCGATCGTGCGCCCCACCGTGCTGACCGCGTTCCTCGGGTACATCCTGGTGATCTGGGCGCTGCTGGTCGACCTCGGCCGCCCGTGGAATATCTGGCACCCGATCATCATGTGGAACCCGCACTCGGTGATGTTCGAGGTCGGCTGGTGCGTGATGCTGTACACGACCGTCCTCTCGCTCGAGTTTGCCCCGACGGTCCTCGAGTGGCTCAAGCTCGACTGGCTCCTCAAGCTGCTCAAGGCGGTGACCCCCGTCCTCGTGATCCTGGGCGTCATCCTCTCCACGCTGCACCAGTCCTCGCTCGGCAGCCTGTTCCTGATCATCCCGGAGAAGATGCACCCCCTCTGGTACACGCCGATCCTCCCGGTCCTCTTCTTCGTCTCGGCGCTCGCCGCCGGGATCTCCATGACCGTGGTGGAGTCGTGGTTCTCGCGGCGGGTGTTCGGCAAGCCGATCGAGACGCACCTGCTGGCGCGACTCTCGCGCGTGTCGGTGATCGTCCTGGCGCTCTACCTCGCGCTCCGTCTCCGCGACCTCGCGGTGCGCGGCGCACTCTCGACGATCTGGCCACTCACGCCGCTGTCGCTCATGTTCCTGGCGGAGGTCGGGCTCGGCGTGGCGCTGCCCATGGTCCTCCTCGCGTTCGACTGGACCCGCCGATCCCCGAAGCGTATGGCCTCGGCGCAGGGGCTCGTCGTGCTCGGGTTCATCTTCCACCGCCTCAACGTCTCGATCACCTCGGTCGAGGCCGCCACCGGCCACCACTACCTGCCGTCTGTTCTCGAGTTCCTGGTGTCGGCAGGTCTGGTTGCCCTCGGGATGTGGATCTTCATGCTCGCGTGCCGGTATCTGCCAGTTTTCCCGGAGGGAGCGCTGGCCAAGGAGGAGACGGAGGCGGGTCGCTTGACGGCGCAGCCGTCGCTCCGCGGGTCGAAGCCGCTGACGGCCTTTGACCGGACGTAGCAGGAAGGCTACCGTGAGTGCGGCGTGACGGGAGGAAACCCGCTGCGATGTGGCGTTGGCGCTCCAACTCGCTGACGTTCCGACTCACGGGTACTCTGATCGTGGCTCTGGCGCTCCTGCTGGCCCTCACTGCGATCGTGCAGGTGGGCCTGCAGGAGCGCTACGCACAGGCGTCCGCGCGCACGAGCGGGCTGGCAGTGTCCGAGACGCTGTACGGGGCGCTCCACACGGCCATGCTCAACAACGACCGCGAGGGCCTGCTCGCCGCCGCGCGCACGATCGGGGAGCGTTCCCCGAACGTCCGCCTCAGGGTGTTCAACAAGGACGGCCGCATCGACTTCTCGTCCGACGTCGCGGAGATCGGGAAGCGGCTCGACCCGCGCTCGGAGGCGTGCTTCAAGTGTCACCAGGCGGACCGACCCATCGAGAAGCTCCCGCCCGGCGACCGCACGCGCCTGTTCGAGGTCGGCGGCGTCCCGGCGCTCGGTGTGATCCGGCCGATCGAGAACGAGCCCGCGTGCGCCTCGGCTTCATGTCACGCGCACCCGGCGGACAAGCGGCTCCTCGGGGTCCTCGACGTCACCCTCGTGCTGACCCAGCTCGAGCACGACAGGCGCGAGACCGCGTTCCTGATGGTCGGGGCCACGATCGGAGGGCTCCTCCTCGTAATCGGCGTCGTCCTCGTGGTCGTGCACAGCTCGGTGCACCGGCCGATCAGGAATCTCACCGGGACGCTCGCCGCGATCGGTAACGGCGACTACTCCGCCCGCTACGAGAACGGCGAGATCTCGGAGTTCGCCTACCTCGGAAACTCCGTCAACAAGATGGCCCAGGAGCTGCAGCGCGCCAACGCCGAGCTCGTCGAGTGGGCCCAGACCCTCGAGCGCCGGGTCGAGGAGAAGACCGCGGAGCTGCGCCAGGCGCAGGAGCAGATGGTCCGGGTCGAGCGCATGGCGTCGCTCGGAAAGCTCGCCGCCGTCGTCGCCCACGAGATCAACAACCCGCTCGCGAGCGTGGTGACGTACTCCAAGGTCCTGCTGCGCCGTTACGCGGCACGGGCGAGCGAGAGCGAGGAATCGCGAGAGAGCCTCGGGATCCTGGAGGCGATCGCCGCGGAGTCCGCCCGGTGCGGCGAGATCGTCTCGAACATGCTCCTCTTCGCGCGCCGCACCGGCTCGAGGATGGAGCCCACCAACGTCAACCACATCATCGAGCGCTCGCTCTTCCTCATCAGGCACAAGATGGACCTCGCGCAGGTGACGTCGGACCTCGACCTCTCGTCGCAGGTGCCGAACATCATGTGCGACCCGGCCCAGGTCGAGCAGGCCCTGCTCGCCCTCTGCATCAACGCCGTCGAGGCGATGCCTCACGGCGGCACGCTCACGGTCAGGACCGCCGCCACGCCGACAGGAGGGGTCCAGGTCTCCGTCGAGGACACGGGCGTCGGGATGGACGACGACGTCCGGGCGCACATCTTCGAGCCGTTCTTCACGACGAAGGGTGAGGGGGAAGGGAAGGGCCTCGGCCTCGGCCTCGCGGTCGTCTACGGGATCGTGCAGCGCCACAACGGTTCGATCGACGTCGCCAGCAGCCCGGGACAGGGGACGCGCTTCACGGTGACCTTGCCGGCCGCACCGTCGGGGGGAGAGAACGCATGATGACCATGCCCGTGCGGATCCTCGTCGTCGACGACGAGCAGCACATCCGGAACTCGCTGGCGACCTGGTTCCGCGAGGAGGGCTACGACGTGAGCGTGGCCGCGAGCGGGAAGGACGCGCTGGCCGCGGTCGCGCGCGAGGGCACCAACATCCTGCTGGTCGACATCAAGATGCCCGGGATGGACGGGCTCGAGCTCCAGCGCAAGGTCCGTGAGCTCGCGCCCGACGCGACGATCATCATCATGACCGCGTACGCGTCCGTCGAGACCGCCGTCCAGGCGCTCAAGGAGGGGGCGTACGACTACATCGTCAAGCCGTTCGACCCCGAGGCGGTTTCCCGGCTCGTCCGCAAGGCGGCAGAGCGGTACTCGCTGATCACCGAGAACCGTGCGCTGCGCGAGCGCATCGCCGCCGCCTCCCCGGCGCTCATCACGAGCGGCTCGCCGGCCATGGCGAGGGTCATCGAGCTCGTGGACCAGGTCGCGCCCACCGACACGAACGTGCTGATCACCGGCGAGTCGGGAACCGGGAAGGAGCTCGTGGCCCGTCTCATCCACGCCAGCAGCTCGAGGCGCTTCGGCGCGTTCGTCGTGGAGAACTGCGGCGCCCTGGCGGAGGGCGTGCTCGAGAGCGAGCTGTTCGGCCACGAGCGCGGTGCGTTCACGGGAGCGGTCGGTCGCCATCGGGGGAAGATCGAGATGGCGAACGAGGGAACCCTCTTCCTGGACGAGATCGGCGACGTCCCGCCCAAGGTCCAGGTCGACCTGCTTCGCGTCCTCCAGGAGCGGACCCTCAGGCGCGTCGGCGGCAACGAGACTGTCAAGGTGGACTTCAGGCTCGTGACCGCGACCCACCGCGACCTCGAGGCCGAGGTGGCGGCGGACCGGTTCCGGGAGGACTTCTACTTCCGGATCAACGTCTTTCAGATCGAGCTCCCGCCGCTGCGTGAGCGTCCGGGCGACGTGCCGCTCCTCGCGGAGCACTTCCTCCAGCAGTTCGCCACCCAGATGAACCGCCGCATCTCCGGGTTCACGCCCGACGCAATGGCCGCGCTCGTGGCGTACCCGTGGCCCGGGAACGTGCGCGAGCTCGCCAACGCGATCGAGCGGGCGGTCGTCCTGTGCCGGGGCGAGCGCATCGAGGCGAGCCACTTCCCGTTCGCCGGACCGCCCGCCTCCGCCAACCTCTCGCTCTCCGCGGTCGAGGAGGCGCACATCCGCCAGATCCTGGCGGCGTGCTCGTACAACGTGGCTCAGGCGGCGCGCGAGCTCGACATCGACCGCGTCACGCTCTACAACAAGATGAAAAAGTACGGCATCGAGCGGCCGTGACCGTCCGGGTCCGAGTGCTGGCGCTGGGGGACGTGCCGCCCAGGCTGGCCGAAGCGGTGCTCACCGGGCTGCCGCCCCCCTACGGCGGCGGCGAGGCCGCGCGCCTCGACGTCGCGTTCGACCGCTGCTACGAGAGGCCGCGCGCCCAGGTGGACGCCGCGTGCCTCATCGAGCAGCTCCCCGACCCGGAGCCGGGCTGGGCGCTGCTCGGCCTCACCGGGGTCGACCTGTTCATGCCTGCCCTCACGTACGTATTCGGCATCTCTCACCTGGGTGGGAGGCGCGGGATCGTCTCGTGGTTCCGGCTGCACCCGGAGGAGACCGGCCCGGACGCAGCCGGGACACTGATCCGCCGCGTCACAACGGAGGCGGTCCACGAGCTCGGTCACAGCCTCGGCCTCGTGCACTGCGTGGTGCCCGACTGCGCGATGCACCGGTCGATGTGGCCGGAGGGGGTGGACCTCAAGCGACCGGAGTACTGTCCCGCCTGCACCGAGGCGCTCGCCGCCTCGCACTAGGTGCGACGCCGATAGCGGACCATCTTTCCGGGCGGGGGGTCCCGCGGCCGCCCCACCACTCACCCGGCCGCTCTCGACCCCCCGTGCCCCCCGCTCAGCGCGGCGGAGCCGCGCCTCGTCGGGGCGTTGGGCTCGGCGGCTCGGATGCTCACGTAGCCTCCGGCTACGCTCCGCGCCTCCCGCCTCGTCCGCCTTGCACCTGGCCCACTCTCGGCGTCGCGGCTACCCGCATTCCGCCCCAGGCCTGCCTCCCTGATCTCAACGATCTTACGCGGACGGGTGTCTAGTCGCTGCAGCGAGCTGGGGACCAGGTTGGTCCGTGACCTCCTCGTCTTGCAACGGACTGTGCATCCAGATCCTGCTCCGTGGACCAAGCCGCACTATTCGGCGTGTGCTACGCGGGCTTGAGCATCGCCCACGGCGAGCGGAGAATCGTGCTTTACACCCCGGATTTGGGGCCTGACCCTCCCGGTTCGCTCTCGTATCGCGTCGAGGCCATCGTTGCCGAACGGCGGCCCTGCCCGAGGTAGCGAACCGGTACGAAATGCTCCGACTCAACTTACGCCTGCGAGGCTGCACGCGACGTGGGCTTACTCGGCCTTTGCTGTCCCTAGTCGCCACGGGCCAGGGGCCACGGCTGATAGCACCGGCCACGGGTCACCGGGTACGTCGCTCCTCTGAGAGGTGCCAGGTGCGCCGGTGGTTCCCTCAGTTGCAGCGGTAGTTCAGCCGCCGCTGCTGGAACTTGAACTCCTTGTCCGCCGACTGCATCACCGCCTGGGGCGCTCTGAGGTTGTACGACGCGCCGCCCCTGGATTGGATCTGGAGCACGCCGACGGTCGCCTCGTCGAGCACGACGTACTTGAAGCAGATCGTGCCGACCTGGTCCCACAGGAGCGCGAACTGCTGGTTCGCGTCCGTGCAGGCGGTCGAGCTCGTCACGGGGACGAACTGGACGCCGTCGTCGAAGAGCATCAGCTCGCCCCTGGCGCGACAGCGATCCACGACCCGGACCATGTCACCCCAGACCCGCCTCGCATTGTCGCGCGGCCATGCCTGCGTCTCGGCGCCGGACCGGGTCGGCGACTGGCGCTCGATCATCGCGCGGATCACATGGTCGGGGACGCCTTGCTGGGTCAGCATTGCCAGCGAGGACGTGTCGAGCTGGAACTCCGTCGCCGAGGCCTTGATCTTTGCGACAATCGTCGCGGTTCCGAGGCCTGCGTTCACCATGGCGACGACGTCGCCGTTGGTCAGCGGCGGTTCGGCGCCGAGACCGCCGGCGGCGACCAGCAGCGCGGCTGCGAACGCGACAGAGAGGCGACTCGGTTCCCGCATGCGTCCTCCTGCAATCCCCGGAACGACGTCCGGCTCCATGAGATCCGCCAGCTACGGCACCAGCTGCAGCGGAGACTCCGCTTCCGGAGTATACCGATCGTGCCGCCGTTTGCGTCTAGAGGCGCGCCACACCGGTCGCCGCTCTCGGTGACTACAAGCCCCTGCCCGGTGGTCGGCAGGAACGAAACCAGCAGGATCGACGCGGGTGCGTGCAGCCGCGTTGCCGCCGTTGGGCCAGATGCAAGGAAGGCGAGCGGCGAGCGCCGGAGGCGTACCCGGAGGGTACGTTGAGGACGCGAGACGCGAGCCTGACGCCGCAGATGGTCCGACGCTGGCAACGCCTAGGAGAAGCGCTTGAGGATCTCGGCTACCAGGTCCGTCGTCGCATGCTCCTTCGGGTCGCCGCAGATCACCGTCTCCCCTCCCCACTCCGCGACGACCGCGCGCTCGGGCACGCTCTCGGGCGTGTAGTCGGTCCCCTTGGCGTGGACGTGAGGCTTGAGCGTGCGCAGCACCTCGGTCACCGTCGGCTCGTCGAACAGCACGATCCAGTCGACGCAGTCGAGGTGGGAGAGCAGCTCGATGCGCTCGCCCTCGGGCACCACCGGGCGCTTCGGTCCCTTGATCAGGCGCACCGAGAGGTCCGAGTTGACGGCCACGAACAGGGCATCGCCGAGAGCCCGCGCGGCCGCGAGGTAGCGAACGTGGCCGACGTGCAGCAGGTCGAAGGCGCCGTTGGCCACGACGACACGCCGGCCGGCCGCACGCATCCCCTGGGCGAGCACCCGCGCCTCTCCGAGCGATATCGGCTTCTGCGCAGCGCGCTGTGCGGCCGTCCGTCCTCCCGCTTCGTTCGTCCCCGGTCTCTTCGTCTCAGTCATGGACGAACGGGGCGAGGTCCACGGCACGGTGGAGCTCGTCGCGGGAGACCGTCGCGGTGCCGAGCTTCGTCACCACGACGCCGCCGGCGAGGTTCGCGAGGACGGCCGCGTCGGGCGGCTCGGCGCCCGCCGCAAGCGCGATGGTGAGCGTCGCGAGCACCGTGTCGCCCGCGCCCGTCACATCCGCGACCTGGTCGGTGCCGTAGACCGGGAGGTGAACCGCAGCCTTCCCGGCCTCGACGAGCGTGAGGCCTTCGCTCCCGCGCGTGGCGGCGACGAAGCGCGCACCGAGCTTCCCGCGCAGCGCTTCGGCCGCCGACGCCACGGCGTCGTCCCCGCGCGGGATCTCGCCCGCCGTGGCCGCCAGCTCCTCGAGGTTGGGCGTGGCGCCGTCGACGCTTCCCAGCGCGTCGAGGCCGAAGCGGGAGTCGGCGACGACCGGGGCACCCGCCGGCAGGGCGGCGCGCAGTCTCGCGACCGCCTCGGCGAACACGACGCCGTACCCGTAGTCGGACACTGCGGCCGCGTGCGCGTTCGGCGCAACGGCGGCCAACCGCGCGTCGAGTTCGTCCCGCCACCCGTCGTGCGCCGGGAGGTGGTCCTCCACGTCGTAGCGCGCGATCTGGTGCTTGAGCGACGCCGCGCCGCCGGCGAGGACCCGGACCTTCGTCACGGTCCTGAACGACGGCAGGCGCACGATTCCGGACACATCCACACCCGAGCGCGCGAGGACGGCGAGCAGGCTCGCGCCGGCCTCGTCGTCGCCGACCACGCCGACGGGGAGGACAGTCGCACCGAGCGCCGCGAGGTTGGCGAGCGCGTTGGCGCCGCCGCCCGGGAGATCGCGCTGGCTCTCGAAGCGGAGGATGATCACCGGCGCCTCGCGCGAGATGCGCTTGGGCGTTCCGAGGACGAAGCGGTCGAGCACGAGATCGCCGTACAGCACGACGCGGCGCGACGCGAAGCGGTCGATGATGCCGTGCAGGCGGGCACGCGCGGTCACGCGCCGATTCTACCCCGCTCCCAGTCCGGTTGACAGTTCACAGTCACTGCCCACCCACCCTCCCGGTCGACAGTTCACGGACCGCGATTGGCCCAGGGTCCGAGCACGTGTGACCGCGTGGTGTGCGTCCTGTTGTGAACTGTCAACTGTCGACTGAGCGGAGCGACGGGGGTCTCCCCAGCACCGGCGCGAGCAGCTCCTCGAAGCTCCCCATCAGCGGCACCGCCTCGACGTCCACCCACGCGATCCGCCCGAGGACATCTTCGGGCAGCTTCACGGCGTCCTTGCCGGTGGTAGCCACGAGCGCACCCGCCGCCTCGGCCTCGGCGAGCACGCCCTCGAGCTCGCGCCGCACGTACCGGTGGTGGTCGGGGAAGAACCGCATCTCGACCACGTTCGCGCCGATGTCCCCGAGCGTGTTGACGAACGCTTCCGGCGACGCTATCCCTGCCATCGCGACGACCCGCACGCCGCGCAGCACGTCGGGCGACCGCCTCTCACCGCCCTGGAACACCGCGCGCGCCGCGAGCCCCGTCGCCACGAAGAGCGCGTCTGGTGCATACGCGCCGAGCACCGCAGTCGCCGCCCTGGCCTCGGTCAGGTTCGCCGTCCGGCTCAACACGACCGCGTCGGCGCGGGCGAGCGCGTTCGGGTGCTCCCGGCGCGGGGCCGCGGCGCCGAACGGGTCCTTCGCCTCGACCACGACGATGTCGAGGTCCCGGGCGAGGCGCCAGTGCTGGAAACCGTCGTCGAGGATGAGGTGCGTGGCGCCCGCGTCGCGGACCGCGGTGGCCGCGCCGCGGACGCGGTCGGAATCCACGACAATCGGGACCTCGGGGAGCGCGCGGGCCAGTAGCGCCGGCTCGTCGCCGACCCGCTCCCAGCCGGCGTCGGCGCCGCCGCGTACGGTGACCGGCCTCCGGTCCCGGCGGCGGTATCCCCGCGTGAGGATCGCGGGCCGGAACCCGGCGGCCAGCAACGTGCGCGCCAGCGCGGCCACGAGCGGCGTCTTCCCGGTGCCGCCGAACGCGATGTTGCCGACCGAGATCACCGGCACGTCCGCCCGGTGCACCTTCCGCAGACCCCGGCGGTAGCAGGCGAGTGCGAGCGCGTTGATCCCCTCGACCACGTCCGTGAGGCCCAGCAGTGCGAGCGGCCAGTGCTTCATGCGAGGAAGCGGTCCAGCGCGTCGGCGATCCGTGCCGTCGCCCCGGCATTCCTTGCCAAGAGGTCGCGGCCGGCCTCTCCGGCCGCCCTGGCCGCGCCGGGCTCGGTGAGCCAGAGTTGGAGAGCCGCCGTCAGCTCCGCGCCCGAGTGGACCGTGCGCGCGGCCCCGGCATCCACGAAGCTGCGGTACACCGCGGCGAAGTTCCGCACGTGCGGTCCGGTGAGAACCGGGACGGCGAAGCGCGCGGGCTCGATCGGGTTGTGCCCGCCGGTCGGAACGAGCGACCCGCCGACGAATGCCACCTCCGCAAGCTGGTAGAGGGAGGCGAGCTCGCCGACCGTGTCGAGCACGACGACGTCGCACGCCGAAGCCGTCTCGGCGAGCAGCGTCCTCCGGCTGACCGAGAACCCGCGCGCGGCGGCGAGCTGCATGACCTGCGGAGCACGCTCCGGGTGGCGCGGCGCGAGCAGCAGGAACGGCCTCCGCTCAGGCGCGAGAGCCGAGACGGCGTCGAGCACCACCTCGTCCTCACCGGGCATCGTCGACCCCGCGACCAGCACGGGCCGGCCGCGAGCGACCTGGCGCAACTCCTCCGCCACCTTCGGGTGCGCTGCCGACGAGGCGGCGTCGAACTTGACGTTGCCCGTCGTGCTGATCCGCTCGGGCGGTACCCCCAGCACGGCGAGGCGCCGCGCGGACTGCTCGTCCTGGGCGAGCGCCACGGTGACCGGTGCGAGCAGCGGCCTGAGGAGCGCGCGCGCCGAGCGGTACCCGCGGAACGATCGGTCGGACACCCTGGCGTTGGCGAGCGCGACGGGTATACCGCGCGATCCGCAGGCCGCCAGCAGCTCGGGCCACAACTCGGTCTCGACGAGCACAACGAGCCTGGGCTGGGCCGCGTCCATCAGCCTCCGCACGGGACCCGGGAGGTCGATCGGGAACGGGAGCGTGACGTCGGCGAGCTGCACGCCGCTCGCCATCGCCAGCCCCGTGGCCGTCGTCGCCGAGAGCACCAGCGGCAGGCCGGGGTGGCGGCGTCGGAGCTCGGCGAGCAGCGGCCGCGCGACCGCCACCTCGCCGACCGACACGGCCTGCACCCACACCCCTCCCGGCGGGATCGCCGGCAGCTTCCTGCCCAGCCTCTGCGCGAGCGGCGGGCGCCGCTTCCCCCGGCGCCGGTCCGCCACGAGCAGATACGGCGCCACGAGCGGCAGCGAGACGGCAATCGCCGCGCGGTAGATCCACAGGGAGGGGGGCGCCATTCGGCCGAGTGTACCCCGCCGACACGGGAGTTGCCATCGCAGCGGCACGACCGGCTACCATGCCCCCATGGATCCGCACCGTGGGCTTCTGATCTACCTCGACAACAACGCCACGACGCCCGTGGACCCGCGCGTCATCGAGGCGATGGTCGGGGCTCTCCGCGACGGGTGGGGCAACCCGTCGTCCGGCCACGAGGCCGGACGCGCGGCGCGCCGCCTCGTCGAGATCTCCCGTGCGCACGTCGCCGCGTGCATCGGAGCCCGGCCGGACGAGGTTCTCTTCACCAGCGGCGGCACCGAATCGGACAACTGGGCGATCCGCGGCGTCGTCGCGGCGCGCGGCGGCGGTCATGTCGTCACGTCGGCCGTGGAGCACCCCGCCGTGCTGGAGACGGCCCGAGCGCTCGAGCGCGAAGGGCAGATCCGGCTCACGGTCGTCGGCGTGGACCGCTTCGGCCGCGTCGACCCGGGCGAGGTCGCCGCCGCCCTCGACGGCGACACCGTCCTGGTCTCCGTGATGCTCGCCAACAACGAGGTCGGCACCCTCGAGCCGGTCACCGAGATCGCGGACGCGTGCCGGCAGCGGGGCGTGCTCCTGCACACCGACGCGGCGCAGGCGGTCGGCAAGGTGGGCGTGGACGTCGCGAAGCTCGGGGTGGACATGCTCACGGTGGCGGGACACAAGCTCTACGCCCCGAAAGGCGTCGGTGCGCTGTTCGTGCGCCGGGGGACCCCGCTCCAGCCCCTCCTGCGCGGCGCGGGCCACGAGCGCGGCCTGCGCGCGGGCACGGAGAACGTCCCCGGGATCGTCGGACTCGGAGCCGCCTGCGAGATCGTCTCCCGCGATCTCGTCGCGGAGACGCCGCGCCTCGCGGAGCTGCGCGACGAGCTCGAGGCGGGACTCGCCGCCGGGTTCTCCCCTCTGGTGAAGCACGGCCACCCGCAGTTGCGGCTGCCTAACACGGCCAGCGTCGCCTTCCCCGGTGAGGATGCGAATGCGCTGCTCGAGGCGCTCGCACACGACGTGGCGGCGTCGGCGGGTGCAGCCTGTCACACCGGCGCCGTGCACCCGTCCGCGGTCCTCACCGCGATGGGCGTGGACGCCGCGACGGCGCGCGCAACGGTCCGCCTCTCGGTCGGACGTTTCACCACCGCGGCCGACATCGCGGGGGCGGTGGCGCGGATCCTCGCGGCGGTGCGTGCGCTCGGCGAAACGTGAGGCCCGCCGCGCCGTCGCGTCACCGGCGGGCGGTGTGTCGCCCGCTCCGGAGCGTCACACGGCGGCGTCGAGCAGCGCGCGCAGGTTGCGGCCGATCACCGGCTCGGCGTACGGCTGCCCGAGCCACGCGAGCTTGAAGCGGATCCCCGTCTCGGCCCTCCCGCGGTCCCGCGGCCCCTCTTCGAGCAGCGCGCGCGTCTCGGCCTCGGAGAACTCGAGACCGGTGTCCACCGTCTCGAGGTCGCCGTTGACCGGGCACGCCCGCTGGCACAGCAGGCAGCCGAGCAGACAATGGTGCGCCGAACGCGGGAGCGCCGGCGGCCACGGACCGGCATTCTCGTTCGCGCGCGTCAGGCAGCGCTCGGCGCGCAGCAGGACGCGTTCGGCGTCGATCGCGTCCGCAGGGCACGCCGAGGCGCACGCGCTGCACGCCGCGCACTCCTCGAGCAGCTCGGGCACCGTCACGTCCGCGATCGGGGGGAGCGCAGCGTCGGTCAGGAACACGCACAGCTGGATGTAGCTGCCCAGCCCCGGCGCGTACGTGATGTTGTTCCGGCCGTACCGCACGAGGCCCAGGCGCGCCGCCACCGCCTTCAGGGGCCAGCCGAGGTGCTCGACCCGAGCGCCGGGAAGCCCGTGGCGTTCGAGGTCCTGCCGCACGTCCTCGAACGTCGCGCGGTACCGGACGTACGTCGGCGGCAGCAGCGCGTCGACCGCAGCTCCGTCGACGCGGAAGTGAACGAGGTAGGCGGGCACCGGCTTGGCCACCGCCACGACCGTCGCGCCATCGTCCACGACCCCCTCGCCCGTCAGGGCGTCGAGCTCGTCGTGGACGAACGACTCGTCGAGCTCGCCGCGGCGGCGCCGCTCGAGGATCTCCCGCCGCGCGTCCCCCACCACCCGGGTGGGGCCCCAGGCGACCCGGTACCCCCGCTCGGCGGCCCAGCCAACCAGGCGTTCCCTCATCGTCTCCTCCCGGGATCGCCGCGTCGCCGCGGCGCCCTTCCCTCTTGATACGTAACACTCTAAACTATGTTTCGGCGGTTACACAGGCGCCCGAAGCCGGTTGTCGAGCCGGCGGCGGAGCCGGATGGGGAGTGACGGAGATGGATCCGATCTGGGCGGAGCTGATCAACTCGGACTGGCACGACCACTTGGGGCGCGGGCGGCGGGCCGACCGCATCGGCGACGATCGCTGGCTCGCCGCCTTCCTCGCCGCCGCGGGGTGGCGAGGGAGGCGGCTGCCGGGCGCCGCGGATCGCGGGCGGCTCCGGTCGCTGCGCGCCGTGCTCCGGCGGATCGTGGACGCCTCCCTCGCCGGTGCCGTCCCGGCCGCTCGCGACGTCGGGGCGCTCAATCGGGCGCTCGGTGCGTGCCCGGCGGTGAGGCGCCTTCGGCGCGGCGGCCGCGCGCGATGGGTCCTGGAGTGGGTCGCCGTGCCGGGAGGGATCGAACGGGCGCTCGGAGCGGTGGCCGCGTCGTTCGCCGGGGTGCTGGCCGCTGGAGAGCCGGACCGGATCAGGGTGTGCGCCAACCCCGACTGCAGGTGGGTGTTCTTCGACGGGAGCCGCAACCGCACGCGGCGCTGGTGCGAGGCCGGCGTGTGCGGCAGCCTCGTGAAGGTGCGCCGCTTCCGCGCCCGGCGCCGATCCGGAGCGGATTGAGTGGCCGACCGTCGGGCGTGAGGGTTCGGACGCCAGACGAGAGCAGGGGTGCAGAGGAGCAGGGGGGCGGAGGAGGAGGAAACGCAGCGAAGACGCGGCACCGCTTCTCCCCAGCCCCTCTGCTCTTCTGCTCCTCCGCTCGTGCCGAACCCGCGGGCGGTAGACCCCTCACCGGGCGACGCTCATTCGCAGCGGAATCGGGCGGTCGCCGCGCGGCGTGCGGAGGATCACGGCGCCCTCGAGCACCGCCGGTTCGCCCTTCAGGAACGCCGCGACGCCGCCGGCGGCATCCGCGAGCGGCACGTCCTGGTCGAGGAGGACGTCGCTGCGCTGGCGCGGTCGGAGCCTGAACCCTCCCCGCTCCATCGCGAGCACCGTGTTCGCCCCGGCGGTCACCTTGACCTGGAGCCGGGTGGCCGCCACCTCGAAGGGGAACGGGTTGTACAGGCCGAGGAGGCCGTGCACGCTCACGGCGGCGAGCCCCGGGACGGCCGAGAAGTCCGACACCGAGACGTACGCGCGGTAGAGATCCTTGACCGGCACGTCCACGTCGCCCGGATCGCCGAGGTCGACCGTCCCCGCGATCGCAAGGACGACCGCCCCGTCGCCGCCGATCCCCTCCCAGAGCACCGGCGCCCGGTTCGGGTCCACGGCGAGGACGCCGTCCGGCACGTCGGCGAGCCGGATCTCGAAGTCCGCGCGCGTCTCGCCGCCGCCGACCGTGACGTCCACGGCCCCGGTCAAGGCGATGCGGGCGCCTCCGAACTCGAGGTGCTGCGCCGTCATCCCGCTCGCCGGCGCCGCCGGCGGCGCGGGGGCGTGCAGGGTGACGCCGAGCACGTCGCGCGTCCTCACCGCGAGCGTCACGTGCGTGAGGCGGAGCGGTCCGGGCGGTGTGGCCGCGCGAGCGGCGCCGGCGCCCGCCGCGACGAGTACGACGGCGGAGATGAGCGGCATCGGTCCCCCTTCGGGCGCAAGTCTACCGTCCCGCCGCTCTAACCGCTTGTGAACACTTTCATTTTCTTCTACGCTCGCGCCCCGGAGGTGCGACATGCACTTGGAGAGGTGGAGCAAGAACGCGCTCGGCCGCGACGTTCCGACCCGGATCGACGGGCGCGAGTTCCGCCCGTTCGCGGGTTCGTTCGCCGAGATGCCGGAGACCGCGGCGCACCCCGCGCGCATCCCCCGGCGCCCGTTCGACGGCTCGTCCAAGGTCACGACGTTCGAGGCGCCGTTCGAGGTGCTCCGGGACGGCGACGCCGTGTCGTTCCCGCACTACTACCGCAACGGCGGCGACCGCTTCCTGCGCGCCGTGATCGGCGAGCTGAGGCGTCGCGGCCTCAAGGGGATCCGCCTGATCGGGAACGCCTACTTCGGCGAGCTGGACTACCTCGTGGAAGCGGTCAAGGACGGCACGATCGCCTACCTCTACGGCAACCCGTACGGGGGCCTCGCGAAGGCCGCGGCCGCGGGCACGCTCCTCCCCGTCCGCATCATCGGTTGCAGCCACGGCGGGCGGCAGCGCGACATCGAGGTCGGGACGGAGCCTGTGCGGCTGGCGATCTTCCCCGCCCCGGCCGCGGACCCCTGGGGGAACGCCTCCGGGATCCTCGGCAAGCGCGAGGAGATGTGCGGGCCTCTCGGGCTGTTCGACGCCGACGTGCGCTACGCCGACTACTCGTGCGTGTGCGCCGGCACGGTGCTGGAGCGCTTCCTGCCGCAGCGGTCGATCTCGATGGAGCACGTCGACTTCGTCGTGCCGTTCGACGGGGTGGGCGACAGCGCGGGGATCGGGGCGGGGACGCTCGACCTCGCGCGCATCATGAGCGGGGAGAACCTCGCGGTCGCGGACCGCGTCATGGCGCTGCTGGGCGCGGCGGGCCTGCTGCGAGACGGCGTGGCGTTCCAGTCCGGCTCCGGCGCCTCGCTCGCGATCCTCCAGAGGCTCTCCGACCACTTCGCAGCGAACGGGCTCAAGGCCTCGTTCACGATCGGAGGGATCACCCAGATCCACGTCGAGATGCTGCGCCGCGGCGCGGTCGAGCTGATCCTGCACGGCCAGTGCTTCCAGCCGACGGACCTCGTGTTCGACTCGCTCCGGAACGACCCCGGTCACCAGGAGGCGACGACGTCCGTCTACGCCAACCTCGCGTGCAAGGCGACGCTGACGCCGCTGCTCGACTTCACGATGCTCTCGTGCGCCGAGATAGACACCGCGTTCAACGTCAACACGGTGACCGGGTACGACGGCCGCTTCGTCGGCGGGATCGGCGGTGGCCCCAACGTCGGGCGCTCCAAGCTCACGATCATCTTCACGACGCTCGCCGGGTTCTCGAAGCGGCGCGGCCAGAGCTACCCCTCGATCCGCGACCGGGTCAACACCGTGACCATGCCCGGGGAGCTCGTCGACCTGGTGATCACCGAGGAGGACGCGGTCATCAACCCGGCCTCTCGCTCCCCCTACCTCGACGCCTTGCGGGCCAACGCGGGCTCGTCGGGGATAAGCCTGATCTCGATCGAGGCGCTGGCCGCCAAGGCGATGGCCAGGGCGAAGGAGCTCGGCCCGCTGATGCCGGCGCCCGAGTTCACCGGCGAGACGGTCGAGATCGTCAAGGCCGACGACGGATCGATCCTGGACGTCGTCGGGCAGGTGGCGAAGAAGGAGTGAGCCGACTCCCGGCGCGCCGGCGGTGCCACGAAGCGGCTGCGCGCCTGGCGAGCGGTTCCCGTGGGCCGGAGGCGCCGGCAGGGAAGCCGGGTCAGCGGGCGAGGCGGCCCGCGTCGCCGCGGAACGCAGCCCTCTGGTCGTCGGGCACGCTCGCGGCCAGCGATGCGACCAGATCGTCCCAGCTCTTCGCGGCGCGCGCCGCTTTCTTGACCAGCACCTTCGCGAGCGGGCCGATCGAGTCGGCGAGGCGACGCTCGAGGGCGTGAAGCGCATCCTCGTTCCACGCGATCGCGCCCGACGAGTCGTGGGTCCGCGCCGGTGAGGCGAACGCCGGATCGCTCCCCGGCCCCGGGCGCACCTGCGAGAACGAGATGCTCCGCCGGATCGCCTCCGCCTCCTTGGGCGCCTCGGCGAGGAACGCCCGCCGCTCGGCGACCGACGGGATGTGGCCCGACAGCGCGGTGCAGAGCCCTTCGATGTCCCCGCGGTTCTGCGCCTCGCGCTTGACGAGGACCTTCGCCATCGGGCCGATCGCGACCGCGAGGCTCCCCTCGATGCACGCGAGCACGGCAGGGTCCCAGCTCCCGCGTGCCGGTGCGGGCTGTCCCTGCGGCTTTGCGACCGGGCGCACCATGGTCGCTGCCGCACCCGGCGCAAGGGCGCCAGGAGGCTGCCCGCCCTCGAGGAGCAGGAGGTCCACGTGGACCGCCGGCATGTGCGGGTACCGTTCGTCCCGGTTCCGCGCCATCATCTTCCGTATCACGGCGCAGAGACCCGCGCTCAGCGCCGGGGCGAACGCCCGCGGGTCGCCCGGCTCCTCGTGGAGGTGCTTCGCCACGATGATCATCGGAGACGAGCCCTCGAACGGCGTCCGGCCCGTCACCATGTGGAACAGCGTGGCGCCCAGCGAGTAGATGTCGGCGCGGCCGTCGATGTCCTTGAGCCCCGCGATCTGCTCTGGCGAGATGTAGTGCGGCGTGCCGGACACCACGCCCGTCTGCGTCAGGTTCTGGTCGTCGGCGATGCTCTTGGCGAGCCCGAGGTCCACCAGCTTGACGAGGCCGTCCGCGCTCAGGATCAGGTTGTCGGGCTTGACGTCCCTGTGCACGATCCCCGCCCCATGGGCCACGCGGAGCGCCGTGCACACCTGGCGTACGGTCGCGACGGCGTCGGCTTCCGGGAAGCGGCCGTTCCGCCGGAGGTAGTCGCCCACCGACTCGCCCTGGACGAACTCCATCGCGATGTAGAAGGTCCCCTCGACGCGCCCGAAGTCGTAGATCTGGACGATGTTCGGATGGTTGAGCTTCGCCGCGGCGCGGGCCTCCTTCAGGAACCGCTGCCGGTACGACTCGTCGGAGGCGAAGCGCTCGCCGAGCACCTTGAGCGCGACCTCGCGTTGGAGCGTGAGGTGCCGGGCCCGGAAGACGCGGCCCATCCCTCCGGCGCCGAGCTCCGCGAGGATCTCGTAGTCGCCGAACGGGGCTCCGGGCATCGGTTCCGCAGCCACGGTCCCTCACCCGCCCTTCGGCAGCCGCAACGTCCCGTCAGGCCTCATCGAGCATCGCGAGCGCCTTCTGGAGGCTGATCCGCATCCGGTTGAACGAGCCCCCGAGGAGCGCCACTTCGTCCTTGCCCTTGATAGTGAGATCCGGGAGGTCCATGTTCCCGCGGCTCACCTGGTCCGCCATCGACGCGAGCTGCGTGAGGGGGGCAATCACCGCGAAGCGCAGCAGGAGGTTGAGCACGAGGAGCGTGAACCCGAACACGCCGGCTACCGAGAACAGCAGCGTCTTGAAGGCGTTGTCCGCCATCGCGACGGGGATCGACATCGGCACGGACACGATCTGGGCCCCGACGATGTCGTCGAGCTTCCACCCGAAGCCGTTGCTCGGCCCGTACTGTTTCACGAGCGACGCCGGAGCCTCCTCGGGCGTGAGGTGGCAGGCGAGGCACCTCGGGTCCTTGATCTGGATCGGGTGGCTCAGGAAGAGCGCTCGGCCCTCGGGCGTGTCGCGCTCCCCGATGATCTCCGTCTTCCTGGGGTCGCGGCGGAACTCGTTGACGACGTCGGCCTCCCAGTCCACCGTGCGGTCGCGGGGGTTGGACGGGTTGAGCGTCGCCTCCTTGTACTCGTACTCCGGGTGGCTCTGCCTCAGGTTGTTGAAGATCTCCGTCGCGGAGTACGCGGGGACCGTCTGGGGGAGGAACTGCTCGGCGAGCCTGGCGTCGAGGAGCGGCTTGATCTGCTTGATCGTGTACCCGCGCACCGCCATCGCGGTCTCCATCATGATCCGCGCGTTCTGGATGACCTGGGTCCGTGCGCTGCGCTGCAGGAGAGCGTGCGCCACCCACCCCACGGGCACCATCGCGGCGGAGAAGACGACAACCAGCGCGAGGTTGAACTTGGTCAGCAGACTCATGAGCCCCCCCTGTTTGAAACGCCCCGACCGGCCGGCGGTATCTGCGATCCTTGCCGGGTAAACGACTCTGAGACCCATTCTACTCCCTCTCCCGCGATTTGAGCGGCGCCCGGGGTCCGGGGCGAACTCCCTTAAGGACCGAAAGTTGGCCCGACTCGCCGGGCCGCCCGCCGACCGTCACGTAGAATGCCGGGCGTCGCTGACGGAGGCACCATGAGCATCCGGCTGTTCATCACGGGCGGAACGTTCGACAAGGAGTACGACGAGATCCACGGGAAGCTGTTCTTCAAGGACACGCACCTCAACGAGATGCTCCGCCTCGGGCGGTGCCGGGCGGACGTCAAGGTCCGGACCCTCATGATGGTCGACTCGCTCGAGATGACGGACGCCGACCGCCACCTCATCCTCGAGAACTGCAGGCGCGCGCACGAGGAGCGGATCGTCGTCACCCACGGAACCGACACCATGGAGGAGACGGCGCGGGTCCTCGGCGAGGGCCTGACCGACAAGACCGTCGTGCTGACGGGTGCGATGGTCCCCTACGCGTTCCACTCCTCGGACGGGCTGTTCAACCTCGGGAGCGCGATCTCGCTCGCCCAGTGCCTCGCCCACGGCGTCTACATCGCGATGAACGGGCGGTTCTTCACCTGGAACAACGTCAAGAAGAACCGTTCACTCGGGGTGTTCGAGCCTCTCCACTGACCTCGCCGGGAGCGAGCCTCGCGCGCACGACGTACCTCCGCGGCGCCGGGCCGACGTAGCGGAAGGGGAAGCACGTGATGAGCGTGAGCGAGGTCCCGCCGCCCGCGTCGAGGGCGGAGACGTCGTCCGGGCCCACCACCTCCGTGGAGCTGACCACGTACCGGTACCGCGCCGAGGGGGTGGTGACGAGGACGACGTCGCCGTCCCGCACGTGCGCGAGACCGCTGAACACGCTGTCGCGGTGACCCGCGAGCGCAGCATTGCCGGGCGCTCCGGGGAGAGCCGTGCCGGGCACGTGGCCGGCGGCGAACGAGAGAGTGAGGTCGTCGTCCCCCTCGACGATCACGCTCCGCACGCCGAGGCGCGGGATCGCGATCCACCCCAGAGGGTCACCGACGCTCACGTGCGGGTCTCGCCTCGCGCCGCGTCCGTGTCCCGGATCGAGCCCGTCCGGCGCGCCGGTCATCGTCTCGAGCCGACGGACGGCGCGAGCGGCCGAAACCTCCGCACGCAGCCCCGTGGCGCCCCACCACGCGAGGCACGCGATGCCGACGGCGAGGAGCGCCCGCTCCGCGCCCGCCCCGAGCCGTTGCCGGCCGCGATGGATGGGGCGCCGGCCGGTCCGGCCCCGACGCTCGGGCCGGGGCCGGACCGACCGGACCGTGAAGCTAGGCGCGGATCGCAAGGCGCACGACCGCCGCCGCCGCCAGGGAGAGCACCCCGATGAGCAGGAGGAGCGGACGCTCGCTCGCGGTGTTCGGCAGGCGCGCGCTGTGACGCCGAGGCTGCTGCGCCGTGGCCTCCGACTGCATGCCGGTATCGGCCGTGCCGGCAGCCGTCGACGGAGGCGTCTGCGGGGCGCTCCCCGTGTCGGTCTCCTCGCCGGGCATGCCCACGGTAGGCGTCGTCTGTTCAGCGATCACCGTGGCGGGTGCCGGGGCGGCGTTCGCAGCCTGCTGGACCGTGGTGACCCGCGCACTCCCGGCCTCCGGCACGTAGCCGATCCGTACGGTGTCGCCCTCGACCGGGACGTACGAGCCCTCGGCCTGGGGACCCAGCTCGAACTTCTGCATCCCCTGCGCAGTGTGGACCACGACCTCGGACGGGGTCGTCATGACGACCTCGCCGGTGACGAACTGCTCGTCGGCCGTATCGCCTCCCCGCGCGCCCCGCGCCGGAAAGACGGGCGAGGACGGGCCGCCGCCGCCATCGGTGGCCGGGGAAGCGCTCCGGGTCAGTGGGCCCGTCCCGTTCGAGCCGGCGAACGACGGGCCGGCGAGTGCGAACGCCGCTACGGCGACAACGACAGCACACGTGCGGATCATGCTCCGCTCCTTTCGATCGTGGCCACGCCTCGCCCGCCAGGAAAGCTCGAGCCGCGGTCTCCCTGGAGGGACGCACCCACCCCCGAGGCCTTCGACCCGCGAACCCCGCGGGGGCCTCCCGTGCATGCGCGGCGGGCACTCTCGCCCACGACAGCCCCGTCGCGCGACTCCGTGTCGGGGGGACTGCGGCCGCGTCCGGAACGCGGCCGTCACTCTCCCGGCAACGCCGCGCCTGCAGGAGCGAATTCCCCTGCCGGCCGCCTACGCCTGGGTGAGCCGCCTCACTCCGAGAACGCGCCCTCCGGCGGTGCCTCGAGCCACTCCGTCTCGTACCCGGGCGTGTTGGGGATGATGCAGAGGAACTCGACCTCCTCCGCGGTGCGGTTCTCGTACCAGTGCGCGCTACCCGCCGGCAGGAACATGGCGTCGCCGGCGCGCACCGTGTTCACCTCGTCGCCCGTCCCGAGCACCATCTCGCCCCTGACCATCACCTGCTCGTGCTCGATGGCGGGGTGGCGATGCGCCGGGATCCGCGCTCCCGGCGCGAGAACGAACCGGCGCGTGATGAAGTTCCGCGCGCCCTGTTCGGGCCCGATCAGCACACCCATGCGCGCGCCCCGGGCGCGCTTCACCGGCGGCGAGCTCACCGACTGCGGCGGGATCACGATCCCGGCGCCACGACCGTGTCCACGATTCTCGCCCACGTTTTCCTCCGTCGTCGCCTTCCCTGCTAGACTCCCCGCCGCTGGGAGGCAACCGATGCCCGACGATCGTACCGTACTGCACGAGTTCAAGCGCAACGCCGAGGAGACGCTGCGGGTTTCGCTCTCCGTTTTCAAGGGCAAGACCTACGTCGATTTTCGGCTTTTCTACGAGGACGCCAACGGCGAGCTCGCGCCCACCAAGAAGGGCGTCACGGTCACACCGGAGCTGTGGGACGAGTTCAGGGCCGGCGTCGCGGCAGCCGAGCAGACCCTGCAGGAGAAGAACCTCTGGCACCCCGCCGACCAGTCCGACTCCCGCAAGTGACGCGCCCAACCCCACCGCTGGCGCCGCCGCGCCCGGCGCGACCGTAGCTCAGCGTCCCGCCTCCCCTCGCCACGCGCGGTTGGGCTCGCCCCTCTCTCACGGCTTGTACGCGGCGCAGAACGCGATGCGCTCCGCGAGCGTGGGGGGCGAGTAGTGCCAGAACCTGATGAACGGCGACGGGTCCGGGAGTACCTTGGAATCCTCGGCGAACTTCACGAACGCCCGCGCGCCCGCATCGTTGAGGTGCGTGAGCTCGAGCGAGAAGTTGTCGGCTTCGTGCTCGAAGTGGCGCGAGACGACGTTGAAGAGCGGGCTCATGGCGAAGGTGAGGACGCCGATGACCAGCAGGAAGAGCGGGACCGCCGCGGGGTCGTGCGCGACCTCAAAACCCAACGCCCTGCCCCACCGCCGGACCACGCCGTCCACGAGGCGCTGCGCCAGCCACAACGCGACCGACAGCACCGCGAGCACGAACTCCACCATCTTCCACATGTGGTGGCGGACGTAGTGTCCCATCTCGTGCGCCATCACGAAGCGCAGCTGGTCGTGGCCCATCTTCGCGACGAGCGCGGGTCTGGTCGTCACGCGCCCCGCCAGGTCGCGGAGTCGCCGCGAGATCCCGAGTGCGAGAACGGCGAGCAACACCGCGAACCGGTCGAACGCCCCCGCGAAGTGCAGGGCATCGAGGATGCGCTCGTGCACCCGCATCTCGTCGGTCACGCGGACCTCCGGCGCCGGGGCGAGGTCGGTTCGGCCGCCGGAGGCGCCTGCGCTGTCGCAGTGGCCGGGCCGACGGCCGGCTGAGCCGGAGCAGGCGCAACCGCCCCGCACGCAAGGGTCAGCACGACGAAAGCCGGCAACGCGGCTGCGCGAGGAGGAGTTGCAATGGGGGCCTCCCAGAGAGGTGGCGCATGGTAGCGCACCTGGACCGACGACCCTGAGGACCGCTCGGCGTCACGAACGCGGCCCTTGACGGATGGGCGCCGCCCGTCGCATCGTCAGGGCAGCGCACGAGAGGAGCGAGAACGATGCCCCGACGCGCAGCGTGTTCGTGTGTGGCGACCCTCGCCGCAGCGGCCGCCTTGGGTCTCGCCGGTCGCTCGGTCGCGGCGGCCCCTGCGCCGCCCTCGACGTTCTCGGAGGTCGTCGTGCAGCCCGGCGACCGGCGGCTCACGGTGGCTCTCCCGGCCGGGTTCACGACCGCGGCGCCCTCGCCGCTCGTGGTCGTCCTCCACTACGCCGGCACCGTCACGCCGTTCTCCGGCAAGAACGTGCTCGCGCTCCTCGTCGAGCCCGCTCTGCGCGATCTCGGCGCCGTGATGGTCGCTCCCGACTGCCCCGCCGCCGACTGGACGGCCGCCGCTGCCGAGGACGCGGTGCTCGGCGCGGTCGAGTATGCGAAGCGGACGTTCAAGATCGATCCCGCTCGCACTCTCATCACGGGGTACAGCATGGGCGGGACGGGGGCGTGGTTCCTCGCAGCCCGGCATCAGGACCTGTTCCGCGCCGCTCTGATCGTGTCCGGACGGCCGCTCGCCCGCGCCGACGAGATCGAGTGGCGGATCCCGCTCGAGGTCATCCACTCCCGCGACGACGAGCGGATCCCGCTCAAGCCGACCGCCGACGCGGTCGCCGCGATGCGCGCCCGGGGCGCGGACGTGCGGCTCGAGGTCGTCGACGGACTCACGCACTACCAGGTCGCGGGGTTCGTGCGGTACCTCCGCGCCGCCGTGCCGTGGGTCCGGAGCGCGTGGGGGCGGTGACCCCGGACCGCCTCGTTCCGGAGCGCGCGGCCGCCGGAGCGGCGATCGGCCGGCGACGAGGTCGCTAGAGGTCCTCGGGGATCGGAAAGCGCCCCGTCCCCATGCACTTCAGGCACTTCTGCTGCTCGACGGTCCGCACCTCGATGCGGCCCGTCCCGCTGCAGCCGCTGCACGATCTTCCCGTCGGCGTGCTGCCCGACCCGTTGCACAGCCCGCACACCCTGGCCTCGTCGGGCTTGCCGCAGGCCAGCTCGATCCACCCCTTGCCGTGGCACTCAGGACAGGGATCTGGCTTCCGCATGGCTTCTCCCCCCAGGAACATCGTACGGCACCGTTCGATCGAGCCAGGCGGCGACCAGCGCCTGCGCGCGCGGGACCGCCGCCGCCACTTCCGGGGTGAGCTCCTCCCGGACCGACTGCACGTCCGACGCCTCCGCGACCAGTACCGCGACGTCGTCGGGCACGTCGAACCCGAGTCTCCGGCCGAGCGCGAGCGCGGTGAGCAGGTCGCACTGGTGCGAGCCGCCGAGCGTCCACGCCCTCGCGGACTCCGGAAGCGGCCAGTCGAGGAGCGTGCCGGGCGGGACGCGGCCGGTCTGCACGACGTCGAGGATCATGGCGCGCCGGTACCCCGCGAGCAGGTCGAGCAGGCGCAGCCCGGCCGCCGCCGCCTCCTCGACCGCGACGTCGCCGCGGCCGGCGAGCGTACGCCGGCACGCGCGCGCCACGGCCGGCCCGAACCCGTCGTCCGCGACGAGGTCGTTGCCGAGCCCGAGCACGAGGGTTTCAGGCCTGTCCATCGCCGCTCAGCAGAACCTGCGAATGCTCTCTCGGACGCGTCCGTCCGCCTCGCGGATCTCGACCTGCAGCGGCATGCGGCCGAGGGCGGCGTGCGTCGCGCACCCGAAGCACGGGTCGTACGCCCGGAACGCCATCTCGATCTTGTTGAGCGACGCCTCACGCACCTCGTGCCCACCCGTGATCAACGCCTCCGCCGCCTTCTTGATCGACATCGAGATCGCGGCGTTGTTGTTGGTGGTGCCGACGATGAGGTTGCCCTCGGTGATGAACCCCTTCTCGTCGGTCTTGTAGTGGTGGGTGAGCAGACCCCTCGGCGCCTCCACCGTCCCGACACCCTCGCCGACGATCCCGGTCGGGATCGTGCGAATCTCGTCCGAGGTGATCTCGTCGTCCTGAGCGAGCCGGTTCGTCGCCTCGCACGCGTACACGAGCTCGACGATCCGCGCCCAGTGGATCGCCAGCGTCGCGTGGACGGGTTTGGACCCGCTCGCGTCGCCGGTGAGCGTGGAGTACAGGCGCTCGTACTCCGCCTGCGCCATCGGCGTCGCCATTCCGTTCGACACGTTCAGGCGGCTCATCGGCGTCGCGCGGTACACGCCCGAGTCCGCCCCGTCCACCAGCCCCTTCCATCCGACGTCCTTGAGGTACGGGTACTTCAGGTACGAGAACGGCATCACGGCCTCGGCGATGTGCTCGAGATACTCGCACGGCTGGTAGCGGCAGAACTCCTTGCCGTCGGGGGCCGTGACCCGCACCGTGCCGTCGTAGAAGTTGACGTGGCCGTCGGCGTCCACGAGGCCGATCGAGTAGGTCCGGTGGGTGAACGCCTCCGAGAGGATGAGGTCCACGTACGCAGGGTTGGCGAGCACGACGTCGTCGAACACCTTGACCGCGACCTTCGCGAACTCCACCATCTCGCGGCCGATCTGGATCAGCTCCTGCTGCTCCTCCTTCGTGACCCTCTTCGCCATCCCGCCTGGGAGCGCAGTCACGGGGTGGAGCGCCTTCCCGCCCACGATCTGCACGACCCTCTGGCCGCGCGCGCGCTGGCGGATCACTTCGGCGCCGAGCTCGAGGCCGACCTTCGCCACCACGCCGAGGATGTTGCGCTCCGCCTTGGGCGCGTCGGGCCCGAGGACGAAGTCCGGGCCGCCGAGCGCGAAGAAGTGCGTCGTGTGGTCGCCGGCGAAGAAGCCGTTGTAGAGGAGCTCGCGCAGCTTCACGGCCGCGGGTGGGGGCGTGACTCCGTACACCGCGTCGGCCGCCTTGACCGACGCCATGTGGTGCGCCTCCGGGCAGACCCCGCAGATCCGGGTGGTGATGCGCGGCATCTCCTCGACCGGACGGTTGCGACAGAACACCTCGAACCCGCGCAACTCGGGAACCTGGAAGTACGCGTTGGCGAGGCACCCGTCGTCGTCGAGGAAGAGGTGGATCTTCCCGTGTCCTTCCAGGCGCGTGATCGGGTCGATGGTGATGGACCTCATGGTCACACCTGCCTTCTGCGGAGCGCGGAGCCGGGGAGGCTGAACCGGTAGAACGTGCCGACGAGGTCGGGGATCCCCGCGATGATCCGCTCGATCTCCTCCGGGTCGGTCGAGTCGATCACGCCCCCGATCGCGGAGGCCATCTTGGCGCCCTGGTCGCGCACGCCGGTCGGCGGCCCGTAGCAACCCCGGCACGGCACGCCGGCCTTGACGCACTTCGCCCCGCACCCGCCGCGGGTGGCGGGCCCCATGCACACCAGACCCTGCTCGAGGAGGCAGATCTCCGGGTCGGGGACGATCTCGTGCGGCCGCACGAAGGCGCGGATCTTCTTGAGGTCGCGCTTCCGCGGGCACTCCTCGCAGCACGCCCGCGGGTTCGCCCCCAGCACCGTGCCCTTCGGCGGGAGCGGCTTGCCGTTCGAGAGGATGTCCACGATCGCGTCGACGACCGCCTTGATCTGGTCCGGCTGCGGCGGGCACCCCGGGATGATGTAGTCCACGTCGACCACCTGCGGCAGGGTTCGAACCGTGTTCCACAGCTGCGGCAGGCGCAGGATGCCTTCCGGGACCTCGCACGAGGTCTGCGGACGGACGTGCTCGGCGTTCACCGTCGATGGGGAGTCCTCGTAGACGTACCCCTCGATCGCCTCGAGCCCGGTGAAGTTCGCGAGGCCTGGGATGCACCCGTCCGCCGCGCACGACCCGAACGCGCACAGCACCTTGGACTTCGCGCGCAGCAGCTTCGCGATCTCGTAGTTCTCCGAGCTGCGAATCGCGCCGTTGAACAGCGTGAGGGTGATCTCGCCGTCGCCGAGCGCGCGGACGTCGTCGTACTTGAAGTCCATCGCACACGGCCAGAACACGATGTCGAAGAACCCCGCGATCTCGAGGACCTTCAGCTCGGTGTCGAGCACGGCGATCTCGCACCCGCCGCAGGAGGCGGCCCAGTACAGTCCGAGCTTGGGCTTAGGCATGCTCACCTCCGAGCTGCGCCAGCTCCGCGTCGGCGGCGGCGCGGTCGAACGCCCACTCCTGCAGCTCCAGCGGTCCGAGCGCCCGGATCTCCTCGGTGAACTCGCTGACCACCGAGGCGAAGCGGGCGCCCTCGGACGCCGATACCCACTCCAGGCGCACGCGACGCGGGTCGATCCCCATCTCCGCCACCAGCATCCGCGTGATCGGGAGGCGGCGCTGGCACTTGTAGTTGCCCTCGACGTAATGGCAGTCCCCCGGGTGGCACCCGCACACCAGCACGCCGTCGGCCCCCCGCGCCAGCGCCTCGAGGATGAAGTTGGGGTCCACCCGCCCCGAGCACATCACCCGGATCACCTTGAGGTTGGGCGGGTACTTGACGCGCGCGGTGCCCGCCAGGTCGGCCCCGGTGTACGAGCACCAGTTGCAGAGGAAGCCTACGAGGTTCGGTTCGAAGCTCATGCTAGGACCCCCTCGATCTCGGCGTAGATCTGGTCGTCCGCGAAGTGGAGCGCCCGGATCGCGCCCGACGGGCACCCCGCGGCGCACGTGCCGCACGCCTTGCAGAGCGCGGGGTTGACGCTGCTCACCTTCTTCGCCTCGTCGAACCCGATCGCGCTGTACGGGCACAGGTCGTTGCACAGCCGGCACCCGCTGCACACCGCGTCGTCGATGACGGCGTAGGCGCCGTCCATCTCGACCTCGCCGCGGATCATGAGCGACATCGCCTGCGCCGCCGCACCGCCGCCCTGAGCCACCGAGTCCGGGATGTCCTTCGGGGACTGGCAGACCCCGGCGAGGAAGACGCCGTCCGTCGTGGTCGAGACCGGACCCAGCTTCGGGTGCCGCTCGATGAACCACCCGTCCGCGCCGACCGAGATCCCGAACCGGCGCGCGACCTCCTTCGCGTCGCGGTTCGCCTCGAGGGCGGTGCACAGCACCACCATGTCCACCGGGATCTCGCGGAACTTGGCGGCGAGCGTGTCCTCGCACCGGACGACGAGCGAGCCCTCCTCGCAGTCGCGCCCGGCGCGCACGACCTCCGCGCCCTTGCCGCGGATCACGTTGACGCCCTCCTCGAGGATCCGGTGGAAGAACTCCTCGTACCCCTTGCCGAACGCGCGCAGGTCGATGTAGAGCTGGTACACCTGCGCACTCGTCTTCTCCTTGACCAGGTGCGCGAACTTGAGCGCGTACATGCAGCACACGCGGCTGCAGTACGGGTGGCAGTTCGCGTCGCGGCTCCCGATGCAGTGCAGGATCGCGATCGCCCTCGGCTCCTTGCCGTTCTCCAGCAGGATCTTGCCGCCGGTCGACCCTGCCGCGTTGTTCATCCGCTCGAACTCCATCGAGGTGATGACGTTGGGCAGGCGTCCGTAGCCGTATTGCTTGAGCGGCGCGGGGTCGAAGTCCTGGTAGCCGGTGGCGAGGACGACGGTGCCGACCTCGACGTCCTCGAACCGGTCGGTGTCGTCGTGGCTGATGCACTCCTTCGGGCACACCGCCGCGCAGACCTTGCACCCGCCGGTGCGGAAGTGAACGCAGAACTCCGGGTCGATGCGCGGCGCGTTCGGCACCGCCTGCCGGAACGGGACCGAGATCGCCGCGTTGGGTCCGAGCGTGACCTCGGAGTGCACGACCGCGCGGTCGTTCGCCTCCTCCATCCGGATGTGGCCCGTCGGGCAGAGCGCCGCGCACGCCCCGCACAGGATGCACGCCTCGGAGTCGACCTCGAACGGCGTCGTGACGTAGCGGTCGATACCGCGCGACGCGAAGCCAATGGCCTGCGCCCCGACGATCTCGTCGCACACGCGGACGCACAGACCGCAGAGGATGCAGGTGTCGGTCCCGGTGCCCCAGCGCGGCTTCTCGATCCCGAGCCTGCCCGCGAGGTCGGTCAACACCGGCATCGGGGCGCACCGGCTCATCAGCATCTCGAGGTTCAGGCGACGCGCCGCCATCACCCGCGGCGTCCGCGTCAGGATCTCGATCCCCTCCGAGGCGGGGTAGTTGCACGCCGTGACGATGCGCGTGCGGCCGCGCCGGCCGCGCGCCTCCACGACGCAGATCCGGCACGCGGCGTACGGCTTGACGTACTTGTAGAAGCACAGGGTGGGGATCTCGATCCCCAGCGCCTCGGCCGCCTGGAGCACGTACGACCCCTCCTCCACCTCGACCGGGCGGCCGTCGACCGTGATGTTGACCTTGGGCATCGCTCCTCCTAGGCCCTGGCCTCGGCCCGGGTGCGCTCCTTGACCGGCTTCCACGCCTCCCGAGCGGCCGCCTGAATCCCGGCGGCGCGCTCGCGTTTGACCCGAACGATGGCGTCGAAGGTGCACACCTGGTAGCAGGCGTCGCACTGGATGCACTTGGCCTGGTCGATGACCTGCAGGTTCCGGGGTCCCCCCGTGATCGCGGCGGTCGGGCACACCTTGGCGCACTTGGCGTCGCCGACGCAGTCCTGGGTGACGGCGTAGCCGACGAGGTCCTTGCAGACCCCGGCGGGGCAGCGCTTGTCGCGGATGTGAGCGTCGTACTCGTCGCGGAAGTACCGCAGCGTCGAGAGCACCGGGTTCGGTGCGCTGCCGCCGAGCTGGCACAGGCTCGTGTCGATCAGCGTCTCGGAGATCTCCTGCAGCGTTTGGATATCCTCCGGTACCCCCTCGCCCTTGGTGATGCGCTCGAGGATTTCGTGGAGTTTCCGCAGCCCTTCGCGGCACGGCAGGCACTTCCCGCACGACTCCTCGATGAGGAAGTGGATGAAGTACCTCGCGACGTCCACCATGCACGAGTCCTGGTCCATCACGATCATGCCGCCGGAGCCCATCATCGAGCCGGCCTTCGTCAGCTCGTCGAAGTCGACGGGGAGGTCGAGCAGGCTCGTCACCGCCTCGCCGGGTGCGATCTCCCCGGCTTGCTCGAGCGAGCGCATGACCGTGGCGTCGCGCGTCTCGACGATCAGCGTGCCGCCCGACGGACCGCCGGTCTGAACCGCCTTGAACTTCTTCTTTCCGGGAACCCCCCCGCCAATGTCGTAGAGGATCTCGCGCAGGGTGATCCCCATCGGCACCTCGACCAGGCCGGTGTTGCAGATCTTCCCGGTAAGGGCAAACACCTTGGTGCCCTTGGAGCCCACGGTGCCGATGGAAGCAAACCACTCGGCGCCGTTTTCGACGATCATGGGCACGTTGGCCCAGCTCTCGACGTTGTTGAGGTTGGACGGTTTGTCCCACAGCCCGTACTCCACGGTGTGCACATACTTGGCCCGCGGCTCGCCGATCTTGCCCTCGAGCGACGCCATCAGCGCGGTGGACTCACCACAGACGAACGCGCCACCTCCGCGGCTTACGGCGATGTCGAAATCGAAGCCGCTGCCGAGAATGTCTTGGCCGAGCAGGCCTCGTTCTCGGCACTGATCGAGCGCGATCTTGAGGTTCCTCACGGCGAGCGGGTACTCGTTGCGCACGTAGACATATCCCTCATGCGAGCCGATTGCGTAACCGCCGATGATCATCCCCTCGATGACGAGGTTGGGGTTCCCCTCCAGGATGGCGCGGTCCATGAAGGCTCCCGGATCGCCCTCGTCGGCATTGCAGATGACGTACTTCGGCTCCCCTCTCGCTCTGCGGCAGGTCTCCCATTTGGCACCGGTCGGAAACCCACCGCCGCCGCGACCACGAAGCCCCGATCTCTTCATCTCATCGATGATCTGGTCCGGCCGCATCGTCGTTAGGGCTTTTGCGAGCGCCGAATACCCGCCGAGAACGATGTAGTCCTCGATCGCCGTGGGGTCGATCAGTTCGTTGTGCCGCAGCAGGAGACGGACCTGTTTCTTGTAGAACGGTATCTCGCCGGGCTTCTCGATCCGCACCTTGGTCGCCGGATCGCGGTACAGAAGCTTAGTGACCACCTTCCCATGCTTCACTGTCTGATCGATGATCGCGTCAACGTCCTCCGGGGCGATCCGCTGGTAGAAGATCTCCTGTGGCATGATGACCGCCAACGGGCCCCGCTCGCAGAAGCCCGGACAACCTGTGAGTTTGAGGTGGACGATCCCCTCGAGTCCCTCGTCGTGGATCTTCCGGCGGAACGCAGCGGCGACCGACTCGCAACCACACGCGAGACACCCCGTTCCTGCGCAGAGTTGGATGAATGTATGGTTGGGGTCACGAGCGTCACGCAAGCGCTTCTGTAGGTCGCTGAGTTCCTTCGGACTGGCGATCCGCGTCATTCCTGCCTCCTCAGACTGCGCGCTGCTATGCCCGGCCTCACAGAGCTAGTTGTGCTTCGCCGGCCCACCTCGCCGGACCTCGGAGACCAGTCTCTCCACATCGCCGACCTTGAGATGGCCGAAATACGTCTGGTCGGCGACAACGACCGGGCCCAAGGCGCAACAGCCCACGCAGTTGACGGTTTCCAACGTGAACTCACCGTCAGACGTGGTTTCGCCGCGCCTCACCCCGAGGTCACGCTCGAGTTTCTCGACGATGCTTTGCGAGTTCCGCACATGGCAGGCGGTTCCGGTGCAGACCGAGATCACGTGGCGACCGCGAGGCGTCAAGCTGAACGCCTTGTAGAAGGTGGCCACGCCGTAGATCTGCGACAGCGCGAGGTCCATCCGCTGGCTGATCCGTTTGAGCGCCTCCGGCGGCAGGTACGAGTACTCCTGCTGCACCTCCTGAAGGACCATGATGAGAGCCGTCGGCCTCGCCTGGTACGACGCGATGATCTGGTCCACCCGCTCCGGAACGGGGATCGTCTGGCTCATCGGGCTGCACCTCCGCTCTCGGGAACGCCCGTCCGGCTCACCCGGTGGGCGTGCTTGTCGGCCGGCGCGAGGAGGCGGGGCGTGCCCTCCTTGTAGACGCGTCCGGCGATGATCATGCGGCGACGGAGCGGGTACGGGCGGGAGGGGCACGCCTCGTAGCAGGTGCCGCACCCGTTGCACTTGGAGACGTCCACGAAACGGGGCTTGCGGCGGAGCGTGGCCTTGAAGTTGCCGACGAACCCCTCGACCTTGTCCACCTCCGTGTACGTGAGGAGCCGGATGTTGGGGTGCTGCGCGACCGCGACCATCTTCGGCGTCAGAATGCACGCGGCGCAGTCGAGCGTCGGGAACGTCTTGTCGAAGTTCGCCATGTGCCCGCCGATCGAGGGCTCCCTCTCGACGAGCACGACCTCGAAGCCGGCGTCGGCCATCTGGAGCGCGGCCTCGATCCCCGCGATGCCGCCGCCGACGACGAGCGCGCGCCGCTTGATCTCGACCCGGCGGACGTCGAGCGGCTCCTGGAGCGCCACCCTCCGCACGGCGGCGCTCACGAGCGCCTTCGCCTTCCCGGTGGCGGCGGCCGGGTCGACCGTCACCCACGACACCTGCTCGCGGATGTTCGCCATGTTGAAGAGGTACCGGTTGAGGCCGGCGCGCTCCACGGCCTTGCGGAACGTCGGCTCGTGCATCAGCGGGCTGCACGCCGCGACCACGACGCGGGTCAGCCCCCGCTCCCGGATCTCCTTCTGGATCAGCTCCTGGCCGGGGTCGGAGCACATGAACCGGTAGTGGTGCGCGACGGCCACGCCCGGCAGCCTCGCCGCCGCGGCCGCGACGTCGGCCACGTCCACGGTCTTGGAGATGTTGGTGCCGCAGTGGCAGACGAAGACTCCGATCCGGGTTCCGTTGGTCTCGGGCTTTCCGTCGCTCATGCGCGCACCTCGATCCGCCGGGCCTCGGCGCTCGGCAGCGGCACAACCATCTCGTCGAGCTTCAGCTCCTCCCTCGACAGACCGAGGGCGAGCCCGAGGAGCTGGGTGAAGTAGACGACCGGCACGCGGAGCCGCGTGCCGAATACCCGGTTGATGCGGTCCTGGTACGCCTCGAGGTTGATCTGGCACAACGGGCACGTCGTCACGATCACGTCGGCGCCCGCGTCGGCGGCGGCGGTCAGGATGTCGCGGTTAAGCTTGAGCGCCACCTCCTCGTAGCTCGTCATCAGCATCCCCCCGCAGCAGCGGACCTTCATCGGGAACGGGACGACCTCGGCCCCGATCGCGGTGAAGAGGTTGTCGAGCTGCTGCGGGTCCTCCCGGTCGTCGAACCGCCCCTGCGGTCGGACGATCTGGCAGCCGTAGTACGGCGCCACCTTGACGCCCTCGAGCCGCGTGACCACCCGCTCCTGGATGCGCTCGAGCCCGTAGAAGTCGACCAGGATCCCGAGCGGGTGCAGCACCTCGAGTTTCGCCGAGTACGAGAGACCGGCGGCCGCCAGCACCTCGTTGATCTTGGCCTTGCGCTCCTCGCCCCAGCGCATGTGCCGGTTGACCTTCGAGAGGATGGTGAAGCACGAGCTGCACGGGGCGCACACGTCCATCCCCATCCGCTCGGCGTACGCCAGGTTGCGTGCGGTGAGCGAGTAGGCGGTGAGTTTGTTCATCGAGATGTACGAGGTGGCGCCGCAGCAGTTCCAGTCCTCGATCTCCTTGAGGCCGATGCCGAGCCGCTGGAAGACGAGGCGCAGGGAGACGTCGTACGGCCTTCCCGTCGCCTCGAGGCTGCACCCGGGGTAGTAGGCGTACTCCATCACAGGCCTCCGATCGACTGCGCCTTCTCGACGATCGCCCTCACCTCTTTCATCCGGCGAACGCGCGCGGGCTTCAGCCCGAGCCGCTTGCGCTTCAGCATCCTGAGCGCGAACTTCTGGATGTTCGGGGAGAGCAGGCCCACCGGCCGCGTCGCGAGGTAGTACTTGAGGCCGAACCAGAGCTCCCAGTTCCTGCCGAACGAGTGGATGTTGCCGACGAACGCCTCGGAGAGGGCGTGCGCGGGGAACGTCTTCGGGAAGATCCCCTTCTTCGTCGCGAGCCGCTTGAGGGCGTACACGCTGTCCGTGACCCTGATCCCCTGCGGGCAGCGCACCGTGCACGCGTAGCACGAGGCGCAGATCCAGATCGAGCGGCTGCGAAGGATGTCCTCGAGGAACCCCGCCCGGAACAGCGCGACGATCTCGCGCGGGGTGATGTCCATCGCGTGGGCGACCGGGCACGACCCGGTGCACGTCCCGCACTGGATGCAGTCACGGATCTTGAAGCCGTCGGGGAACGTCGCGACCTGGTCCCAGAAGGCGGCCCGAAGTTCCGCCTCCCGCGAGCGCAGGGCGGTCGATGCCGGGATCGTCATGGGTCCTCCGGGGTTGCGGGCAGGACGGTCCGGGTCAGGAGCCCGGGGCGCGCGCCCTCAGACGAGCGCCGCGGCACCGCGTGCCGGGGGCGCCGGGCCGTGGCCTGGGGGGACCACCTGCCGCGCTGGATCACGTCCCTGTGGAAGCACGCACCGTGCCAGCGGCTTGTACTTTGTTAACTCGTTCACAAAGTACCGATTGCGTCCGCGCGCGACGGCGCGGGGATGGGTCAGAGTGCCCCAGGCGTGGCGTTGTGCCCCACGTGCTCCTCACGCAACCGGTACGTCCGGATCTTGCGCCAGAGCGTCTTGCGGTCGATCCCGAGCAGAGCGGCCGCCTGGCCGACGTGCCACGCCGTCAGGTCGAGGACCTTCCGGATCTGCTCCGCCTCGGCGGCGGCGAGCGTGAGCTCGCGCGCGGGCGCGGCTCCAACGGACGTCACGGCGGCGGCGAGGTCGAGATCCTCGGGGCCGATCTCGGCGCCCTGCGCGAGCACGAGGGCGCGCTCGAGCGTGTTGTCGAGCTCGCGGACGTTCCCGGGCCACTCGTGCTCCTGCAGCGCCGCCAGCGCCGCCGCCGAGAGCGGCCGGGGCGCGACCGCCCGCCGCGCCTGGATCCTCCGGAGCAGCCCCTCGGCGAGGAGCGGGATGTCATCGCGCCGCGCCCGGAGCGGCGGCAGGCCGATCGTCACCACGCTCAGCCGGTAGAACAGGTCCTCACGGAAACGCGCCTCCTTCATCGCCGCGGCGAGGTCGCGGTTGGTCGCGGCCACGATGCGGACGTCCACCGCGATCGGGCGCGCATCCCCGACGCGCGTGACCTCCCGCTCCTGCAGCACCCGCAGCAGCTTCGCCTGGACCGCCGGCGGGACGTTCGCGACCTCGTCGAGGAACACGGTTCCCCCATGCGCGAGCTCGAACCGGCCGGGGCGGCTCGCGGTGGCGCCCGTGAAGGCTCCCTTGACGTGTCCGAACAGCTCGCTCTCGCACAGCGTCTCCACGAACGACGCGCAGTCCACGGCCACGAACGGGCGCTCGCGCCGCGCGCTCCCGCGGTGGATCGCGCGCGCCACGAGCTCCTTCCCGGTCCCGCTTTCGCCCGTTACCAGCACGGTGGTGTCCGACGCGGCGACGCGGTCGACCAGCTCGCGCACCCTCCGCATCGCGGCACTCTCCCCCAACAGCACTTCGCCGGGCGGTGCCGCGGCGAGGGTGCGGCGCAACGCCTCGTTCTCGGCCGCGAGTCGGCTCTTCTCGACCGCCCGCCGAACCACGAGTCTCAGCGTCTCCGTGTCGAACGGTTTGGGGAGGTAGTCGTAGGCGCCGAGGCGCATGCACTCGACCGCCGATTCGACGCTCGAGTACCCCGTGATCACCACGACGTCGAGGCCGGGGTGCTCGCCCCTGATCTTGCGGAGGAGATCGGTGCCGCCCACCCCGGGCATCTTGAGGTCCAGGATGACGAGGTCCGGGGCGTGAGCGTGGATCGCCTTGACGGCCGAGAACGCGTCGTTCGCCGTCGCGACGCGGTAGCCGCTGCGCTCGAGCGTCTGGCGGCATGAGTCCCTCATCGCCTCGTCGTCGTCCACGACCACGATCATCGGCGGAGCGTCCATCACGCCTCCCCGGCGGCGGGCAGCATCACCCGCACCGTCGTCCCCGCGCCGACGCGGCTCTGCACCTCGATCTCGCCGCCGTGCTGGCGCATGATCCCGTACGAGATCGCGAGGCCGAGCCCGACGCCGCGGCCGACCTCCTTCGTGGTGTAGAACGGCTCGAAGATGTGCGGGAGCTGGTCCTCGCGGATCCCGCACCCGGTATCGCTGATCGCCACCCGGCAGAACCCCGGTTTCTCCGAATAGCCGGTGCGCACAGTGAGCGACCCGCCCCCCCTCATCGCGTCGAGCGCGTTCACGACGACGTTCACGAGGACCTGTTGGAGGCGCCCCCGGTCGCCGCGTACCCAGAGCTCCACGGTCGAGAGCTCGGTGCGCACCTGGACGGCCTGCACCTGCTTCTCGAGCAGCCTGAGTGTGTCGCGCACGAGCTGGTTGAGCTCAAGCTCGGCGATCTCGGCCGGGTTCTCGCGGGCGTAGTCGAGGAGGCCTCGCACGATGTCCCGCGCGCGCGTCGCCTGCGTGACGATGCGCGCCATGTTCTCGTGGCGCGCGTCGCCGGGCGACGTGCTCTCGAGGAGGAGGTTGCCGTACAGCAGGATCCCGCCGAGCGGGTTGTTCAGCTCGTGCGCCACTCCTGCCGCCAGCCGCGCCGTGGTCGCCATCCGCTCCGCCTGCCCGACCAGCTCCTCCTCGCGCAAGCGGCTCGTCTCCTCGCGGCGCTGCAGCGAGGCGGCCATCTGGTTGAGGGTGTCCGCGAGCCCGCCGAACCCGGCCAGCCGCGCCGGGGCGGCGCGGCGCGCGAGGTCCCCCGCTGCCCAGCAGCGCGCCGTCTCGGTGAGCGAACGGTCGGCGGCGGCCATGGCGACGGCGGGGAGCACGACCGCGGCCGCGCTCAGCGCAAGCGCGCCCGCCGTCAGCAGCCAGAACGAGAACGGGAGGTCGGGCTCGTGGCCGATCCCGCTGGCCCAGTCGAACACCGCCCACAGGAGCGCGAGGTCGAGTGCGGCGGCGATCAGTGCGAGCGCCACGAACTGGCCTATCGAGGCGTTCCTGTGGGGGGTCACAGCGACAGGATAGCGCCGAAGCGCACCGCCGGCCCGAAGCTCGTCCCGTCCAGCCGGCGTTCGTTGAGACACCGTCCGAGAAGGAGTGGCGCGCGGCCCAACGGCCGCCAGCGGTGCCACAGCACACACCCCGGAATGGCTGCCGCCGGCTCCGCCCTGCCCGACGCGGTCAGAACCTGCAGCCGACGACGAACTTGCCGGGCGTGACGCCCACGTACCAGGCGCGCCTGGGCCCCGCGGCGGCTCCCGGAGGCGCGAAGCTCGATCTCGACTCGTATTCGCGCCGGTCGCGGATCGCCCGTGTCGGCTGGGTGAAGATCTGGATCTCCGAGATGAGCTCGCCGACGGCGAAGGCCGCGAGGCCGTCGCGCGCGGGGCGCTTGTAGTGCTTCCAGATCACGAGGCCGGCCGCGACGTTGACAGCGCCGGCGACCGCGTGCGCCTGCCACGACCGGCCGAGCTCCTCCTGCGCCGCGCTGCGCCGGAGGAACGCCTCGGCGGCGGCGAGCTTCGCCCGCCGTGCTTCGGGGGTGTCGCCCAGGATCGCCCGCAGGCGCACCGCGAGGCGGCCCGCGTCGAGCGGGAACACGAGCTGGCCGATCGCGCCGAGGGCGGTGGTGGCGGCGCCGACGCGCATGTCCTGCTTCGACTTCTCGCTGTCCGTCTCGGCGTAGGCGGCGACCTGGCCGAGCGTCGCCGCGCCGTAGCCGGCGAGCCACCCATTCCACCACACGTCGGCCGCCGCACGGCCGCGGTCCAGCGATCCCTGGATGAAGTCGAGGCGGGCCGCCACCTCGGCATCGGTGAGAGGGAGCGATCCCTGAGCTCCGACGCCTCTCGCCGCCAGTACGAGCACCACGGACACTGCCGCCAACCGCACCTTGCCTCTCATGGCCGTCCCTCCGCCTCTCGGCACCCGGCGCTCACGCCTCGGTGTGGCTACCCCATTGTATGGGACCGCTCCAGCCGGCGGCCCGGGTCCGGGTCGCGTGCGGCGGCGGCGCCCCCGCCCGACCCGTTCCGGCACGTCTCGGGACCCGCTACCATGGGGGTAGACAAACCGCGGAGGGATCGCCCATGGCCCGGTCGCACGGAGAGAGACGCCGCTACCCGAGGTTTCCGGCCGATAACCCTGTGCTCCTCAAGCGGGTCGCCGGCGACGGTCCCGAGGCGCCGGCGCGAACGCTCGAGATCGGCGCCGGGGGGTGCAAGCTCGTGCACGAGCGGGCGCTCGGCGTCGGCACCCGGGTCGAGCTCGCAATCTCGGCGGGCGGGCGCACGATCCGGGCGCTCGGGCGCGTCGTCTTCGAGCTGCCGCTGCGCAGCGCCAGGTTCCAGCTCGGGGTCGCCTTCCTCCAGATGGCGCCCGAGGACCGCGACACGCTCGCGGCGCTCCTGGACGGGCAGATCGCCGCCACGCCCTGAACAGAGCCGTCTCTCGTGATGCGCCGTACCGGAGCGACCCGGGCCGTCCCCTCGCCGGTTCGGCGGCTCTACGGGACGAACGAGACGCTCGTCGTCGCCGCCTTCACGACGAAGATGCGCTCGTTGTTGCTCCTGGGGTCGGCGGGCGTGAGGAAGAGGCCCGGGTGCGCGCGGTGGTACGAGGCGACGAACCCGGTGAGGATCTCGCCGTCGGGGAACTCGCACCGCGCCTTGCGGCCCAACCCGGCGATCGCGTCGAGCTTCTTCCTCTCGCGATAGAAACGGTTGCCGCTCAGCTCCCGCACGAAGAACACCGCCTTCGCGTGCTCGACGAACACCTCGACCGTCTCCCCGTCCGCCCGCGTGACGTGGAACGTCTCCCTCGTCGGCGAGAAGTTCTCCGTCGTGCCCTTGATCAGGCGCCCGTCCCGCAGGTGGACCACCACCTTGTTGTCCATCCGAACCCCTCTGCCGACTGCACCACGATGATACCCCTCGGGGCGCACCTCCGCGCCTGCCGCCGCCTACACCAGCCCGTGAGCTTCGAAGAACCGTCGCACCCGTGGGTCCTCCAGCAGGGGGTGGTGCACCTGAACGACGTAGAACCCCGAGCCGGCGTTGATCTCGACCACCTTGTAGCCGTCGGGCGTCACGACGAGGTCCCATCCAATGAAGGGCAGGAAAGGAAGGCGCGCGGCGAACGCCAGCACCTTCCGCGTCGTCTCGACCCAGCCGGGGATGCAAACTCCCTCGATCCGATCGCCGGTCTCGGGATGGCGTTCGTACCTCTCCACGACACCGGCTTCCGACCGGCAGGCCGCGCGCCCGAGCCTTCCGGTCGCGAGGTCGATGCGCGCGCTCATCCCTCCCGCCCCGATCCGAAAGTTGTCCACGGGATAGGAGCGCGCGGTCCCGATGCGGTGGACCGCCGCGGCGAGGAACGGGCTCTCGGTCTCATCGCTCCACAGCGTCAGGAGACGGATGGTGTTGGTCGTCCGCGGATACAGCCGGACCGAGTACTCGTGCTGGACGACGAAGTCGGTGACGAGGTAGTCGTCCAGGCGGGCAACGACGGCCATCACCTCGGCCTCGGTCGCGGCGCGTCCGTTGAGCTCGTACACGGGGCCGGACTTCCTCAGGAACGCGATGCCGAGGCCCTCGGCCCCGACGATCGGCTTGAGCACAACGCCGTTCGCGTTCTCCGCCACGTACGCTCGCAGCCAAGGCCAGCCTGCGGCGGGCGCCGACTCGTTCAAGACGTGAATCCTGCCCTTCACGACAACGGCCCAGATGGCGGGGCACGGGACCCCCAGGCTCTCGACGTACCGGGAGAAGATGAGCTTGTGCCCGACCGGAGGACGATGGACGCCGTTCACGCGTGCGAGCGCACGGACCTGATTCCTGTCCGTGACGTAGAGCCTGGGATCGTTGCGGTCCAGCTCGAAGAGCGCGTACGTCCAGCGCGAGAACCCGAGGCTCCACGCGCGCAACGTGTGTCGCAACGACAGGCGCGCCTCGGACCTCAGCTCCCCCCGGAGGAACTGCACCACCCACCAGAGACCCGAGGCGAGCCTGCGCAGCCGGCCAGGTCGGCTCACCGGCGTCGTGGTGATGCCGAACCTCGCGAGGTCGGCATCGGCAACCTCGCCGCTCGACCCACGCACGGTGCCCGCCAAACGCTTCCGACTCATTCCGATCGCCCTCGTGTCGCATGATAGCCGCCGCCCTTTGCGACGCGCCCCGCAGGTTCCTCGCCGCGGAGAGCTTCGCGATTCACCTCATTGCGTACCGGGTACACATCGCCGACCCACCGTCCACCCCGGAGGCGAACGGGCGGCGCCCGGAGCCGCGGACCCCCGGTCCTCTTCAGTTCGCGGGGCTCGCCTCGCCGAAGCCGTACACGCGGGCCGCGTTGTCGTGCAGGACGGCCTGCCAGTCCGACCGCGGGATGGCGCGCTTGAACGCCTCGAGGTACGGTCCGATATCGGTCACCGGCCACCCGCTGCCGAACAGCAGCTTCGCCGGGCCGACCTTGGCGAACGCCGACTTCACCGGCTTGACCAGATACTCCGTGATCGCGTCGCGTTCCTCGCTGCGCAGGTCGCCGATCAGCAACCCCGACCCGTCGAGGACGACGTTCGGGTTCGCAGCGGCAACCTCCGCGGCGACCTGGGTCTGGTGGGCGAACGAGTAGAAGTGGTACGGCACCTTCTTATTGAGGAACTCGTCCCGGTCGCGCTCGGCGATGGTGCGGGGGTCGGCCGCATGCGCAAGCACGAACGTAACCCTCGGGTGGCTCCGGGCCACCCGGTCCACGGTGTGCGGATCGCCGTACGTGAGCGAAGAGCCGACGATATAGAACACGACCGGCACGCGGTACCTCTCCGCGAGCTGGTACATCGGCTCGTACGCCCGGTCGTACGCGTACCTGTCCCCAACGCCGAGGTAGATCGTGAGGCAGCGGTAGCGTCTCGACGCAAGGCCGCTCTCGAGCGCCGCGGCGTCTTCCGTCGCCCCGACGTTGCCGCACGCGACGACGTTGGAGCCGGAGAGGTCCGCGATCGGGTCGCCGGGGCGGTTCACCGACACCGCACCGACCACGTCGTTGCGCCTCATCTCGGCCGCCAGCTCCTCCTTCGAGAACACCACCCTGCTCTCGGCGAACTCCTTGCCGTCGAAGTTGGTGTGGACGAGCGCGTCGATGACGGGGAGCGGCCGCTCGGCGGCCGGCCTCGCCGAGGTGCAGGACCCGACGGCCGCCGCAACGAGGACCACGACGAAGGGGACGAGACGGTGGGACGGGTTCGGGTGGCGCATCGTTGATCTCCTCTCTCGCGCGCTGCCCGCCGCGCGGCGGGTTCCAACTGCGCTCGGTGGCGGGCGCAGCATTGATCGTACCTCTCGCACCCACCTCGCACCTCGGTCCCTCCCGACGGGTTCAAGCGGGAGGGAAGGAAATGCACGCGTCAGCCGTGCAGCGACTCTGGAAAGAGGGGAGCAAGCGACGTGCCATGTACAAGCCCCTTGATCCAGGCGGCGCGGCGGCGCCCGTCCCGACCCGAGGTCACCGCCGTCCTCCCGGTTCCGCTTCGGCCGGCGAGCGGGGCGGCGCCGCCTCGGATCGAAAGAGGGGTACGATTGCGCCGGAGCCTCACCAAGGAGGAGACTATGAAGATGTTCCTTCAGATCCTGCTGACCGTCGGGCTGCTCGCGTTCGCCGTCGGTGTCGTCGAGGCGTTCGCCGGCAAGGTGTTCATGTTCTCGCCCCAGGGGTACTGGCGCGGCGCCATGGCGATGTGGGTGCTCCTCGTCGCGACGCGGCTGACGTACCTCGAGAACAAGTAGCGAGCGACCGCGCGGGGCGCGGGCTCGAGTGCGGTGCGAGCCTGGTGCCGGAGGAGGGAGTCGAACCCTCACGCCCTTGCGGACACGGGATTTTGAGAGACCTTCTGATGAGGGGCGAATGGGCCCTGGGGGGAGATGGCCCTCCGGCAATCGGAGCCTGCCGAATTGGCGTCCTCATGGGCGGGATGTTATGGAAAACGCATGCATAATCGGTTTCGGCCTCTCCAAAACCGATGGAAGTATAGCACGCCTATTGTGTTGGACGATTTGTAACGAGTTAACACTTTCGCCGTTATCGGACGCTGAAGGTGATCGGCGGCGTCGTAGGGAGGCTGCCTCCTCCCGTGGCCGGGCCGGTACCTGGACGCGCACCCCTGCCTGGTTGCCCCCTGCCCCTCCGAGCTCGAGAACCGCTCAACCCTTCCTCACCGGTGGCCTCTGGGTGATGCCGGCGCAGAGCGTCTAGAGGCAAAGTCATTCCACTCCCCTCGTGATCAGGTGTTCCGCCAGATCAATCTGGTGGCAGGAGGCGAAGATGCCGAGCGCCACGAACACCCTCGCCCGCCGCGGCATCTCTCACCTCAACCCTTCTAGAAGAGCACTACCACCCGCCTCCACCCTAACAAGGTGGATACCCAGTACCGATCAGGCACTGTTCCCGCTCGCGTCGCCGCAAGGAACGTCGGGGGCGAGCCAGCAGGCGAACTGGCCATATCCTATCGAGCGTCTCCTGTCACCATCTGGTTTGCCTCCATCATTCCGGCTGCGACCATGGCCTTCTCTCCCTCACTGACCATGTCGAAAAGGCAGCGCCCACCGAAGACCGCGCGCTCGGTATCGCGGTCGCCCAGGTCGCCGATCGCCTCGGCGATGGCCAAGCTGAACTCGTCCTTGAACCACACCCGCGGTGGCTGGGGGTGCGTGAGAAGCCTGCCCAACTCCGGACTTGCCTTGACGAGCTCAGCCTCTCGGAAGAGAGACATCACTTCCTTGAGGGCGGTTGCCGTCCCAGGGAGCTCGAGCATTCGTAGCTCGGTCAACGTCCTCTCGAGAAGTTGCCGGCGTGAGCTGGTGCCAACATACTGAGTATGTCGGCGCTGGTCATCTGCCATCGCCCACGCTCCTACGTCCCACGCCGCAACCTCGCGCACCAACGCCACCAAGGCGGCCAGCGAATGCGGACTCGCAGCCGCGCTGGCGACTCTCCGGGCCGCTCGCGCGGAGTCCATCTCCCAGTCCGCGTGGGCGTCGAGATACGAGTCTGCGAGCGGATACAACTGCACGATCTTCTCGTTGTAGACGCGGCGCGCGGCGTCGCGTCCGCTCTCGTAGACACCCCGCCATTCCAGCGGGCTTCCCTCCGACAGCGCGCGTCGGTAGAGATCGGTTCTCTCCTCTGTCGAAAGCCGCTGCCGCGCAACCCGCTTCTCCAGGAGTTCGCGGTCGTCCGGCCGGAAGACTAGGGCCGACGTGCCGCTCGCTGCGCGCAATCGGTCGAATGCGCTCAGAAGCTCCTGGCATGGCACCCGGTCCTGGTCGCAGGCTGCCAATGCAAGACGCATCCACATGTTGCCGTCGGGCAGCGGCGGATCTTCGAGGAAGCCCAACAGTACGTCGGGCCTGGGACCCCCGGCCCGCCGCATCTCGAGCGCGAACCGCCCCCCGAGGACGGTGGGCAGGAACGTCTTCGGGTCACCCGTGAGTCGGGGGAACTCCGTGCGACCCTGCTCCTGCGCAACACCCGCCGACGCGAAAGCCAGGCAGGACGCAAGAACGAACGAACTTGCTGTGATCGCTTTCATTGCGTCACCTCCACTGAGACCGTGCGCTCCGTGAGAACGGGACCCTGCTTGTCGCCAGCCGGGGTCAACCCCCGGACTCTGATCGTCACTCCATAGCTCCCGGGTGTCGCGCCGAGGGCGCATTTCAGGCCGACCGTTGTGGTTCCATCCGGACCCGTCATGATGGCACAGAGGGCTGAGTGGTCCCCGGAGCCTCCGCAATCACCGTCGCGGCCGTCCGACGGCAGCACTGTCAAGCCCGATTCAATGTCGAACTCGAACTCGACGACGACGTTCGGTGCCGAGGCGTCCCAACGGCCAGAAGGCGGGGCAGTCATAGGTACCGGGTATCACCTTCTCACCTTCTTTGCAGGGTTGCTGAATTCGACCTCCGCGAGGCGCTCCTCGAGGGCGAGCCGCCGCTGGTGGAACGCCCTCTCCTCCCGCTCCCGAGCGATCGCGCGCGCCAGCGCCCGGCTCACGCTCCCCGCATTCATCCCCATCGCCGCCGCCAGGTCGACCACCCGCTGCCGGTATACCTCCACGCCCACCAGCACGACCAGCTCCCGCGCCCGCGTCAGCGCCGGGTTCTTGCCGCGACCGGCCAGCATCGTCCGATCGACGCCGCACGCCGCGCTCGCGAGCGCCAGGTACCTCTCGACCGGCCAGCGCGCGGCCTCCCGCGCCGAGCTGGCGCCCAGTGCGTCGACCCTCGGCACTGCCCGCCTCACCTCAACCGCGCCCTCACCCTCCCCGCCTCGCCACCACGGCAACGACTCGGGCCGCTCCCCGATCCACGCCTCCCGGCGCTCGCCCCGCACCGCGCGAACGTACGCGCTCCGGGCCGCCGCGCGCCGACCGCCGAACACCACGAGCGCGTCTTCCGCGTCCACCAACGGGCGCTCGCCCCGGCCCAGCAGCTCCCGGTGCCCGCTCCACCGGTACCTCGCCGGGTCGCTCGCCACACCTGCCGCGACCGGGTTCAGGTGGATGTAGGCGATCAGCTGCCTCAGGTAGCCCTCGTCCGGCACCACGATCGCCTTGTACCGCCCCTGCCAGAACGGCCCGAATGTCCGCCGGCGCCGGTTGTGCCGCCGGGCGAACCGTCCCTGCACCAGCCGCATCGTCCGCCACAGCGGCTGCCGGCCCGTGCGCACCGCCAGGTGGTAGTGCGTCGCCATCACGCACCACGCGAGCACCGCGAGGCCGTGCTCCCGCTTGACCTCCCGGATCACCTCGACGAGGTCGGCGGCTTCGACAGGGTCCGCCAGCGCGGGCTCGCCGTGCGCCGTCCGGCAGTACACGTGGTACGTCGCCCCCGCCACGAACACCCGCGCCCGCCGCGGCATCGCCCTCCTCCGACCTTCACGAGGTCATTGCTGGACGATCCTACCACACGAAGGTGAGATGGTGATACCTGGTACCGATGGGGCTACTTGACGTGGGGTTCGAGATACCCGGCGCAGGTCGCTCGCCGGGGAGCGGGCTGCACGCCCGCGGGAACCGTCCGCCGGATCCATGGTGTGCCGGGTCCGCGCCACGATCGATGCCGGGAGTCCCGAGTGGGCTCGTCGAACCCGACCAACCCCTAGAGGCCGGGAACCGTGACGCGTCCGCTTCCTTGCGACGGGTGAGGCCGACACCAGGACGGTGGACGACAGCTGGACACACGCGACTCCGATGACTACTGTGTGATGAAAGGGGAGACGCGCGTGGTAAGAATCGTTGACGACCAGGGGCGCACGGTGGGCTCGGTGAGCCTCCCGAACCTCGGCAACCCCCATGACCCGGAGCGCGCGGAGCGGCTGCTGGCCCAGGCCCCGGCGATCTTCCGGTCCGTGGCCGCCTGCCTCGCACGACAGCCTGTGGCGGATGTCCTGGCCTTCCGGATTCCACCTGCAAGACGCCGGCCGCCGATCAGGCGCCGGCTTGGGTAGTGCCCCTCGCGGGCAGGGGCCCGCCTCCCGGTGCCCGCTGGCACCTAGCCGCGGGGATCGATGAGCCTTCCCTCACCGTAGGCTGGGGGGTGAGGCCTGCGAGGAACAGGTCAACGCGAGGGAGCTCCGCTGTCCTGTTGCCCAGGTGTTCAGGAGGGCCAACCTGGTGGCAGAAGGCGGGGGTTGCTACCGCCACGAACACCCTCGGCGGCTTCGGCATCCGGATCTCTCGCCAGCGACCCGCCACAATTCAGCTACTTGCGTACCTCGCACCTCTTTCGCGGTGGGTGGCATCGACGGCGCTAGGTTTAGAGATCGCCGATTCCCCTCATCGTCGCGGCGTTCCGCTCCTGCTGCCTGCCACCTGCGAGGACACTCTTCCTCCTTAGTGCGGTTGCGGTCTCGCAGAGGGCGTAGGTGAGTACTTGAACAGGATCCGTTGCGGGTACTCTCGCTGGACAGCACGGATCTCCTCGTACCCTCCAGCCGCATACGAAGCCCCCGGCATCAGCAGGTAGGCGCGGACCTTGGCCGGCCCTCCGAGCGCGGCTGCAAGCGCTCGCCGCGGAACGTTGGCGGAGCCGCCGGGACCCTGCGCGATCGCCTGCGCCGTCACGGCCGCCTTCGAGCCGGGCGCAGGCTCAAACCGCCCTGCCACGCGATCGAAGATCAACACGACGGGTCCTCGTTCCGCGTCTTCATCTGGTGGAGCCTCGGCACCGTACTGTGGGGCCTCGCCACCGTTCTGAAGATCGTCGATTCCCTCCACCGCAAGGCGCGGGAGCCCGGTTGGCCTGCGCTCCACGGCGATCTCATTGCTGACGTCAAAGGCAAGGAGGAGCCGACCGTCCTTCCCCGACACGATCGTGTTCACGAAGTGTTCGTCGTCACCCCCATCGAAGACGAAGTCGCGGTACCCATCACCGTCGAAGTCCTCGGCAATCTCCGGCACGAGCCGGCCGCTGGGTACCGCGTGCTGGCTCATCGCCCAGATACAGTCGACCGTGACCTTCGAGCTCTCGCGGTGGGCCCTGACCTTGAAGCCCTGGTGTTGAGCCCAGACGACGCTATTGCCCGGTTGTGAGGCGAGAACGAGAAGTGTGTCGGGCCCCTCCTCCGGAAGCCAGTAGTACTGCACGGTCAGGGAGCCCTCACCTGGTCCTCGGACTCGTGAGAGCACCCGCACCGGGAGTTGGCTCACGAGCGCGCGTTCGAGCTCGGCGACCGCTGCTGGATCCGTCCACCCCTGCCCGGTGGGGCCGAGGCACTGGACAGCGATCGTGACCGAGGCTGGGCTGCTGAGATGCTTGGCGGGACCGACGTGCGCGCCCTTGCCGAGGGTTGGGTCACGGTCACCCCGCTGACGCT
>DATKLI010000090.1:0-15019 GCA_035542455.1 Thermoanaerobaculaceae bacterium
ATGCTCGCGGAGAGCGCCGCCGCGAACGCGCGCGTCCCGAGCCCCGCGATCAGCAGGACGCCGCCCACGAGCTCCAGCGTCGAGACCAGCCCGGCGTTCGCCGCCGGGAACGGGATCCCGAGCGACGCGAAGAACTCGGCCGTGCGGGAGAGGTTGTGGAGCTTCCCCCACCCCGTGTGCATGAACGTGAACCCCACAACGACGCGGGTCGCGAGCGCGGGCGCGAACGCCAGCCGGTCGAGCAGGCGCAGCGCCGCCTCGCGGGCCCCGGCGATCGTCGAGAGTGCCTTCCTGGGTGCCATCTCCGTCTCCCTCGCCGCCGCCCGGAGGCGGCGGCCATTTGATCCTGCGACCTGTTTGCCTTCCGCGCCCGGCGGGTTACGATTTGCCAGAACGGAACGCGGGTTTGCGGGTTGGCGGCCGGCCCTGCCGCGCGCCGGTGCCGTCCGCCTGTAACCGCGCGCGGGTCGGGGGAAAAGGAGGGATCGGGTTGGGCGACGATCGTGAGCGCGAGGAGGCGCTTGCCCTGCTGATGGTCGCCTACCAGAACGGGGATGCGATGGCGTTCGAGGCCCTGTACGGCGGCGTGGCCGGCCCGATCTTCGGCTACCTGCGGGCGCTGACGCGGGACGCGGCGAGAGCGGAGGACCTGCTGCAGGAGACGTTCCTGCAGGTCCACCGCGTCCGCCACACCTTCGAGCCCGGACGGCCCGTCAAGCCGTGGCTGTACGCGATCGCGCGCAACGTTTTCCTGATGGACCGCCGGGCGGCGGGCCGCCGCGGCCGCCACGAGGGGCTGGCGGACGACGAGCTCCCCGACGTGCCGGTGCCGCCCGAGGTGGAGTCGCTCGCCGACCGCGACGCGGTGCGGCGGGCGCTCGCGCAGCTCCCGCCCGACCGGCGCGAGGCGATCGTGCTCCACCACGTCGCGGGGCTCTCGTTCCAGGAGGTAGCGGCGGTGCTGGGGGTGACGGCGGGGGCCGCCAAGCTGCGGGCGCACCGCGGCGTCGTCGAGCTGCGGAGGCTGCTGGGCGGGGCACGGGAGGCGGGCGATGCGTGAGCCGGCGGCGCTCCCCGACCGGCTCCGCCGAGCCGTCGCCGCGGACCTCCGGCCGGTGCGGCCGCTGCGCTCGCCGGCGCTGCGCGCGGTCCTCGTCGCCGCGTGGGTGCCGGTCGCGCTCGCGCTCGTGCTCGCGCTCCTCGGCCTGCGGCGCGACCTCCCGTCGCTCGGCTGGCCGATGGCGCTGGCGGCGCTCGCCGTCGAGGTGGCGTTCGGCCTCGCGCTGGTCGCCCTCGCGCTCGCCGAGTCGGTCCCGGCGCGCGGGGCGGCGCGCATCCGGTCGCTGGCGGCGCTCGGGGCCGCCGCCGCGGCGCTGGTGGTCCAGGCCGCCGTCACGCGAGGCGCGAGCGAGGGCGTGGCGGTGCCGCGACCGCTCACCACGCACGGGCCCGCCTGCTTCGCGTTCCAGCTGGCCGTCGGCGTGCCCGCCCTCGCGCTCGTCGCGCTCCTGATTGCGCGCGCGGCGCCGCTCAGGGCCAGGTGGGCGGGTCTCCTCGGCGGCGCCGGCGCCGGGCTGGTCGCCGACGGCGTCTACCACCTCCACTGCCCGATCACCGACCTGCGCCACGTGCTGGTCTGGCACGGTGCGGCGTCGGCCGCGCTCGCGCTCGCTGGCCTCGTTGCGGGTCTCGCGTGGGAGCGGCGGCAGGCCCGCGCGATGCGCCGGCACGCAATGTCCCGCGCCGACGCGCCGCGGAGCCGGCCGACGGCGTAGCGTTCCGCCTACTGCGCGGGCGAGATCACGAAGAACGCGCCGCTCCCCTGGCGGACGATGCGCAGCAGCACCTCGCCCTTTACGCCGGCCGCCAGGCGTTCGAAGTCCGCCGCGTTCCGCACGGGGTGGCGGTCGATCTCCTGGATCACGTCGCCGGTCTGCAGCCCTCCCTGCGCGGCCGCGCACGAGGGGTCGAGCTGGCTGATCACGACCCCCTGCGCCGCGTCGTCGAGGCCGAGCTGCTGGCGCAGCTTCGGGGTCAGGTTCTGCACGGTGACGCCCTGGAGCGTGCTCGACTGAGGGGCCGCGGCGCGACCGCTGACGACTCCCATGCTGGCCGGCCTGGTCCCGAGCGTGACGGCGACCGTCTCCTCCCGGCCGTTGCGGATGAGGCCGAGGCGGATCGTGGTCCCGGGGTCGGTGGACGCGACGCGCGACGTGAGCTGGTCCTTGGAGGTCACCTTCTCGCCGTCGACGGCGCGGACCACGTCGCCGGCTTTCACTCCGGCCTTGTCGGCGGGGGATCCCGCCGTGACGTCCTCCACGACCGCGCCCGCGATGTCGGGCGCGCCGAACTGCTTGGCGAGCTTCTCGGTGAGGTCGCCGACGCTCACCCCGAGGTAGCCGCGCTCGACCTTGCCCGTCTTGATGAGGCTCTCCATCGCGTGGCGGACGATGTTGGCCGGGATCGCGAGGCCGATCCCGTTCGAGCCTCCCTCTCCGCTCATCCCGCTGCCTCCGGTCACGATCGCGGTGCTGATGCCGACGAGGCGCGCGCGCACGTCGACCAGGGCGCCGCCGGAGTTCCCGGGGTTGATCGCGGCATCGGTCTGGATGAAGTCCTCGAAGCTCTCGATCCCCAGCCCCGCGCGCCCGACCGCGCTGACGATCCCCCGCGTCACGGTGAAGTTCAGCCCGAACGGGTTCCCGAACGCCATCACGAGGTCGCCGACGCGCAGCGTCGAGGAGTCACCCCACGTGACGGTCGGCAGCCCGGTGGCGTCGATCTTGATCACCGCGACGTCGGTGTCCGGGTCGGTGCCGACGACCCTCGCCTTGAACACGCGCTTGTCCGAGAGCATCACCTGGATCTCGGTCGCCTTCGCGACCACGTGGTTGTTGGTGACGATCGTCCCGTCCGGCGTCACGATCACGCCGCTGCCGAGCGCGTGCTCGCGCTGCTCGCGCGGGACGTTGTACGGGCCGAACATCTCGCCGAAGAACTGGTGGAAGAACGGGTCCTGGCTGAACGGCGACTGCTGGACCTTGATGACCTGCGTGGTCTGGATGTTGACGATGGCCGGCGTCACCGCCGCGGCGATGTGCTCGAAGGCTCGGTTCTGCGCCTCGAGCGCACTCACCTCGTCGCTGCTCAGCGCCGGATCCTGGGCGCTGGCCACACCGAGACCCGGCGAACGTCCGACCGCGAGCAGCGTGAGAAGCCCGATGACGGCCGTCAACCCGATCGCGCCTGCGGCCCGCGCCGCGGTGGCGCGCCCTGCGCCGTGGAATCGCATGTCGCCCTCCCGGGGGTTCGCTCGGGGGGGAGGCTCGTCTCTTTTCGAAACGGATCCGCCGATCGCGGGATTTCACCGCGCGACCGCTCCGGGGCCGCCGAGCGAGGTCCCGCGGGTTGCGGGTCGGAGCGCCGGGACGTAGATTGGATGTGGAGCCGCGCCTCCCGCGCTTGGCGCACGGGGAGGCCGGCCAAAGGGTCCGTCGGCGTCGTGCCGCCGGAGGATGGCTTCGGATGGTCGGGCCGCCATCCGGGAGGAACCGGGCCGCGCACCTGGCGCGCCCGCGAACAGCCGGCATCGACTCTGCGCGAGGGCGCGGGGCCGGTGCGCAGGCGACTCACCGGAGGCAGACATGTTCGAACCCCTGGGCAAGAGCGAGTCCGAGCGCAGCGGCAGCAGCCGCAAGAGGATGACGATCGTGTGGTCGGTCGTCGGCGTGCTCGTGATCGTGCTGGTCGTCATCGCCTTCGCGTAGCAGCCCGGGGCAACGCCCCGCTCCAGCCCGCGGAAAGCCTCTACCGCGCCCTCGCACTCAGCACGGGTCGCGTCGGGTCCAGGATCCGGTACGCGAACAGCTTCACCCGGTCGTTGACCAGGAACCACGCGAGAGCATAGGCCCACACCGCGAGCGCCCACCCCCACCCGATCGGCGGCATCAGGAAGCCGTACACCGCGACGACCGTCGCGACGAGCTGCGTGCCGAGCACCGCGAGCGCGAGGATCGGGGCGGGCCGCGTGGACCAGAGCGCCCCGCGTGTGCGGGTGAGGAAGATCGTCAGGTGGCCCGCGACGGACAGCTTGAGGTACATGACGGTCTGGATGAACGCGCGGCCGAGGTGGAACACCCTCTCCGCGAGGTAGAACAGGCCGAACGAGGCGATCACGCCGGTGACACCGAGCACCGTGGCCACTCCCAGGACCACGCGCATGTTCCACGCGGCCGGCTCACGCGACTCGTGCGCCCTGTCGTACGCGATGGAGAGGATCGCCCCGTCGTTGAGGAGGGCCAGCAGGACGATCATCACGGCCGTGACCGGGTAGAAGTTGAACACGAGGATCGAGAGCGTCATGAACAGCAGCACCCGGATCGTCTCCGAGATGCGGTAGATCGCGTAGCTGTTCATCCGCGTGAAGATCTTCCGGCTCTCCCGGATCGCGTCGATGATCACCGACAGGCCCGGCGTCAGGAGCACGATGTCGGCGGCCGCCCGCGCCGCGTCCGTTGCGCCCGAGACCGCGATCCCGGCGTCCGCCTTCTTCAGCGCCGGGGCGTCGTTGACGCCGTCCCCGGTCATCCCGGTGATGTGCCCGCGGCGCTGAAGCACGTCCACGATGTGGAACTTGTGCTCGGGAAAGACCTGTGCGAACCCGTCCGCCTCCTCGATGGCCTGGGCCGCCCGCGCCGCCTCGAGATCGCTGGCGTCCGCGAGGGCGCCCGCGTCGAGGATCCGCGTCCCGAGGCCGAGCCGCGCGGCGATCTCGCGGGCGATCGCGAGCTGGTCGCCGGTCACCATCTTCACGCGCACGCCCATCTCGCGCGCCGTCGCGATCACGGCCTTGGAGTCGTCGCGGGGCGGGTCCGAGAGCGGGAGCACGCCTAGGAACCGCCATCGGCCCCGCTCGTCGGTCCGCGCGACGCCGAGGCAGCGAAAACCGCGGGCAGCGAGCTCGTTGACGACGCCCTCGACCCTCGTCCTCACCTCGTCGCGGTCGGACGCGAGCTCCAGGATCACCTGCGGCGCTCCCTTCGCGACCTCGAACGCCTTCCCGCCCGGACCCTCGACGTCGGCCTCGGTGCGCTTCCGGACCGGGTCGAACGGCCGGAAGCGGGTGACGCGGTATCCCCTCAACTCACGCTCGTCGGCCACCCCGGCGAGCACCGCGAGGTCGATCGGGTCGCGGTCCTCCGCCCGCGAGGCCAGGGCGGCGCTGAGGACGAGCTGCTGGGCCGTGGCGTCCCCAACGGGCACCGCGTCGCCGAGCGCCAGCTTGTTCTGGGTCAGCGTGCCGGTCTTGTCCGAGCAGAGGACGTCGATCCCCGCGAGCTCCTCGATCGCGGCGAGCCGGCTCACGATCGCCTGGCGCGCCGCCAGCACCCGCGAGCCGACCGCCATGGTCACCGACAGGACGGTCGGCATCGCGACCGGGATCGCCGCGACGGTGAGGACGAGCGCGAACTGGAGTGTCGTGGTCATCCTGTCGCCGCGGAAGAGCGCCACCGCGAGGATCAGCGCGACCAAGCCCACCGCGATCAGGATGAGGTAGTCGCCGATCTTCAGGACGGCCCGCTGGAAGTGGCTGACGGTGTGGGCCTCCTGGACGAGCTGCGCGGTCCTGCCGAAGTAGGTGTTGCCTCCGGTGCCGTAGACGAGCGCGTCGGCCTCGCCCAGGCGCACGATCGAACCCGAGTACAGCGCCTCCCCCGTCTTCCGCGAGACCGGCAGCGACTCGCCCGTCAGCGCGGACTGGTCGACCTCGACCGGGTCGCCCTCGAGCAGGCGGGCATCCGCGGGGACGATGTCGCCGAGACGGATCCGGATCGTGTCGCCGGGCACGAGCTCCCGCGCCGGGACCGTGGTCCAGGCCCCGTCGCGCCGCACGCGCGCCTGGAGCGCCAGCGTCTTCTTGAGCGCCGCGACGGCGTTGCCCGCCTGGTACTCCTCCCACGACCCGACGCACGCGTTGGTCACCAGCAGGACCATGATGATGGCGAAGTCCGGCCAGTGGCGCACGGCCGCCGAGAGGATCGCGGCCGCCTCGATCATCCAGGGGATCGGGCCCCAGAAGTAGGCCAGGACCCGCGCGATGGGGTTCACCGACTTCTCGGCGATCTCGTTGGTGCCGAACCGCGCGAGGCGGCGTCGCGCCTCGTCCGTGGAGAGCCCCGCCGGCGTCGCGCCGAGCGCCGACACCAGATCGGCGAGAGGCATCTCCGCGAGATCGTTGGCACCCATTCGCTGGCTCCCGGCTGCGAATTCGGTCGCGGTACGGCTCCGGGCTCCGCATGGCGCGGGGCCGCGCGGGGCGTGCCGTCCGTCCAATGCAACGCAAACCGGGTTCGCGCTCTTTCCGCCGCCCGGGGCGAGCCGTCCGGCTGTCGGTCAGACCGCCGCCCGGCTCAGGCGTCCGCGGACGTGTCGGAGCCCCCCGCGCTCGGCGGCCGGCGACGGCGCAGCGCGCGCCGGATGCGCGCGGCCCACCTCGCGCCGGTGGGCCGGACCTCCGTCGCGACGCGCTCGATCTCGTGACCGAGCTCGCTGTGCAGCGAGGACGACTTGGCGACCGCGAGCACCTGCGACGGGTACACCGAGCGGTGCCCGGTCATCAGGAAGCTGATGACGCACGCGACCGCCGCGTAGGGGCCGAGAGCGGGACCGAACATCTCGAGCGCCATGATCGCGGCGGCGATCGGCGTGTTGGCGGCCCCCGCGAGCACGGCGACAAGGCCGATCGCCGCGAACGTCGCCGGGTCGAGCCCGGTCAGGTGCGCGTACAGCGAGCCGGACGCCGCACCCACGAAGAACACGGGCGTCACGATCCCGCCGCTCCCGCCGAAGTTGAGCGTGATCGAGGTGAAGAGGGACTTGACGGCGAACGCGTACCACGGCACCGGCGACCCCTTGAGCGCGGCCTCGATCGTGTCGAGGCCGAGCCCGAGGAAGCGCCGGGAGAACACGAACGAGAGCGCGACGAGCGCCGCGCCGCCGACCAACCCCTTCAGTGCGGCCGCGACCCGCACCCGGTCGGCGAGCGCCTTGCCCGTCTTCATCGTCTCGATCATCACGAACGCGCACAGGCCCATGAACACGCCGCCGAGCGCGACCTCCACGAAGAACGTCTCGGTGAACACCGGCACGACGCCGACGGCGTGGCTGAAGTACCGGATCCCGAGGGCGGAGGAGATCTCGTAGGCGGTGACCCCGGCGATGAACGAGGGGAGCAGCACCTCGTAGAGGATGCTCCCGACGAACAGCACCTCGACACCGAAGATCGCGCCCGCCACCGGCGTCCCGAACACCGACGCGAACCCGGCCGAGATCCCGCAGATCACGATCTTGCGGCGATCGTGCTCGGAGAGCCGGAGCAGGTCGGCGAAGAGCGATGCGAGGCCGGCGCCGATCTGCGCGCACGGACCCTCCTTCCCGGCGGAGCCTCCGCACCCGAGCGTCACCAGCGTCGCGGCCAGCTTCACGGGGACGACTGCGGCCTTGATCCTCCCCGACCGGACGTGGATCGCCTCGATCACCTTCTCGGTGCCGTGGCCCTCGGCGTCCGGCGCGAGCTTCCCTATCAGCAGCACGCTCACCACGAAGGCGACCGGGAGCAGGAGGGAGTAGTAGCGGTAGCCGTCGGCGAACGAGACGCACCAGGCGAGGGCCTTCAGAAAGATCGCGGTCGACACTCCGACGATCGCCCCCGTGACGGTGGCGAGGATGAACCACTTCAGGACGCTCGCGAAGAGCACGGACTCCTCGTTCAGCCTGCGCAGCATGAGGGGAGTGTAGTCCACGCCGCCCTCACCGCCGTACGGCGTCGGGAGCACGGCGGGCGGACCGCCGCCGACGGTGCGATAATGCCGTCACGATCGGTGGGTGTCCGGGCGGCGGAGCCGTCCGTGCGCTCGACCGGGGGAGGTCGCGATGAACCGTCGGCACCGGTGGGTCGTGGGCCCGTTCGTCGCGGTGGCCGCCGTCTTCGGCGCGCCCTGCCTTCTCGGTCAGCCGCAGCCGGCGCCGCGCCCGGCCGCCGCCGTCCCGACGCCGGCGCTCTCCGATGCCGTCCTGGAGATCACGCCTCCGGTCCTCGACCGGCTCGCCAAGGCGCTCGCGGCGGAGAACGAGGCCCGCAAGGCCGCCGCGACCCCCACCCCGGCCGCGGGCTCGGTGCCCCCGAAGACCAGGGAGGAGTACGCGGAGTGCCAGCAGGCGCTGACGAAGAGCCCCGAGTACCTGCAGCTCGTGCAGGCGTACGGCGGCACGACCTCCGGCAAGCCGAAGGACCCGGCCGCGCGGCAGGCGGCGGAGGAGCTGATGGCGAAGCTGGCGGCTCTCACCGAGAAGTCGTGCGGTCCCGACCCCGCGCGCACGCGTGAGCGACAGGAGCTCGCCGCCAAGCTGCGCGACGCGGAGGCGAGGGCCGCGACGGCGGGTGGGTTCACGGTACGGCAGTACGCCGTGCTCAAGGAGCGGGTGACGCCGCTGTGCCTGTCGGACCCGGAGCCCCCGACCGCCGCGGGGCGCAGGATCAAGGGCACAGGCGCGGCGTCGTTCGTGTACTCGGCGAAAGAGGCCGCCGCGCTCCAGCCCCGCTGCGACGCGTTCGTCAAGCTGCTCTACCCCGATCAGGACTGACCGGCGTGCGCACCGCCGCCCGCACGGCCGCAGCCGCCGCAGCGTGCGCCCTCGCGGCGGCATGGCCTCTGCGAGCCGGCGGCCTTCCGAGCTCGACGCTCGCGGTGCAGACGCACGGGCGGTGGGTGACGTGGTGGGATTCGGCGCGCGCCCCCGCCTCGTGGCCGGCGGCCGACCCCACCGTCGCGGCGTCGGTCGTCTGGCATCCGGCCGCGGCTGGGGTCGATTGGACGGAGCTCGCGATCGGCGGGAGCGGCGAGGCGTGGCGACTGCAGGTCGTCCTCGCCCGCTTCGACCCGGCCCGCCTCCGCATCGAGCTCGTCAGCGCGAGCCGCGACGGTGGAACCGTCGCCGACTGGTCGCTCGACCGGACGCCGCCCGGCGCGGTCCTGGCGTTCAACGCGGGCCAGTTCACCGGCGGGCTGCCGTGGGGGTGGCTCGTGAGGGACGGGGCGGTCGAGCAGCCGCCCGGGCCCGGGGCCCTCTCCGCGGCGTTCTGCGTCGCCGCCGACGGCCGCGCGTGGTTCGTCCCGGTCGCCGGGATCCCGGGCGCCGGGACGGGAGGCGCCGAGAGCGCGTTCCAGTCGTACCCGGTGCTCCTGCGGCGCGACGGGGAGGTCCCCCCCCAGCTCGCGGCGCCCGGAAGCGGCGTCGACCTCGAGCACCGGGACGCGCGCCTCGCGCTCGGCGAGCTCCGCGACGGCCGGTTCCTGGTCGCGCTCACGCGGTTCGACGCGGCCGGCGAGGCGCTCGGCTCGCTGCCGTTCGGTCCGACGGTGCCGGAGACGGCGGCGATCCTCGGGGCCGTCGGATGCCGGGTCGCCGTGATGCTCGACGGCGGGATCTCGGCCCAGCTCGCCGTGCGCGGCGCGGACGGGACGATGCGCGCGTGGCGCGGGTGGCGCAAGGTGCCCCTCGCGCTCGTCGCGTACCCGCGGTAGGCCTCTCACCGTAACCGGCGGCCGCGACCCGGCAAACAGGGCGTGGGGGGATGAAGCCGATGAACACCACGTCACGACCCGGGCCGGCCCGGAATGCCCGGCACCGAGCCCGCATTCTGCCGGGTATGAGAGGTACGGTCGCACTCGCGCTCGCACTCGCTGCGGTCGGCGCCGTCGCCGCCGCGACCCACGGCTCCAGCACAACGGAGAACGCCATGACGCCGAAGATCTCGCAGTCCGGATACGACATCACGCCGCTCCCGCGCGACGCCGTCGCCAAGCTGGCCGCGAAGCTGAGCCCGGAGGCGTACAAGATCACGCAGAACGCCGGCACCGAGCCCGCGTTCTGCGGCAACCTGCTCGACAACCACAAGGACGGCGTCTACGTCTGCGCCGTGTGCGGGCTGCCGCTGTTCTCGAGCCAGAACAAGTTCAACTCGGGGACGGGGTGGCCGAGCTTCTACCAGCCGTTCGACCCGGCCCACATCGTGAAGAAGGTCGACACGAGCTACGGCATGGTCCGCACGGAGATCCTGTGCGCGCGCTGCGGGGCGCACCTCGGGCACGTCTTCGACGACGGTCCGCGCCCGACCGGCGAGCGGTACTGCCTGAACTCGGCCGCGCTCAAGTTCTACGAGAACGGCGCCCAGCTCCCGCCCGAGAGCATGCCGGTCAACGGCGGCGGAGGCACCGCGAAGACGGCAACGACTGCGGTCGCGTACTTCGCCGGCGGGTGCTTCTGGGGGATCGAGCACTACTTCCACCGCGGGCCCGGCGTCATCGACGCGATCAGCGGCTACATGCAGGGGCACGTGGACCACCCCACGTACCGCCAGGTCTGCACCGACACGACCGGCCACGCCGAGACCGTCAAGGTGATCTACGATCCGACCAAGATCACCTACCACCGGCTGCTCGAGGCGTTCTTCACGATGCACGACCCGACGCAGCTCAACCGGCAGGGGCCCGACTTCGGCGAGCAGTACCGCTCCGGGATCTGGTACGTCAACGACGAGCAGAAGCGCGAGGCGGAGGAGTACATCAGGGAGCTCGCCGCCTCGGGCCGCTACGGCAACAGGAAGATCGTGACCGAGGTCGAGCCCGCCAAGACGTTCTGGCCGGCCGAGGAGTACCACCAGGAGTACATCGCGAAGAACGGCGCCTCCTGCCACGTCAGGAACCCGTGGTGACGCGCGCTCCGGGCGACGGGCCGGACACAACCGCGCCCGGCCGGGGATGACAGCGGTCCGGCCGGGCGCGGGGATCTCCGGTGGGCTTGCCGCCCGATCAACCGTGGCTCACTTCACCGCCTTGCCGCTCTGCAGGTCCTCGAGCATCTTCTGAAGCGCCTTCCTGTTCAGCTCGTCGGGCGCCTGCGGGATCGCCAGCTTCGTGTACTTGATCGCGTCCTGCGTCCGCCCCACCGCCGCGTACCCGCGCGCGAGGCCCACGTTCACCGGCCAGACGTTCGGGTGCTTCTTCGCGTTGGCCTCGAACACCTTGAGCGCCCTCTCCTTCTCGCCGCGGGCCAGGAGCTCGCGGCCGTACCTGTGGAGGTCGAGCGGCGTCGCGCCCGGGTAGTCCAGCGCCCTCTGCATCGTGGCGTCCGCCTCGGCGGTCATCCCGTTCGCCTCCTGCGCCCCGGCCAGGGTCTGCAGGGTGGAGAAGTTCTCCTGTCCGACGTACTGGAGGCTCACGGCGTTCTGCGCCCACGCGAGCGCCTCCTTGAGGTTGGTCTTGTTGTCGAGGCAGTACTTCGCCGCCTCCTGCCACCCCTCCCAGTTGAACCCCTTCGTGTTGCGAAGCTCCTCGCGGAGGTTCGCGACGTACAGGCCGATCGGGTCGTCCACGGTGATCGTCCACGGCACCTGGAGGTACTCCCACTTCAGCGCGACCGTGGCCCGGTCGAGCTTGCGCTCGGTGAACTCGTACGTGAGCCAGTGGTTGTACTCGCACTTCGCGGGCTTGACCTTGACGCGCAAGGCGTCCTCGGCGGCGTTGTAGAAGAAGCTCCCCCACGACGTGTAGTTCTTCGAGAACACCACCGTCCACTCGTCGGGGCCGGGGATCATGAACAGGCCGTACGACCCCGCCGGGAGCGGCTGCCCCTCGATCTTGACCGCGTGCGAGACGCGGAACACCGTGTTCTCGTTGGCGCCCGCTCGCCACGGGCACTGGTCGCCGCAGGTGCCGAACCCCAGCGTCGCCATCCCGTACGGGACGAGCTGCCCCCAGATCTTCCCGGTCCGGTCGGTGCCGTCCGGCGCGGTCACCTTCGGGGCGTTGTACGTGATGTCGACCTCGACGAGGCCGAGCCACTGAGAAACCGACGCCTTCTGGTTGGCGCCGTCGGGAGGCAGCGTCACGACCTGCGCCCGCGTGGTCCGCGGGACCGCGACGGCCACGCCGGCGGCGAGCACGGCAAGGCACAACGTGTTCAACTTCATGGCAAGCTCCTTTCTGGGCTCTTGCTTGTACGATGGAGCCGGTCGCAGGTTTCGGGCGGCGGGGCGCCGGGAGCGGCCGGCCGCCGGGGGGGAGGTCCGTAGCGATGTCGTCGCATGGCCCTGGGGAGACGGGCACCGCGCCGGCCGCCGCCGGCGGACGGCCGATCGACGCCGCTGCCGCGGTGCGGGCGTGGAGCCGGATCGGCGACGCCGCGATCAGGCACGACGTGGTCGGGGCGCTCGAGGCCCTCCTCGCCGGGAACAGGCGCTTCGTGGCCGGCACGCCGGCCCCGCGCGACCTGCACGGCGAGCGGGCCGCCCTGGTTTCCGGACAGAAGCCGGCCGCGGCCGTGCTCGCCTGCTCCGACTCCCGGATCGCGGTCGAGGACGCGTTCGACGCGCCGCTCGGCACCGTGTTCGGCGTCCGGACCGCGGGCGGTGCGCTCGACGCCGCGGTGCTCGGAAGCATCGAGTTCGCGGCTGCGAGCCTCGGCGTCCGTCTGATCGTCGTCCTCGGCCACGAGGCGTGCGGGGCCGTGAGCGCGGCGCTCGGCGACGAGACGCCGGCGGGGGCGCTCGGCGCCCTCATCGCGCAGCTGCGCGAACACACCGCGGGGGCCCACGGGCACGAGGCTGCCGTCCGCGCGTGCGCGGTCGCGACCGCCAGGCACATCGTGGCCGGGAGCCCCCTGCTGCGCGCGGCGTTCGAAGGGGGGAGGTTGGCGATCGTGCCCGCGTTCTACTGGCTCGCGGACGGCCGCGTCGAGCTCATCGCCTGAGCGGCCGGAGGCGGGGAGCCCGCGGCGCTGCGGCGGTGGCACAATGCCCGCGTGCGACCGACCGTGACCGTGGACGCGATCCGTGAGGCGCTCGCCCGGAGCCCCGCACGACCGGTGCGCGACCTCGCGCACGACCAGACCGCCGCGGTGGCGGCGGTCCTCCGCGCGGCGCCCGGCGGCGCCGACATCCTCTTCATCCGCCGCGCCGAGCACCCCGACGATCCGTGGTCGGGGGACATGGGGTGGCCGGGCGGGCACCTCGACGCGCGCGACCAGACCCCGCTGGCCGCCGCCGTCCGGGAGACCCGCGAGGAGCTCGCCCTCGACCTCGACGCCGACGCCTCGCTCATCGGTCGCCTCCCCGCGGTGAGGACCCACCTGCAGCGCGGCGAGGGCCCGCTCTGGGTCGCGCCGTTCGTCTTCGCCCTGCGGGGAGCGCCGCCGCTCGTCCCGAACCACGAGGTGCAGGAGGCGGTCTGGGTGCCGCTCGGCTTCCTCCTCGAGCGGAGCAACCGCGGCACCTTCGTCTGGAGCGGCCGGGGAGTTCCGCTCACGATGCCGTGCTACCGCTACGAGGGGCGCCTGATCTGGGGGCTCACGCTCCGCATGCTCGACGACCTCCTGAGCCTGGTCTGATCCAGAATCGGGCCCGCGCCGCGACCCGCGGCTCCGCGCGGCGGGAACCTCCCGCCTCGCGACCGACGGGAACAACACGACGGGCGAGGCCAGGGATCAGCGCTCGGCCCTCAGCACGATCGCCCTCCCGTCGTGGTCGCCGGTCGTGAGCTCCGGGTCGGAGAGGAGGACGTTGGCGAGGTCGACCCGGCCCGAGATCTTGAACCCGCTCCTCTCATCGAGCTTCCGCGCGAAGTCGTCGCGCGCCTGGTTGAACGAGACGAACACGTGTTCGGTCCTCGTCCGCGGGTCGAACTTCTCCCGCGAGAGAGCACCGATGAACAGCCAGCCGCCCTTCAGCGGGAACGGTCCGAACACGCGGCCGTGGTTGTTGTGCAGCTCGAAAGGCTCGTTCGAAAACGCGTGCCCCGCAGCGGCGGGCAGCTGGTGGAACAGCACGCCGCCGAGGTAACCGCGGTACCCGGCCGAGTGCCCCTCGCGCGCCTTGTACCCGGCCACCCGACATGCGTTCACGAGCCGCTCCACCGCCTCCGCCGCCGATCCGGCCGCGGCGTCCACCAGGATCACGTTGATCGGCTCGCGCAGGACCTTCCCCTGCAGGTGGGCGCCGAGCCACGCCGCGGGCCGCAGGTGCCGGTCGATCATCCACTTCCCGATCGCCGGCCACTCCCCCACCGTGACCAGGTCCGCCGGTGCCGGCAGGTACGCCGCCGCCGGCGCGGCGACCGCACTCTGGTGGACGGCGGCGGCCGGAACGATCAGGAGAGCTGCGATCGGCAGGAGCATCGCCTCTGGTCCTCGCTTGCCGGGGTCCGGTACGGTGAGTCTACCCCGGGCGAGCTGGGGTCGCGCGGGTCATGGCGCTCGCTCGGACCCGCCGGCCGGGTGGATTCCCTCCGAGCCCCCGCAGGCGTCACGGCGCGGTCCCGCCCGGGACCAGCTTCAGCGGCGTGCCCAGCAGCTGGCCCAGCGGGTCGGGAGGGATCGCCATCGCGCGGCCGCGAGCCAGCGCCGCGTCGAGGTCGAGGCCGCCGTTCCGGACGAGGTACGCCGTCCACAGGTAGCTCGCCCGGACCCCCGTCCGGCAATGCAGGAGCACGGGGCCGGGGATCCGCGCCAACGCGTGCGCCAGATTCTCGACCACCGCGGGCGCGTACGGGTAGTCGGTACCGTTGACCGGGATCGCTACGTACTCCATGCCGAGGCGCGCCGCCTCGGCAGCCTCGTCGAACGGAACCTGGGCCTTGTCGGCCATCTCGTGCGGAGTCCTGAGGTTGACCACGGCGACGACGCCGAGCTTCGCCAGCTCCTGGAGCGATTCCTTGGCAGGCTGGCCCCCGACGAAAACGCGGCCGTCGCGGAAGAGGCCCTTCTCCATCCCCTCGACGCCCGTCACGGTCTGCGGGAGCGACCCGCGGTTCACCTCTGCTGCCGAGCTTCCTCCCTGCGGGCGCGGTCCGGCCGTCGCGCACCCCCAGGAAAGCATGCACGCGGCAAGCGCAGTGGCACCGGATCTCATCATCGGTAGCCTCACCTCCTCGGCGCAGTCTACGCCCCGGTCCGGCCCAGCAGG